>NZ_AUBP01000031.1 GCF_000429305.1 Desulfovibrio inopinatus DSM 10711
CGTTCAATAGCGGCCTCAAGCCCCTGCTCTACAAATCTTTTTTTTAAGTGCTCAAGGCTACGAGTGGTCACTCCCAAGGCTTCAGCGACCTTAGCGACAACCCACTTGGGGCCATGTTCTCCTGCGTCGAGAAGGAGCAATGCACGCCCGTAAAGCACAGTACGCGCAGCCCTTTTTCCCTTAGATGATATTGCCTCAAGCTCAGCTCGTTCTTCCTGGGTCAGTGTCACTTTGTAGCGCGGCGCCATTCCTTCTCCTTCTTAGTGAAGAGAGAATAGCCTATTGCAATACAAATGCGAAGACTTAAATTTTACGATGTACTAGTCTTCATTTTTCATTTTGCCCGGTGATGGCCCTGCACAATAATATTGTTGATCTACATTGTGCAATTTATTCTTTTTGAATTCCGGTTTGAATAGTGAAAAAGTATTGATAATATTGAACAAAGATTTAAGAAGATAACAAGTATGTGTTGTGTCTGTTGCTCGATGTCGGCAAAAATATGAGTTCCTCCAACGTCATATCGTCGCAGTCGTTACACCGAGAATATTTTCGACTGTCGCAGTATAATACAGGGGGCCGCGATAATGATAAAGTTATTGAATAACTATATGATGGGGATAGTGTTCAAAGGTAGTTTGAGTTTGTGCTGCAAGTTCGGTCGAGACATCGGCTCTATTCTTCGTCAAAAGAGAATAGAGCCGTTTCTCGTAGCTAAAAATCGGGAGCATTATGATTTCAAGCGATCTAGCCGTTTAATTATTGTTCAATACCGCCGCAAAATCTTTTGCAAACAGATAGTTGGAAACCCCCTGGATGACGCGGATTTTGCGTGATCCGTTGTCGACGTGAATGAGGCGACCGCAGGTGTCGTGTTCTTCGGATTCCTGGATATCAACGTCGAGATAGACCGAGACGTATTCGTAGTTCTTCAGACCGTGTGCCATGACCATGGTTGCGAGAGGATCGAAAATAGGCACGGGGATGCCTTCTTTATGCGGTCCGACTTTTTCTGTCAGAATATTTTTTGCCAGTTGCGAAATCGAATCATTGCCTTTGATGGTGTTGACGACTTTTGGAGACAATAGAACGTAGTCACAAGCATCAAGAGGAATCAATGTGAGCGGAATTTTTGATTCGAACACCGTTTTTGCGGCCAAAGGGTCGACAAATATATTCCATTCGGCGCGATAGTTTTGTCCATAGACAGGCCCTTGATCCCATGATTTTCGGGCATTGTTGAGCAGGGCAACGTTGCCATCGACAAAAATGGCTCCAGCCATGGCATAGACGTTTTTGATCATATCAATTTTTGTATCAGGGTATTCTTTCAACATCATGGCGAGGTTGGTGAATCCGCCGAGACATAAAATAGTCACGGGCTCTTTGGTTGTGTTCAACAGGTCGGAGAGGAGTTTCCAAGCCGGCCTCGGATCGAGCTTGACGTCTATCGTCGGATTGATTGTTCCCAAGAGCCCCATCAGGTCGTTCATATCGTTGCGAAAGTTTTGTGGGAATATATGGTCGAACTTCATCGGGGTACTTGTCCCGGCACTTACGGGAACGTGAGCGCGATCTCCCAAGTCCATCAAACTTCGAGCAATAACCCTGCCCCATCGCAAATTCGTTTCACCGCAGCCAGTAACGGACATTCCGATGATTTCGATATCGGGTCGTTTCATCAGATACAATGTCGATAAGGTGTCATCCCACCCCATATCTGTATCGATAATGATTTTTTTCTTTGGCTTGTGCGGTGACGTTTTTTCTTGGGGAGATGCATGGTATGCCGATTGTTTCGCGAGCGATAGGGAGGGGCAACAAACAAGAACACAGAGTGCAAGAATCAGAGATAATTTCATACTGTTTTCCTTCAGAAATGTTGAAGTTAATATTGTATGTCCATATGATATATGTTTCTTTCGTCTTATTAGTATGATGGTTCATTTATGAGCTTCAGTATGACGTTTCAATTTTATGCACTATTGATCATATTCCATATGGTCAATAAATTATATTGTCGATAGGAGATCATGAAAACTGTCTCCAATTCGATTGTATAGGGGGGCGAGACGAGTGTGTATTCCTTGGGGGATTTGAGAAAAAATTTTAAGAAATGATTTTTTCTTACAACACATAAAGAGAATGATGATGGAATGTCGTGTCAAAATTGTGCTAACGCCTGTGATGAACCCATGTGGAAATGCGAACCGAATGGCATGACAGAGGACAATATCACTTCAACGGGTAGAGGGAGGCGTGTATGAAAAGGCGTTTGTGGTTGGCTGGTGTCGTTGGCACATTGTGTCTGGTGTTGATTGCTGTTTCGGTGCCGCCTGTTTGGGCGGATACGCCAGCGGCATCACCACCGTATCAGGTGGGGAAGTGGCTTCCGTCGGATCAACACACGTTGGACGAATGGAAAGCAAAGCTCATTCAGGAAACAGAAGCCGAGACGGTACAACGTCCACTGTTGCCTGTCATTCGAGACTTCAAAAGACTGATTGAAAGAGATCCTCAACTCTTCATGCTGTTTACTGAGATGTTCAATCAGGTTCCCCGCACGCCGGAATATGCCAATGATCCCACCGGCAGTCCGCAAATTCGAAATTATCACCAGATGTTGCAGTTGATGAATGTTATTTTGACACAGGCACCGGAATTCAACACAACCGGCTTGGTTGGGTTTCCCGTTAATGCGATTTTGGATTGGCCTATGGGCACGCAGGCTGGGTCCGTGGCCTTTTTGAATACAAAAGTGAATCGCCAGTTGAAGAAGATTCTTAATCAATGGGCTGTGTTCCTTGAATCCCCTGATTCACGCTACGTATTGAGCGATGACCCTGAACACGGTTGGTTCGGTCGGGATGCCCAAAAAGCGATGCCGACCTTTGTGGACGACTTTATCTGCGATCCCAAGGCGCCATATTATGGATTTACGTCATGGGATGACTTTTTCACTCGCCAGTTTCGCGAAGGACGGCGTCCCGTGGCCGAGCCTGAGAATGATGCTGTGGTGGCCAATGCGTGCGAGTCTGCGCCGTATCGTCTGGCAACGAACGTTAAATTTCGTGACACGTTTTGGATCAAAGGTCAGCCGTATTCTTTGACCCACATGTTCGGCGGCGATCCCATGGCAAAGCAGTTTGTGGGCGGAACCATCTATCAAGCGTTCCTCAGTGCATTGAGTTATCACCGTTGGCATAGCCCGGTCAGTGGACGGGTGGTACGAACCAAACTGCTGGATGGGTCCTATTATGCCGAAGCACAAAGCGAAGGCTTTGACCCGGCCGGCCCCAATATGTCGCAAGGCTATATCACCAATGTCGCCGCCCGCGCCTTGGTTTGCATCGACGCCGATAACCCGGATATCGGCCTGATGTGTACGATGTTCGTCGGTATGGCCGAAGTCTCGTCCAACGAAGTCACGGTCTACGAAGGCCAACACGTCAACAAGGGCGATCAACTCGGCATGTTCCACTTCGGTGGCTCCACCCATACCCTCATGTTCCGCCCCGGTGTCGAACTCGACTTCGACCTGCACGGTCAAGAGCCAGGTTTGGACTCCCACAATATCCCGGTACGCGCTAAAATTGCGACGGTGAAAACGGGGACATGACACCTGAGCGTATACCGTCAACTCAAAAGAGGCAGGCATCACGTTTTGTGTAGTATTATACCCTTTATGAAAACAGAGCGGCCGCTTTATGCGGCCGTTTTTTTATTGGGAGAGTACAGATAAAGACTAGATTATTAACCTTGAAGAAATATAAATTTAGATTTATATTCTATGACATTTTTATTTATGTGTAAAATTGATAGTTTTTATCGTGTGTTTTTTTGTGTAATCAATTTGTTCTATGCTTTAGGTGTTGTGAGGTAAAAGTGAGTTACGGCATGAGTTTGATCTATGATTATCTTGCAAATCATGGACCTAATATTTGTACATATTTGGGGACTATTCCTCTCGTTGTAAGTATAGTGAAAAAATTCAAATCACGAAGCTCTACGATACGAATGAGCTATACAAATGTTCATTTAGATAGACTACAAAAAGAAATTGAAAAATTGTCGCGTGATCAATTGGGTGGGGAGCGACGCATTTCAGACAATATTATTTCCCCTAGGCTTTTTTTGAAGAAAATAATTGATGAAGGTCATGTTGCTGATATTTACGACTTGTGCGAGGATTATATAAAGTCAACATGTGATTTGTCTGTCTGTAAAAACAATATCAAATATGGAGAACTAAAAGAAAAATCAAAATCATTTCAGCTTTCTTCTCAAGATGTATTTGATACGTATATGACAACTTTAATCCCTCTTTTTTCTATTGTTATTTTCGATACACCTAGTGCTACTGAATTGCTTATTCTCAAAGAGTTGAGTTCCATCCAAGAGCTTCTGATCAATAGTGGTATAGGTAAAGACTACGAATTTTTTGAAAATAACTTGTCGTCTGTAATATCAGTGATAACGAATTGGAAAGAAATTGAATTATTTAAAGGCGAAAGTAATGACCATGAAGAGCGGGTTAGAGTGTTGTGTTATTCTTTGTTGATGATTTGCGAACGACGTATCCAGGACATCATAAAAAGATCTGCGTCGAAACTCATTCATGATAACATCGAACAGAATTGCTTTGCATTGTTTCGTAATTTTATTAGCCATGAAGAAAACACATTTACAGAAATTTCAGATGCAATACTGAGTTCAGTAAGAGAGTTACGAAAGAATAATATGCCCATGGATGATAGGTTGAGGAGTGATATCATTGGTCTTATTCTTTTGATTGGCCTCCTGAAAGAGAAGAGTATTAACAATAATGTTGTCAAATTATGTGTAAATGGTTGTGAGAAAAGCCATTATGAATGTCAGTTTCATAGTAAAAAATTGGTTGATTTAGATGTGATTATCTCATTTTTTTTGCCAAAGAGAATTGATATCAATAATATTGATGAATATTATTCTGAAGTATCTTGTATTGAGGGTGGGATTGGAGATAAAAGTAGTATAGATGATTTTTCGTATCCTGAGACAATTACAGCAGTGATGAATGCTTTTTTCTTAACAGAGAACAATGAACGTAAAATTGTTTCTATTTATCAAGATGCTATTGATGATGTTACTGATAGATCTCGAAGGATTTTAAAAGATGATGTGCCGAGTTATCTGATTGCTGTCCTTCCTTATTATGTGGGAGATAGCGCCATAGAAAAACTTGTGTCTATATTTCCTAGTGTTGTTATTGTTAGAAGAATGAAGGGAGATAATCACCTTTGTTTATTAAATGAGAAATTTATTCGGCAATTTTCAAAAGACATTAACGCAGATTTAAAAGTTAAAGGTATAGAATGAAAACAATTCAAGAGAATATACGGCAACATAATTCTGAAAATATGTCTTATTCCGGATTCAGCCAATACCAATGGGATGAAAATCACAAATTTGCCGTACAAGCTGCATTGGCAGCGAACCGCCCTTTGCTTGTTCGGGGCGAACCGGGGGTTGGGAAAAGTTCTCTTGCACGGGCTGCCGCAATCGAGTTGCAGCGGCATTGTATTGCTGAAGTCGTGACGGCCAAAACCGAACCGAATGACCTGCTGTGGCAGTTTGATGGCGTGCGACGTTTGGGAGACGCAACCGCGGTTTGCAATATAGACCAGAAGCAGGTCGCTGAGCTCTTGGATAGAAAAAAGTATACTTCTCCTGGTGTGCTGTGGTGGGCTTTTCAGCCGAAACAGGCATACGACCAATTTATACAATGCCCAACAGGGGCGTGTCCGTCCTCGAAAGTGAGGGAACGTGTCGCGCCGGGGACTGACACGACCGGCTGGGTCGTGCTCATTGATGAAATCGATAAGGCTGATGCGGATGTTCCCAATTCCTTGTTGGGCGCGTTGGCCGATCAAGAATTTCAAGTACCTGGTTTTGATGTTCCCATTCAGCAAGCCTCTGTTAAGCCTCCGCTTATCATTATCACCACCAATGAAGAACGCGAGTTGCCCCCGGCGTTTTTGCGGCGGTGTTTTGTTTTGCACATGGATTTCCCCAACGAGGATCAAAAGACGTGGCTCAAGGATCGTGCACGGAAACACACGACTACTGTTTCTGATGACGTCATGAACACAATGGCCGACATGCTGTTGACGGCACGTGAACATGCACAAGGTTGTCATACCCCAGGATTGGCCGAGTATATCGATTTTGTATGTGCGTATGAAAAATTGCTTGAAGCAGAACACCAGAAATCAAATGGACTGGATGGGGCTGCAATTTTAAAACGCATTGCTTCGTTCACATTACACAAAAACGCTCGCCGTTAATCATGGGCAACCCTACGTCTGGTCGAAACCATGCCGCTGTCGGGTTTAGCGATCTGGTTCGCCTGTTACAGGCATTTCCCGATGAAGAAGAGCGTATTGCCGCCTTGTTGGGGTATACGTATACGGCTCCGGCTCCCAAGGGACAATCTTTTGTAGACGGAGAGATAGCTTTACATGGGACTTCAACAGCGACGATGGCTGGACACGTTGAGTCCGAATCTTCTCCACCCCTCATGCCGCATTTCTGGCATGTCAAAGAGCGCGAACGCAAGGCGACCACACACGATTCATTCCCAACAGATCTCCCCAAACTCGCCGAACTCCCCGATATCAGAACGAACGTTTCTCCGCCGTTTTCTCCCATCGTCCCGTGGGCTGGATTGTGGCCGTTTCTCAAACGTGTGTTGTGTGGCGAGCAGCATTCGCGCGAACCGGACGTGGAAGAGGCCGTACAGCACATCGCCCGCGGAGAGTTCCTGACGCATATTCCACGAAAAACACGTTCTACGTGGGCGGATCGGGCGCGTGTTGTGGTGGATAACTCGCCGCGACTTTTCCCGTTTTGGGGGGATTTCAATCAGGTGGTCGATGGTCTCACCGCTTGTCTCGGGACGTTTCGCCTTAGGGTTTCGCGTTTGAAATCCGGGCCGTTTGGTCTGGACTATGATCCGCACACTCTGTCACATACTCCTTTTGATCCTCGTCCATTTGATGTGCCGCTGCTTATTCTTTCCGACCTTGGGGTCTATGGTGGGGAAGAGGAAAAAGAAGCATGGCGTCGATTTGGTGTTATGCTGCAGAAACAGGGCGTCCGTCCTGTTGTGCTGACTCCGGTTCCCAGCAGATTCTGGGATGCACGACATGATCATATCTTTCATAGAGTTGTTTGGGATGACACGGTCCCACGGCCTCGTTTGAACGGGCCACAAGCGCGTGAATCCGTCTCTACGGTGTCGGAGAGTGAGGATATCGAAACGCTTCTTACACTCTGTTCGACTGCTGTACGAGTGGAGCCGCGACTGTTGCGCGCCTTGAGGAGGCTTATCCCCTTTGCCGATGTCGGGACCGAGGGGATGGTGTGGAATCATGAAGCGGTTGATTCGACGTTTCTCGCCTTTTCATTTCAATGTGGAAACGATGAAACGTATAGAAAGAAGTTTGAGACGCTTGAGCCCTCTCTCTGCCGGAGTGCGACGCAATGTATCCGCCATTTTCATACGTTTTTGCCCCCGGAAGTCCAGATGGAAGAACGGCTTGCGCAATATGTGTTTCGTCCCGACAAGGACGATGACGCTTTTGACAGTGAATTGGTGCAGTTTCTCGGCTGGTTTCAAAACCAGCAGTCGGACATGGGGGACCCGGAGGCGGTGAAAGAATGGTTGCGGCGTGTTGGTTGGCGGCTATCGTCGCGGATTACAGGTATGCCGCAGGCGCAGTTTTTGCGCAGCAAATTTGTCGAGGCATTTCTCGAAGAAATTGCGCATGGGGGTGATCGACCGCCCGTCATGACCGAGCAAGATATTGCGAAGAGTACAGGGAGAGACGTCAAACCGATAACACCATGGCGAATTCTTCAGATCGGGGAGACGCTGGTCTTCAAGCAAGGCGACGACACAGAACAAGGCGAGTTTCCTTTGGGCTGTGTTTTGGCCCGGATTCGTGCGCGAGGCATGATCACCGTATCGAAGGATGGGCGCGCAGTGCAGCATACGTTGAGCGACAGATATACTTTACCGCTTCCCGCGTATGGGCCGTTATCTGTGAGCACAGAGGGAGATACCGTTGTTTTCGATACAATGGAGAAACCGCCATGGGCGGAGGCGCTTTACCATGGGACACAGGATATTTTGTGGCCAGCTCAAAATGGTATGGCTGACTCTGCTTTCTTTGCACGTCTTCCTCTTAGTGATGCGACTATCAAGTGGACTTTTCCTGATGAGCGGATTGGTTTTTATGGCGTTGAACCGACTCGAAGTGAAGCAACAAGAAACAAACAATGCGGTCGATGGATAAATTTATCGCAAATTAAATATCTTAGTGTGCATGGAGTTCCTGACCTTTCTTGGACACAAGAGCACGGCATTGATCAATATGGCTTATGGGCGGCTTTTGAGGTGTCGGAAGTACGGCAGGTCATGCGCTGGATTCAGCCTGGACGTTTTCTCATGGGGTCGCCGGAGGATGAACCGGAACGGGGGGATGACGAAAGGCAACATGAAGTGGTTTTGACTGAGGGGTTTTGGTTGGCCGACACGACGTGTACACAAGAATTATGGACAGCGGTCATGGGCAAGAATCCCAGTCATTTTACTCATGAGGCTGAATTACCGGTGGAGAAAGTCAGTTGGGAAGATTGCCAGGAGTTTTTGCAACATATTAATGGACGGTATTCGAGATTAGAGTTGCAATTGCCCACGGAAGCGCAGTGGGAATACGCCTGTCGGGCTGGTACAGAAACTCCCTTTTCTTTTGGGGAGAATATCACTCCGGATCAAGTGAATTATAATAGTAACGTTCCATATCGTAATGGGAAAAAGGGGATAGACCGTGAGAAAACCGTTCCGGTAAAGGCGTTACCGTGCAATTCTTGGGGATTGTACCAGATGCACGGTAATGTGTGGGAATGGTGTGCTGACTGGTATGGCGAGTACCCAGAGAGTGTGATAACCAACCCCGGTGGTCCTGATGTGGGCGGGGACCGTGTCATTCGTGGTGGGACTTGGTTCTCCTACGCCGGGAACGTTCGTTCTGCGTTCCGCTACTGGGCCTGGCCGAATTCTCGCGACGACTCCGTAGGCTTTCGTTTTTTTCGAGGTCGATAAGGCGCCGGAGGCGGGCATGAGGGGGAGGCTCTGGCGGTCCGGCCGCGGATGCGGCGGACAAGCAAGAGCCGGATTTATAGAATCTCTGCTTTTTCCCGGTTGCAGAACAGTACTGTGAGATTCGATAATGCAATATGCGTTTTTTTCTATTCCAGCATTGAGTGATTGACTGTGCGCGATAGGACACAAATCATGCCCCCAAAATTTTCAGACAAAAACCAACCTCCTTCCCCATTTCCACCGGAATGGGCGTGTGCCTGGGGGCAAGATCAATATGGCCTGTGGGCGGCGTTCGAGGTTTCTGGTGTGCGGCAAGTCATGCGTTGGATTCGCCCCGGTCGTTTTCTCATGGGATCGCCGAAAGGTGAGATTGGACGGGATGATGACGAAAGACAACATGAAGTCGTATTCACGTCCGGGTTTTGGTTGGCCGACACCGCATGTACCCAAGAATTATGGAGGGCGGTCATGGGCAAGAATCCCAGTCATTTTACTCATGAGGCCGAGCTACCGGTGGAGAAAGTCAGTTGGGAAGACTGCCAGAAATTATTGCAACGCATCAACGGACTGTATTCGAGATTAGAGTTGCAATTGCCCACAGAAGCGCAGTGGGAATACGCGTGCAGAGCCGGTACAGAAACTCCTTTTTCTTTTGGGGAGAATATCACTCCGGATCAAGTGAATTATAAGGGTCACTCTCCATACCGTGATGGGAAAAAAGGGATATACCGTAAGAGAACCGTGCCGGTGAAGGCGCTACCATGTAATCCGTGGGGATTGTACCAGATGCACGGCAATGTGTGGGAATGGTGTGCTGACTGGTATGGCGAGTACCCAGAGAGCGTGACAACTGACCCCATTGGTCCTGATCGAGGCGAGAACCGTGTCATTCGTGGTGGGTCTTGGATCTTCTACGCCGGGGACGTTCGTTCTGCGTACCGCGGCAGGGGCGGGCCGGATAATCGCGACGACACCGTAGGCTTTCGTTTTTTTCGAGGTCACTAAAGCCGCCGGAGGCGGGGGACAAAGGAATGAAGCCCCTGGCGGACCGTCCGCGGATGCGGCGGGCAAGCTCGGGGGCGTTTTGGGGGCATCTCAGATCCTTCTTTCGCCCTTGTCCTCAATCTTTGAAGAAGCGTTCCTCCCCCAAACTTGTTCCCCCTCCGTTCTTCCGATACCATTCCTCGCATGACCACCAAAAACAATACCGCGTATTGCGGCATCTATTGTCCGGATTGTTTGCATCTTCATAATCAGTACAGCACGTTGGCCCGGCAGCTTGAGGAGCATCTTGTTGCTCTTGGGTTCGACAAATATGCGTCCATTGAAAGTCCGTTTGGGCAGGGTTTTCGGCATTGGCAGGAATTTGCTGACGTCTTGCATACGCTGGCGACGACGCAGTGTGAGCGTCCGTGTCGGTCGGGTGGGGGATGTTCGGGGAAGCCGTGTGCGATTATGGAGTGTTGCTTGGACAAAGGCTTTGAGGGCTGTTGGGAATGCGATGGGCTTGATGACTGCGATAAATTTGATTTTTTATCGCCACGATGCGGGAGCATGCCGAAAGACAATCTACGCGAAATTCAGCAGCATGGTTTGGACGGATGGGAGTCGCGGCGGCATCCGTTTTATGTTTGGCAGAAATGATATATTGTGTTGTGCCGAGATATTCTTGTGAGGTGCGTTCTGTCGGTGTGATCTCCATTGCTTTAATGATACTCTGGTATTAACTGGTGTATCATTATTGAGCAAATATTGTGCATGAGAACGGTGGGTGTCTTTCCGTCTCTCGGCACACCATGTCATGACGATTTATGTATACTGTAGCGTTCAATGACGTGAACATGGGAAACACCTCTTTGTATCTGGACGAATGGGCGACGAAACAGGCATAGAGACGAAAAGGAGGTGACAGGATTCGACGGTATCGTTCAGTTTTGTCCCCATTTTCAGAAGGAGTGCGTTTTGTTTGTGTCGTATGACTGACGAGTCAGTGCACAGAGGGGGAGACGAAAACTTCAAAATATGAAATAATGAAACGACGTTGTACTCTTTGTGAATTTGGCCATGCAATCAAGAGATGTAAGGAGATTGCACATGATTCGTCGTATGAACGCTCAGTCTGGGAGCCGTGCTCTCATACCATTCTGGAAGAAGTTTCTGTTTGCCGTTGTCTGTCTGTGGATAACGATATTCCCATCACGCGCCTTCAGTAAAGAAACCATTCATTGGCTCCGATTTGATTATCCACCCATGTATATCGTGGAAGGCGAGTACGCCGGCCAGGGATATATGGACAATATTCTCAATCTCCTCATTGCACACCTTCCGCAGTACGAGCATTCTGTTCGAGTCGCGAACCTCAGTCGCATCATGTCGGAAATGGAGCAGGGAAACGAGGTGTGTATCGCGTCCTTGTTTGTCAATGAAGAACGCAAACGATTGGGATGGATTTCCGAGGGGAACACGACGTTTCTTCCTCCTGTTCAGCTGGTGTTCAGGGCGGAAGACGCCGACAAGTTTGCCAAGTTCGGTTCTCCGGCCTCGCTGGAAGAAGTGATCAGAGATTAGTCTCTTATTTTGGGTGTCTCCGATCGTATGTCGTATGGCAAGGTCATTGATACCGTTGTTGCAGCGCACAATGGTCAACCGAATGTGTTTTTGCGAAGTGGAGAAGACGTCGGCCTGGGACTGCACGAGATGCTGTTGAAAAAACGGATAGATTATACGGTGAATTATCCGTGGGCCGCCACGTTTACGGCGGGGCCGGAACATGCCGACACGTTGCGATTTCTGCCATTTATCGAGGCAGGGAAAAATCCGGTGCATCATGTGATTTGTACGAAAACTCCGCTGGGAAAGCAGGTTATCCAGGATGTAGAAGCGCTCCTGGTTGATCCGGATATCACGGTGCAACGCCGGGAATATATTGAGAAATGGCTGCCGAACGAAGGAAAAGACGAATTTCTCACGAAATTTAATGCTCATTTCGGTTTGCAATAGGGCAGATTGAATGAGTCACGTCGCGCTTGTAAACAGCCTGGCTTATCGACAGGCTATGACTTGTGTCTGTGTCGCTTTTGTCATTGGGACATTGTTGAGCGCCACCCAGGTGCTCTTTGATTGGTTTCAAGAAAAAGATCGACTTGAAACGAATATCATTCAAGTCATGCGAACGCTTGAAAAGCCGGCCTCGCAGGCGTTGTACACCGTAGACCGCTCTTTGGCGGGCATCGTGGTGGATGGGTTGATGGAATACAAAACCGTCTATCGCGCAGCCTTGGTGGATGAATTCGGCGATGTCTATGCGGTCAAGGAAACCCTGCCTCCGGCCGGACTGTTGCGCGATGTTTTTATGACGATTTCGGATGCCAACCCTGAATTCAGCATTACCCTCGAATATGGAGTCAAAAAACGCAACGTAGGGCATATGGATGTCTCGCTTGATATCTATAGCGAAATGTTCGATTTTTTTGAGCGTGCGCTCATGACGTTTTTTAGTGGCATGTTCAGAAATTTCGCCCTTGCACTCTGCCTTATTGCCGCATTCAACTTGACGCTGGTCAAACCCTTGAAACGTCTGATTGCCGACATCACCATGCTGAAGCCGGGAAGCGAACACCGACACGTGGGAATTCCCGAGCATCACGAAAAAACAGAGTTGGGTATTCTTGCGGAAAATGCCAATCGCATTTTTTCTCTCTATGAAGAAAATGCCCAGTCTCTCCGTGCCGTGGAAAGAGAGCTGTTGAATCAAAAGAGTATGCTGGAAAAGACCGTTGAAGAGCGAACAACGGAATTGCGAGAAATCAACGAAAAATTGTCCTTGATGTCGCAAACCGATGCGCTCACCGGGCTGGCGAACCGGCGCTGCTTTGACAACACGCTGCAATCCGAATGGGCTCGTGCCCGTCGGACTGGGCAACCTTTGTCGTTGGCTATGATCGATGTGGATCATTTCAAAGTGTTCAACGACACCTATGGACACCCGGAAGGAGATGCATGCCTTCAAACCGTTGCCCGTGTTCTGTCGGAGCAAATCAGGCGGTCCGGCGATCTCGTCGCTCGGTATGGAGGCGAGGAATTCGCCCTGATTCTTCCCAGCACCAGTGAAGCCGACGCGATTCTCTTGGGAGAAAAAATTCGCAACACGATAGAATCAATGGAAATACCCAATGTTCTCACGTCGTGGCACGTTCTCACCGTCAGCATTGGCGTTGCTGCTCTGAACGTAACAGGAGATCAAGATATCCAAGCGCTGCTTGAAGCCGCCGACCAGAGACTCTACGAGGCGAAACGTAAAGGGAGAAATTGTGTAGAGCCCGCTGCGGCCTGAAGTCGTGCATGTCGTGCTGTTCTTCCAATTTGGAATACACAGCGCAGCCCTTCTCGACTCATCCTAACCGTGAGAAGTTTTTGAAGATGCTCAAGAAACTTTTTTCAAAAAGTTTCTTGAGTAGTCGGAGGCGTTGCCCTCTCTTTACCGAAAAATACTCAAAATATAGACAAAGAACGGGGTGAATCGAACAGACTCGATCCACCCCGTCGTATGCAATCGAATACCGCGTGCTTCTATAAACAGAGCCCGCAAGCCAGTTCAATGGCGCGCTCCTGGGTGCCGTCCGGCAGTGCATCCGGCGTAGAGCATCCACCAACAAACAGTTCAGCAGCCTTTTTTGTCAAAAGATATCCACTGAGACGATCAAACGCCGTGAACATGCCGTCGGCATTGTTTTCAAATTGTCCCCCGCCCGTGGCAAGCAGGGCAATGTTTTTGCCTTCCATGAGCGAAGCATGATTTGGCGTATGGTAGTTGACGACCAGTGAGTAGGTCCGGTCGATCAACGCTTTGAGCTGCGCCGTGAACCCCCAAAAATAGACCGGAGATGCAAACAGCACACAATCGGCTGCAATCATCTTCTCCATGATTTCAATGGCGTCATCGTTTTGGATACAGCCAATCTCTTCAGCTTTTTCTCGACATTTGGCGCACCCGATACACCCGCCGATGGTCTTGCGCGTTACGTTGATACGCTCAACCGTATGGCCTTGTGACTTCAATTCGTCTTCCACCCATCCAAGAATCGTCGCCGTATTGCTTTTGGGCCTGGCACTGCCCAAGAGTGTGAGAATGGTCATGTGTTGTCTTCTCCAAATTGTGTTTACTATACTGAGTGCTCGTGCGCGGACGAGGAGTTTAGACTGGGGCTTGGAAGATCACAAATGAATTTTTGTGCGGTGTTTGAACAGAGGGTGGGGAACGTGTTCGGCTTCGGTCTTGGAGGTGCCCGTCATTTGTAGGATAAGGTATTCTTATCCTGGCTATCCGCGCCGGACAAAATCAATCATTGAGATGAATGAGCGCGCAGGGAAGCTGATCAGGTACTTTGTGCTCCTTTGAGCAGTGGCTGTGTCATGTCACTTCTAAGGTCGCGAAACGTCCCCCCTGAATTGAAGCATCTGTTTGGTGCATCCTGATTCCTTGAATTGAATGTGATATATTGCATTATAATATTTGATAGATAGTGTAGATATGTAGAGTTGTTTGTTTGTGTTTTCTGGTGTTGCATAAGAATATTCGTTGAGCAAAAAATAAAATTGTCGTATATTGAAAGAGGCGTATTCAGTTTTTCATGGAGCAAGGTTTGCTCGGCTGACTCGAAGACGCTCATCGCCGAAGAGTGTGTTGTGCTTGCCCTGCGCCTCTCCTGGGATGAATTGAAGAGAAAACGGCTTGAGTTTGTTGTCTATTCTCAAAAACATCACTGTTGGCGTAAAAAAAATCCAGGTGGATACTGCATAGATGTGGAAAACGTGATCGCAGCATTTACCTCTCTCAGTGCGAAAGCAAACGTATTCTTCAATACAGCGAGCTTGGGGCAAACATACGGATTCGGAAAATTATAACCAAATTGAGCGATTTTTGACTGTTGTACTGGGTTTTCATAATTTAATTCAATCATACTTCTCGTATAGAAGGATAAAGTCATGACAACGACTATCTCTTCTTCCGTCAACCACATTCTTACCAGCTCTTCTTCTCTGCAAACAGATTTCCAAGACGTTGAAAACGTTTCACAGCAAGATCAGAACAATACAAAAAGTTCTGAGGATACAGTTTCTATTTCAAAAAAAGGCCGTGCGCTTCAAACCAAAAGCACGGGATTGAAAAATACAAATGCAGTGGAACGATGGGCAAGACTCTTTGGGTTTGTCGAGGGAGAACATTCTTTAGATAATGGTGGTTCGCAGGTTATATCAATAGAAGGAAGCGGGGTTGAAATACAAGAATATGATAAGGATGGAAGATTAGTAAAAAAAATACATGGCGCTTTAGATGGAGATAGAGCTGTTCTTGACACGGAGATTTATGGTCTTGATCGGAATATTTCACAGACAATACATGTCGAAGTCTCCGGTTTGCACGATGCATTGTATAGTGAAACAACGGCAAAAATTTCGAGAACGGTCTCCTGGTATGATGAGGCGGGAGAGGTCAGTCGACAAATGCGTGATTCCATAGAATTGGAAACAACGTACTCCAAACGAGCCGAAGGGGATCACACCAATGTAGCGTCGTCGTCAATAACGAAGTCAGCGTTGCAGATGGATTCTCTTTTTGATTTAGGAAAAGTAAAACAAAATGTAAGTCTTGAGGATTTATCTGGAACGATTACAAACGATACACAAAATGTTAACTATTCTGTGGAGATTCAAGATTATGTTAATGGACAATTGCGTCAAGAACTAAAAATGGGGCAAGATCTGAGTTTTCATATAACAACGAATAGATCTTCAACGGCATATGAAGGCCAAGATCCGCATACATCATCTCAACACAGTTCTTCTTCAAGCAATTCTCATGCTTCATTAACAAACTATGATGAAGATGGAAAAATAGTGAGTTCGATGCGTTTTAATAATGGAGATGGCACACGTGAATCTCCATCAGACATTGAAATATCGTTGTATGAAGATGGAGTTATTGCATATCACGGGAGTGGTTACTTTTCATCGTCAGAGAGTATCATGCAAGAAGCAAGTGATACTATGTCTTTCTTCCAAACGTTTCATATCGATCAAGAATCGTACGCAGACACGACGCCTCTCGCAGCATCAGAAATTTTATCCGGTATGGCGTATGAGGCATCAACAGAAGATACATTCTTTGAAGATACGCTAGGAAAAAATGTACTGAAATCAATCGAAAAGAAGGTTGATATGTTGAAATCTGTTGATGAAATAGCTTCAGAAGATGCCATCTATGATTTTGCTTGGACTGAAGAAGGCTACAAAAATGGTGAACTTCTGTATCGTCAGGAAGATACAGCCTCTTCACGATTGGAATCCATCGAAGGAAGTCAAGGAACAAGTACCGGAGGAGACTATGATTTTACTGTTGGAGGAAGACTGACGAAAGAAGATAAAACCGTACTTTTACACGAGTCAAGTCATCACTATGAGACATACGAGAACAATATTCTCAAGTCTGATGTGAAAATTACAGGAAGTGAATATGTAAAGGAAAATGAAGATGGTTCGTATGAACTTCGATCAAAATTGCAGACTGAACGACGCGATGGCGTTTTGAATAGACAACACAACGACCAAGATGTGGCTGGACCTCTGGAAGAGGTGGACGGTTTATTTCACAATGTCGAGGATGATATTTCTGGTCAACTTCAGGTGCTTTTGGATGGACTTACAAATACCATTACAAATCTTACATCCGTTAAAGAATGATTGCTAAAAAACGGAAACAAACCAAATATGATCTGTTGTGTTGTTGAAAAATGTTGACACAAAGCATACTCCCTATACTGAAATTGATCATAACTTGGGTTCTCTTCTAGAATTCGCATTATAAAATTGATATTTCAAACCACAACACACCGGCTGACTTCATACATGTCAGCCGGTGTGTTGTGGTGTTTCCAGTTATGCAGGCAATGTATGCAAATGCATTATTGTGTAGAACGAACACAACGGACGTAGAGTTGTGATGTTTTGTTGCTTGAGCTCAATCGGCCGTCATAAAAGTTGACAATGTAAGCCGACGAAACGTCGCCTCCATTTTTTCGTACGGTTGTACTTGACCAGTATGAGCTGTTTTTACCCTGAAAAAAGTAGTGTGCTGCCGGTGCCTCTCGTTCTTGGTTTACGAGTGAGGCAAGTTCTTTAATGTTGGGGAGTCTCCACGTGGATTCCCCCCCGAGCGTCAAGTTTTCGCAATAGTCGAGCGCTTCTTCCCAAGTCCGCTTGTATTCGTCGTTCGACTGCATCCACGTCAGTTGCGTTGTCGTGTCGACAACTTCATCGTCCATAAGCAGATATTCGGCATACGTTGTTGAGTGTATTCCAAGTGCAAGGAAAAGGGTGAGACATGCCAACAGTCCAAAGTGTCGTTGAAATGAAGCCTTCATTGTTGAATTCCTTGTATTGAATGCCGTGTGTTTGTTTTATTTATATTACCGGACACAACGGATACGATAATAGCTTGTCTTACTGGTGTGGTGTTGATCCAACGTTGCGTTGAAACCAATTTTCCAGGCAAGCGAATCATCTGACGCCACGCTGTTGGACGTCCAGTACCATCCCGTCGTAAAGTAAAAGTACGGAGGAACGGGTGGTGAATACCGCGAAAAATCGGCGAGATTGATGAACTCGTTCGTTGTGGGTAACCGCCAATCGGAAAAGCCACCAAGCGTCAGCGCATCGCAATATTCCACGGCTTCATACCATGTATGTCCTTCGCCATCATCGTCTTGCGCCCACACGAGTCCGGTGATGTTGTCGGTGACGGTGCCGTCGCCGTTGTCGGTAAACGACTGCTGTTGAGCAACCGGATTGTATTGCGCATCCTGTCCATAGAATGCTTCTCCTTGGGATGGGCAGGAAATTTGCGAATCTCCATTATAACACTTGGTCACACCGGTATCAGGCAATACACCGGATGCTTCCTGTTTTGTCTCTTGCGACACCTCAACAGATTTGCCGGCAGCCGTTATGCTCCCTGACCTGTCCTGGTCCGTTTCATTGGTCGACGCCGTTATGGAGAGGGTTGCACTGCCTTGCCCGGCCGACGCGGAAACCGAGAGCCAACTCAATGCGCTTGTCACCGTCCAGGAGCACTCGGATTGCGTCGATATGGTGAATTGTTTGGTGCCGCCAATCCCAGGAAACGTCACTTTCAAGGGAGAGACTTCATAGGAGCACGTGCTTTCTTCGGCTCCATTTTGGGATATATTGATTGTTTTTCCTGCAACCGCGGCGATGGCATTACGTGGTTCTGTAGACGTGTTTTGTGTAGCCTGAATCGTCACGGACCCGCTTTGATTGCCGTTTGTTCCTGTTATGGAAAGCCAATCTTCATTGACCGACGCATCCCAAGAGCAGCCTGTTGTTGTGGCGACGGTGAGTGTTTCACTTCCACCGGATGCACCAAAGAAAAGTGAAGCAGGAGACACCGCATACGAGCATGTCGTTCCGGACGAGAACTCGAAATGTTTATCATATCCAAGTGTTCCCGATGCTAAATACCAATGCCACTTGTCTTGTATGTTTGATGACGTTGATACGGTATATCCAACATCATTAGAAAGCGGGCTGTAATCGCTGCCGAGTATGCCGCCTTCTCCTGTATTGGGAACAAGGTGGATGGTTTGGAGGAACCAGACAGGAATATATGGTACGTCGTTATTGGAAGCATCGGTCAAAGAGAGCAGGCTTTCCACAGACGATTGATCCATATATTTCGAGAAGTAGATCCCTTGAGAATACGGGCTCTCGACATAGTATTGCATGACAAGTGGATCATATCCTGTGTCCGCCGCAGGAACCTGAGGCGAAAGGATTTCGATATCTTTGACATTGGCAGCTTCTTCCGTAGCGGAAGCAACGGGAGTCAGCGTAAGAAATTCCGATTCAGGACGACCGGCTTTCAATTGTAATGTATCGATGACGCCGGAAACCATCGTTGCCGACGATGCGGCCTTGTCCCTGGCGGTGAAATAGAGCTTGTCTCCGCCACCATCCTGTTTCCAGGCATAGATTTCGTACCGCCTTTCAGCAAGCAACGTCACGGTGTTGCCATTCGTCAGGCCCATAACGTTGATGACGTCGCGCGTACCAAGACCGTCGTTGCCATCGATTTGCGCAACATAATACAAATACCCCTTGGACATTTGCACCGGGGTGTCATTGAAAGAAAATGACGATTGTGAGCCGGCGTCGACATCATGCAGTACAGTGGAACTATACGGCAGGACTTCATAAACATTCAGGTGCGTACCGGAGCTCTGGACGCCATAGAGCTTGCCGTCGTCACCACGGCTGATCCATGGGGTCGTGTTTGGGAAGCCGGCCCGAATCACGCCTCCCTCGTCCAGTGAGCGCAGAAAAATCAACTGCTCACCGGCCTTGAAGAAAATGGTGCTCGAATCATCTTGATCCAGGGAGTCAACGGCCTCGTTGGTCAGGTCTATGTTGTTGACGCTTTCTTTCCATAACCAGAGCTTTGTGGAATCAAGACTATTGCTCGCCTGATAGACGATTTCACCCGAAGGCATGACCAGAAAAAAATCGATGGTTTGGGCATCGTCGGTGAGTTTGGTCACGGTTTCATTGGCAATGCGATACACCCCACCCGAGGTGGCGTTGTCGACAACGCCGTCTTGCACGGCATAGCCATTGAAAAATATGTTTCCAGCCTGATCGAATTGGACTGGCTTTTTTCCTCCCTGGACTTTTGTATAATAGTCGTCGGGAAGCGTTGCCACCACATAGCCTGGGGCAACCGCTGTCCAGTCATCAGTGGAAATGTTGGCTTTTATGAGACCGGACCCGATGGTTTGGATAATGGATAAAGTCTCGGTGTCTGTATAATCGAGCGCGATATACAGATATTCCCCCTGCGGTCCCAGAACGGTGAAGAGTGCTTTGACGTTGCCATCGGGAGCCGACAGGGCAATTTGCGTGGTGCCGTCAGACGAGACTTGAAACAGGTTGGAGCCGGTACCTGTTGATGATGTGCGGGTGCGCTGTTGTTCAGAGGTTACTGTATAGCGGAGCGGAACGTTGGAAGAACGGGTTGTTGTTGCGGGAATAACAGTCTGGTCGAGGGTATAGAGTTGTGTTGCTCCTTGAAGATGAACCTGAAGGGAATCCGATGACTTTCTGATGTGCGAGAGTATTGTCGGAATAAGATCCAAAATGACATCGTCATCCGATTCCGCGGCATTTCCCGGTGAGGAGACCAAAAAAAATATGGAGAGGAAGACGATACTCACCACCAAACTACCTTTTCGCATACATACCTCCGTTACAGATGAAACCCGTAGCGTTTCATGTTTGGTGCGTTATTGAGCCTTGCCTGCACTCTACAAATATTTCATCGAGTTTGGCGTGCGACTCGCGATTTTGTGGATTACGCTTTGGAAATAAAAATTCGTTGTTTCCCCTTGTACATTCCCCTGTGGCGATGGTTCTTCTGTGAATCTGTTAAAGATGTTGCATCGATATCGCAACATTTCCATTGTTTTTTGTGCGACACGTGATTGTTTCATGAAGGAACGAATACAGTTTGCATGGAACAACGCAGTCCATGAGGCAAAAAATATGCCTGGAATCCCGACAACATCGCGTCAGTGATTCTTTTTTTGGAGGAAAGAATCTGTCAGCGGAATAGGGTGAAGCGTATGCTTCGTAATGGTCAGGAAGGAAGTGTGATTGCTCTGTCGTTGAAATGAAGCCGTATATCATTTCCAAGAAGCTGAAGACGAGAGTGGTACATCGTCGGGCCTGAATGCAAATACTGCCTAAAATACGTTTTTTCCATTAAGCATGCTCTCATTGTATCAATGCAATTTTCAAAACTCAAGAAGTTAATTGTCTGATTTTGTTGTATAAAACTTGACGACAGGACTGTGTCGTGTCATATGTATTCAATTGGTCGAGTATTCTTTCTGATGTTGTAGAGACTGACCAGAGAGGGGGAGTTTTATGAGAAAAAACAATTTCAGTATAACGGCATATCACACTGCTTTGATGCGTGCAGCACATCAGCTTCTTGATACGCCAAAGATATTTGATGATCCTTTGGCTTTGCGTATCATAGGGAGTCAAGCGGCGTCTGATATCCGTGTTCAAAGAAAGTATAAATTACGAATGGAGAAGTATATTCGGGCTCTTGTTGTCGCACGAAGTGAATTTGTAGAGCATGAACTTGCTCAAGCGATACAGCGCGGTTGTCGTCAATATGTTCTTCTTGGTGCAGGGCTTGACACCTTTGCCTATCGAAATCCGTATGCTGTAGACGGATTGCAGGTCTATGAGCTTGATCATCCCGCCACACAAAAATGGAAACGCCAGCGGCTCAAAGAAGCGAACATCACGCTTCCGGAATCTGTATCCTTCATTCCTGCGGAATTTGACCACCAATCCTTGCCATCTCTGCTCAAAGAAGCCGGAGTCAAAACAAATGAACCGACGTTCTATTCGTGTCTTGGCGTCTCAATGTATCTCACCAAAGAGATGATGATGAGCATGATGAACGATCTCTTTGCATGCAGTGCCCCAGGGAGTGTCATCGTGTTCGACTACATGATCCCTCCCCCTTGGCGCAATATACTGCGCTCGATGGTTTTTCTCCTGTTGTCGCTTGGAGTGCGCAGACTGGGAGAGCCCTGGCGAGGCTTTTTTCGCCCCAGTACATTGAAAAACGATTTGCAAGCAATCGGATTTACAAACGTTGAAGGCTATTCTCCCGAAGACATCAACGCCATGTATTTCAGCAATCGAACAGATGGTCTGCGAGCTGGGCAATTTGGGTATTTGATGAAGGTTGTGGTGTAGGGTGGGGAAGACTCTCTGAGTTTTTTCAAATTTTAATTATTAGCATAACAAAGGCGCCTCCCACCCCGGGACACGCCTCTTCTTCAATTTCCCTTCAATACTCCCCACCTCATCCCAATATCTCCAAGCCTTTTCCCATGGCTTTATCCAATGCGGCTTTGAAGATTTCTATGCCTACGGCACCGACGATGCGGGGTTGATCTTCGATGAAAAATGTCGGGGCGGCGGTGATGTTTTTGTCTCGGGTTTCTTTGGCTGCTTCAATCAGGCGGGATTCATAGTCGCCGTGGGTGAGGGCGCGTTCGAGAGCGCTGCTGTCGAACCCGATCTTGTGGGCGACGTCGAGGATGACGCCCATGTCACCAATGTTGCGACATTCTGTAAAGCAGGCGTGGAAGAGACCTTCGTGCATGGCATCGTGTTGCCCGTGGTCGCGGGCAAACTCTCCGGCGGCAAGGGCCAGGTGCGAGTTGGACAGTATGGTCCAGTGTCCGAAGGTGATGCGGAATGGTGCGCATCGTTTATTGAAGGATACGACCGCCTCGTCGATATCCCAGCCGGGGAAGCGATCTT
The DNA here is from genome assembly GCF_000429305.1 of Desulfovibrio inopinatus DSM 10711. NCBI lineage: Bacteria > Pseudomonadati > Thermodesulfobacteriota > Desulfovibrionia > Desulfovibrionales > Desulfovibrionaceae > Desulfovibrio > Desulfovibrio inopinatus. The sequence continues at coordinate 22,571 of NZ_AUBP01000031.1, forward strand.
TTATGGCAACACCGCTGAGTGGGGTTTCAGGGTGGACTTCAAAGGGAAGCCATGTATCAGCAATGGGGTAGGATTCTTTCAATTTTTCGACAAGACCTTTGCCGATATAGCAAAATGGTCAAATGTAGTCGGAATAAATGGTCATTTTGATTGGATGCATACGGCAATCTCGTGTGGTTGAGGTGGAGGAGGGTTTTCGTCTTCTTCAGCATCATGCCAATGGGGAGAATGCTGGTCAAGCGAAGAGAGCTTTCTCTTCCTTTTTCACGCGAGTTTATTGCATTCATAATTATGAGCGTATGTTGCGTTTATGGATTCATTTGAGTGTAGATTGGGGGACTTGCTGGAATTGCTTTGTTGATTTGTATCGCTCACGTTGTATGTGTTGTTATTTTTGGTGTGTCGCCACCTCATGCATACTCAATCGTAGAGAATGATTGTGTTCTTCTTTTTTTAGAAAAAATGATTATGTAAAATGTAGTTTTGTTGTGTTGATGTTGAGCCTGTTTGGTTACGCTCTTTATGCTAATTATGTGGATTTTTTTGTTTAAATTGTTTACTCTTCGGTGTGGTGCTCATTTGGCAATAAATTTACATATATAGCAAGTGTGTCGTTGAAAAATACTTTCGTTAACTGAATTGTACAAGAGCATGGAGGTTTGTAATGCGAAAGCTATTGATATCTACGCTTGTATTCGTATTTTGTATTCTCTCGCTGCATTCAGTCTACGCAGCCAATGATGACGATGATATTTTCGTCTTAATCGTTGGAGCTGTTACAGCACAACAAACAGTACCGTATGTTGTCGTCAAAGACATTGAAAACAATTGGCTGGAAACGACGGCAACATCAGTTGTACTTTCTGGGTATTATTCGGGGAGCACTTCGCTGACGTGGAGGAATACGACGAATAATACGTCGGGGAGTGTCGTTGGGACGTATGAATTTAGTACGGCATCGATTCAACTTGCCTTGGGTGATAATACAATTCAATTTCTTAATGGCTCAAAAGTCCTGACAACCATCACTGTCACCAGAAGCCCTACGGGCGTTGATATTAACAGTCTACCGACCTTCAATCCTGGGCAAATTGAAACAGACACCTCGACCACAGTGTACTGTACTCTCGGTGTAGATATACAACCAGGTCGAACCTATACTGTTATATTATACAACTCCGATGCAGATGGTCACTTAGGGACTCAAGCAGCGACCATGCTTGATGATGGCGATTTCCAGGGAGCAAGTGGTGACGATATCCTCAATGATGGAGTGTTTACGGCCAAGCTGGTGCTTTCCCCAACGGAGGAAGGTTTTCAGTATTATCGAGCCGCTGTCACAACGGACTTGAACGATACGGCGCAATCATCGCTTGGATTGTTGGAAGTCTATGCTGCGCCATCGCAGGAACATATCACGCAGGCGGAAACAGTCAGTACCGATATCAACAGCTTTTGGAACAACATTGCACCGGTATCCTCCATGTATCGGTCAAAATCCGCATATCTGCGTGCAGTCAATGACGCGCAGGATTCTCTTGTTTCTCACATTTCTTCCATGAGCAATGCGATTTTTGCCACCAAGGGGGAAAATGCGGTCGTCTTTGCCTTCAAGGACGTTCCATTTCTCATGATGCAGAAAACGATTTTTGATCTCTCACAATGGGAATCCAGTCTTGACGATGGTGTCCCGGCGGTGCCGGAGGGGGCCGTCGTGGTGGGACCACCGGTTGATGCGACGACAACGAGTCTCGATCGGTCGGGCGGTGTGCCACAAGTCGTGGCTGGTGCCAAGTATCCCACGTTTCTTCCCTCGGGAAAACGGACAACACGTGCTACCGCTGACGAAAACATCATCAAAAACAAGAGTGCGCTCTTTCTTGATCCGTATTACTGGCAGCATGTGCATAGCACGAAGATGAATGATGCCAACGGCCCATGGCCGGTTATTACCGGTTCGGAAAAGCCAAAGTTGACGTCGACAACCGTCCTCAACGGTTCCGATGCCTCCGCGAATGTCGATCCGAAACGCACAACGCTTGAAATTCTCGATGCGTTCAAGACGTGGTCGCAGTATGGAACGGTTATATTGCATACGCATGGAGCATATTGGAGCTTCCACACACCGAGCTGGTTGACCGAGTTGAAAAATGTAGTCGCAAGCCTTACTGACCCGACGGTCAAAGCCGCGTGGCAAACTATTGTGAATAACATTGAAAACTCCATGATGAGTTGGAACGGTAAAATGGTGCTGTTGACCACTGGAACCTATGTCGGCACCAGTTTTGTGGATATCGTGGATCACACGTATGTTTCGGACATTGTTACGGGGCGAATTGTTGTGGCGACGGATGGTGAAATGTTGGTCACGCCGTGGTTTATCGATAAGTACAACGACAATTTTCCGAACTCGTTGATCTGGCTCGGAGCCTGTCATAGTTTGCAAAACGATACGCTCGGCTCGGTGCTGCGCAAGGATGGTGCCGGGGCACTCTTCGGATTTGACGAATCGGTGTATCGCTCCTGGAACGTGTCGCGCGCCGGGGTGGTGCTGTCCACGATGCTCAAAGACAAGAAGACCGCGCAGGAAGGGTTTGATAAGGCGATTGAAAACGGTAACAATGATGGTGATGGTACAAAGCTTGTCTTATCGGGTAATGGGAAGCTGAAGTATGACAACAGCTTGCAAAATCCCGACTTTGAAGATCCTGACGGTGCGGGAAGCCTCCAGTCGTGGACGAAGAGTGGAGACGCTCGAGCCATCAAGGCCATGCAGGACGATGTTCCTACGAGCGGCAAAACGATGGCCATTATCTCGTCTGGTCTTGGTCGAACCACTTCCTACGGGTCGTTCTCGCAGAGTTTCACCGTACCCGCCGGGGCAACGAACATGACGTTCTCGTGGAACTTCTATTCGGCCGAGTTCAATGACTACTGCAACAAGGGGTATGACGATACATTCCGCGTGCTCATCAATGAAGCCGAAGTGTTCCGTACATCGGTCGATTCGTTGTGTGGTACAGGCTTGATCGAGGTGGAAGACATCGACGAAAAGGGCGATTGCTTCAAGAGCGGATGGCGTGGGGCCACGGTGGACATGTCGGGATACGCCGATAAGGACGTGGATATGCGTTTTGAAGTCCAAGATAAGGGCGACACGATCTACGATACCGCCGTACTGGTGGATAATATCGTTATCAATACCGCGACGCAGTAAGTATGAGGAGAAAACGTGCAACAATCATCGCGTGGCTGGTGGCCGTCATGATGGCGGCCACCGCCTGTGCAGGCGAGATGGATTCGGCAACGCAGGTTCGGTTCTGTTTAGATGGACACCTGCGGACATGCAACGCATCGCAGGGAGGAGCGTTGCTGGTGAATATCCTCGCTCGGGCCAGTGAAATCTTTGATGGTCTGTATTCACCGGATGACGTTGCGGAGCTGAAAGCAACCCATCCGTGGGCCGAAGCGGAATGGAATACGCCAATTACCATACAGCCCATGGCTCTTCGCGCCGATATTGCCGTGTCTCGGATACTAATTGTCATAAAAGATTCTCGTCCCCGCTGGATTTTTTTCGGTGGAGATACGTATGACATGCGCACGGTGTTGAGTGCTCCAGACGTGTCTTCGGACATTCTGAGCCGGTTAACAACGTTGTGTTCCGAGACGGCGTCACCGTAAGAGGACAACAGTAAAGGAAAGACTTTTATCAGCTGAAGACGATCGTTTTTTTTGAGAACGTTGAACAGAAATCGACCACGTTGCCATGTGTTGGCAGCGTGGTCGTCTTGTTTGGAATCGTAAAAATATAATTGACTGGAAAATCAAAGTGTACGGCACGAAAAGGCTGTTTTTTGTAAAATGTTTTTTTTAACATGTTGAAATTGTTGGAACTCCTGTTACGCTATGCCCAATATCCTCAACGTGGCGGGTTTCTTTGGGAAGCCGGCGTGCCGCGTTGCGATGAATCGGAAATGGAGCGTGCCGCCATAAGGCCGGGGCGCGGCATCAGCGAATGGAGGATGCAGAACTATGAGTTGGAATCGAAGAGATTTCCTCAAAATGACAGGGGTGAGTGTGGCGGGCCTTGGCCTGACGCAGCTCGGATTCAACCTGTCGCCGGTGGAAGCATATGCTGCCGGTCTCAAAATTGAGGGGGCCAAAGAGCTGGTCACGGTGTGTCCGTTTTGTTCCGTGAGCTGCCACATTATGGCCTATGTGAAGGACGGGAAGCTTGTCAGCACGGAAGGTGATCCCGATTACCCCATCAACCAAGGTTCGCTGTGTGCCAAGGGCGCGGCTATGCTGTCGATGACACGCAACGAACACCGCCTGAAAAAGCCTCTGTATCGGGCGCCGTTCTCCGATAAATGGGAAGAAAAATCTTGGGAATGGTCTCTTGAAGAAATCGCCAAGCGCGTCAAGAAAACCCGCGACGAAAATCTTCTTTTGAAGAACGAGAAGGGACACACGGTAAACCGGCTCGACGAGATGTTCCTTTTGGGCACGTCGCATGCCGATAACGAAGAATGCGCTTTGGCGCATCAAGCCATGAGAAGCCTGGGCGTCGTCCACATGGACCACCAGGCCCGTATCTGACACAGCGCCACTGTTGCGGCTCTGGGAGAGTCGTTCGGACGCGGTGCGATGACGAATCACTGGATCGACATTAAGAATGCCGATGCCATCCTTATCATGGGCAGCAATGCTGCCGAACACCACCCCATTTCGTTCAAGTGGGTGCTTGACGCCAAATATAATCGGGGCGCCGTGGTTATGCACGTTGACCCGAAGTTCTCGCGAACCTCGGCTCGGTCGGATTTCCATGTGCCGTTGCGTTCCGGTACCGATATCGCCTTCCTCGGCGGTATGATCAACTACCTCATCAGCAATAACAAAATCTACGAATTCTACGTCAAAGAATACACCAATGCCTCGTTCATCGTGGGCAAGGACTATGCGTTCAAGGACGGTCTGTTCAGCGGATATAATCCCAAAACGCGTTCTTACGACAAGTCCAAATGGGCCTACGAACTCGACGAGAACGGTGTGCCTAAACAGGACAAGACTTTGAAAAATCCGCGCTGTGTCTATCAGCTCATGAAAGACCACTATGCGCGGTACACGCTTGATACCGTCTCGACGGTGACCGGTGTCTCCAAAGACAACTTGATGCGGGTCTATGAAGAGTATGCCAAGACGGGTAATGGTCAAAAAGCCGGAACCGTCATGTACGCGTTGGGTTGGACGCAGCACACGGTGGGTGTCCAGAACATCCGAAGTGCGGCCATCATTCAGTTCCTGCTCGGTAATATCGGTATCGCCGGAGGTGGTATCAACGCATTGCGCGGCGAGCCGAACGTGCAGGGATCGACCGACCATACCTTGCTCTACCACATTGTGCCCGGCTACATGGCCATGCCGCACGACGAATGGCAGACGCTGGAAGACTACAACAAGGCGAACACGCCGGTCAGCCATGATCCGCAAAGCGCGAACTGGTGGCAAAACAAACCCAAGTACTTCGTCAGTCTTCTGAAAGCCTGGTATGGTGAAAGCGGAACCCCGGAAAACGGATTTGGCTACGATTACATTCCGAAGATCGAAAAGGGGCAGGACTACTCGTACTTGCCGCTGTTCGACAAGATGTATCACGGCAAGATCAGGGGCGGGTTCATCATTGGTCTCAACCCGATGCAAAGCGTGCCGAACTCGAACAAGGTGCGCAAGGCGCTTGATAATCTTGATTGGCTTGTCACGTCGGAACTGCACCATTCCGAAACCACGGATAACTGGCACCGTCCCGGCGTTGATCCGAAGACGGTCAAGACGGAAGTCTTCCTGCTGCCGTCGGCGCACCGTATTGAAAAAGAAGGCTCGGTGACCAACTCCGGCCGCTGGTTGCTCTGGCACTATGCCGCTATTCCACCCGGCGGAGAAGCCAAGCCGTTCGGTGATATGTTTGTCGGCATCATGAACATCCTGCGCGACAAATACAAAAAGGAAGGCGGTATTCTTCCTGAAGCCGTGCTTGGTCTGGATTGGCCCGAAACGTACGTTCCGGAAGACATCACCAAAAAGATCAACGGGTTCTTTACCAAGGACACGAAGGTCGGTGACAAAACGTACAAAAAAGGACAACTCGTCCCGTCGTTTACCGCCCTGAAAGACGATGGTTCCACCATGAGCCTCAACTGGCTCTACACGGGAAGTTACACTGAAGAAGACGGCAACAAGTGTCAGCGTCGTGATACGACACAAACACCTATGCAAGCCAAAATCGGACTGTTCCCGAACTGGAGCTGGTGCTGGCCGGTCAATCGTCGCATTCTCTATAACCGTGCGTCGGTCGATCTCGACGGAAAACCGTTGAATAGCGAACAGCCCGTCATCGTCTGGAACGGGAAGAAATGGGAAGGTGACGTCCCCGATGGCGGCTGGCCGCCGTTGTCGTCGGGCAAGGGCAAGTATCCCTTCATCATGACGGTGCATGGCTTCGGCCAAGCGTTCGGACCGGGCCGCATGGACGGACCATTCCCCGAACACTACGAGCCTGTTGAAACGCCGGTAACTTCGAACCCGTTCTCCAAGCAGCTCAATAGTCCGGTGTTCAAGTTTACCGACAGTGATATGGACAAGCTCGCGAAGGCCGGTGATCCGAACTATCCCATCGTGCTCACGACCTACAGCGTTACTGAGCACTGGTGCGGTGGTGGTGAAACGCGCAATGTCCCCAACCTGCTTGAGGCTGAACCCATGTTGTATGTGGAAATGAGCCCCGAGTTAGCCAAGGAAAAAGGAATCGAGAACGGCGACGGTGTCATCGTGGAAAGCATTCGCGGCACAGTCGAGGCCATTGCCATGGTCACGGTACGCATGCGTCCGCTTCACGTCCATGGTCGAACTGTCCACGAAATTGGCATGCCTTTCTGTTTCGGATGGACGACGCCCGGATGCGGCGACGCCACCAACCGGCTCACGCCGTCGGTGGCCGACCCCAACACGACCATTCCGGAGTACAAAGCAAGCTGCGTGAACATTCGCAAAGTCGACAAGCTGACCGAGCTTGCTGGCTGACCACGTACGCTCGCGGGGGGAGCAATCCCCCCGCAGCCATCGCAAGGAGCATGATATGCCGAAATCGTTCTTGATCGATACGTCGCGTTGCACGGCTTGTCGCGGTTGCCAACTTGCTTGTAAGGAATGGCACGAACTCAAGCCCAACAAAACCACGCAATACCACTGGGGAAATCATCAAAATCCCCCAGATTTGAACCCGAACAACTATAAAGTCGTCCGTTTCAGAGACCGTATGGATGACAAGGGTGTTGTGCGCTGGAATTTCTTTCCCGACCAGTGCCGGCATTGTGTCGCGCCTCCCTGTAAAGATATGGCCGACATGGCCTTGGAAGGCGCCATTCTCAAGGATGAAAAGACGGGTGCCGTCCTTTTTACCGACAAAACCAAGGAACTCAGTGCGGAAGAGTGCGAAGCCGTTCGTGAAGCCTGTCCGTACAACATCCCTCGCCGTAACGAAGAAACCGGTGCGTTGACCAAGTGCACCATGTGTTTTGATCGCGTTCAGGCAGGGATGCTGCCTGCTTGCGTCAAAGTGTGTCCGACGGGCACCATGAATTTTGGTGATCGTGAAGATATGCTGAAACTGGCGGCGAAACGTCTGGAGATCGCGAAAAAGACCTTTCCACAGGCTATGCTCGCCGATGCTCAGGACGTGAATGTCATTTTCCTCCTCACCGACGAACCCGAGAACTATTATCAATTCAGTGTCGCACAGGCGAGCCCGAGTGACTTGGATCGGAAACGGTTCCTTGCCCACATGGTCTCCCCGTTGCGTCGGGCGTTTACACGTCTTGGATAAAATGCGCATTGTTGTGTTTGGTGAAATCGTTCCCGTCAAATAACGGGGCGGTTTCACCAAACATCGTACGATGTTGAGTTATTCGTACGTGCATTGATCTGCTAAAAATAGCATAGTCATCGTACAAGCGCAGGGTTTTTAACGAGTCGAGGAAATACGAATATGCAGCAAAATACTACTCGCCGTCTTCTTCCGGAATCTGTTCGTGTCACCATTGACCGCTATTGCGCACAACGGCCGGCGCAAAAGGACATTCTTGAGGCCTTTGCTCCGCTGCTGGAAACGCGGTCGCAGCTTGAGGCTATCTTTGTTGAAGAACCGCTCGAACTTGATATTGTCGATCAGGCACGACATGGGCAGGGTGTTCCATTGTTGAGTGACATCAATATTGATGTTCTTATGCCGTGGATATCGCGCTCGGCCGATACAATCCTCCCGGTTTTGCTGGAGATGATTCCAGATAATCGAGCAATTACAGCCATTGCCGACGCGTTGAAGGCGGGCCGTCTCGATCTGAAGACCTGCTGTCTTAGCCGAATCAGTAACGACGGAACATCATTGCAAAAACGTGCCGAAGCGGCCGGGCTTGATGCCGGTACTTTGGCGTTTGTTATCGATCAGGTGCTTGGCGCACCGGTGGGGGCGTTGGCGCAAAAAATCAATGCCATGCTTGCGGACTTCAATTGGAACGAAGGGTACTGTCCCATCTGCGGAACGCTCCCTTCCTATGGGACATTGTCCAGGCCCGAACCAACCGAACTTGATGCGCTTGTTGGCGGTGGTGGACAAAAACACTTGCATTGCGCCTTGTGCGGGAACACCTGGCGATATCGTCGCGATGCCTGTCCGGCATGTGGGAATTCGCATCCAGGCACCCGTGAAATCTATCACGCCGAAAAGGCGACTCAGGAGCGCATTGAAGTCTGTAGCAAGTGCAATTCCTATTTTCCGTGTATCGATTTACGCGAGTATGAAACAGACCCCCATGGACTTGTTGTTCCGCTCGCCCTGATGCACCTGGATTTGATCGCTGCCCAAAATCAGTTACGGCCGCTTGTTCCGGCACCCTGGAACACGTTTTCGTGACCGAAAGGGGGGCACAATGGTCAGCACAAGCAAACGCCAGATCATGCGCCACCATCGCGACATGGTGGAGCATTTCGAAGATACCTTGGCCGTAGAATGCGGCTTGAATATTGTGGTCAACGGGCGTCAGGTCGGTCGCACCATGTGTACGCCGGGTATGGACAGACAGCTTGTTCTGGGATTGCTTTATACCGAAGGGCTGATTCCACATGCGCACGTGGTCCGTGACATGCAGTTTGAATCACATGATCGTTGGGAAATGACGGCGCATGTGGTTCTTGATGAGATGCCGACATCATCTGATGAGGACATCACACACTCAACACCGCGTCATGCTGGAAAATCGGTCGATGTCCATCGCATTATGCACGCCATGCAGGTGATGGAAGCGAGCCAAGATGTTTTCCGGCGCACCGGAGCGACCCATTGTGCGGCGCTCTTTGATATCCATGGGTGTCAACTGGGGGTTGCCGAAGATATCGGACGGCATAACGCGCTGGATAAAGCCATTGGCTCGGCGTTGGAGCAGGATATTCTGGAGCAAGCCGCCATGGCTACGATTTCGTCTCGACTCAGTTATGAGCTGGTGAAAAAGGCTGTAGCCATCGGACTGACTTTTCTGTGTGGCATTTCCGTTGCCACAAGTTTGGCCATGGATGTGGCAAACGCCCACGGCATCACGCTGATCGGTCGCGTTCGCGGCGGTCGGATGAATGTCTATACGCATAAAGACCGCATTACCATGTCCAGAACGATGATTCGACGACCACGTTCTGTACTGCATTCCGTCTCCTCATAAACCGGGCGCCTCGTATTTCTGCGAGGCGTTCGCGTTTCTTTGTGTCAAAGCTTTAAATTTCATTTCAAGATTATTTGTTCCGACAGGGTACGGACGCTATCTTTTTTTGACACGGCGTTGTTGTCGAAAGCGTCTGTTCCGTCGTTTATGCAATGGAGAGTGGTGGACGCCATATCGCCGCCAAAGCTCCGATTGGGGAGTCACGATATGGTTGAGTGCAGGGGAGGAGTGCAATGGAAGATCGCCAACCGACAATTCGTATGCGTTTATGGCTTGAAGATGGGGGAATCTTCTTTGGTATGGGCCGGGTCTTGCTCCTGGATCTTATTGAGGAGCATGGTTCGCTCAAAGATGCGGCCAGCGCGTTGGGAATGTCGTATCGAGCAGCCTGGGGTAAGCTGAAAGCAACAGAAGAGGCCTTGGGAGCAAAGCTTGTCGAGACATGTGGCTCCAAGCGGAATGGATGCCGTTTGACCGAGCAGGGGCGTAGCGTTCGCGAAAAATTTCGGGAATGGTTTGCTCTGGTGGAGCAGGACGCATTACAGCATGCCAAGGAAATATTTCCGTGGGAAGTCAAAAGCTATGACGAGGCCAAGGAAGAAGAGCATGCAGCTCAAGCCGCACGGTCATTGAACACGGCTTCCCACGCTGTCTATATGAAATAGTATGGTACTCGGCGAGATGTATGTGACCGCGCCATAAGCAAATGATCACCGGGAAAACCCTGTTGTTTTCGAGAAGATCTTGTTATGTCTTTTTGGACATATAAAAGTGCGAATGTATGGACTTAATTACTTTAAATCATTTTGCTTCCAGCGAGAAAACTGCGCGCCGGTTCTTTTTGGGATTTTGCTGGAAAAACCACCAACGCTTTTGTCCGCGGTGCCGGGAAAGAAAATTGTACCGTGTGGCCGACGGACGCAGGCGGTGTGCGCGTTGTCTGTATACTTTTCACGATTTCAGCCAGCGGTTTCTCAATGGATGCGGCCTCTCGTTTCAGCAATGGCTGCTGTTTCTCAAACTCTTTGAACTTGATGTTGCCAACGAAGATATCGTCAAGCAACTTCAGATTTCTTATCCCACCGTCCTCAAAGTCAAAGATATCATTCGGCGGGCCATCCTTGCACAAGCGCTGGACGCGTCGGCGATGTATGCCAAAGGAGTCTGGCCCGGACCGGGGCGGCGAAAACCTGGGGCTGTCATGACGAATGCACCGGTTTTCGGCGTTATGGATATCGGTGGCTATATCATCTGCGACGTATTGCCGGATATCGGCGTCGAGAACATCGTCCACTATAAGATGAGCTTTCACCTCAAGACGGCCAGCCTTGGACAGGTCGTGTACACAGGACCATATCGGCAATACACCATGCTGCTCGCCTGCGGTCCAGAATTATGGCCTACGGGATTCATACAACATAATGACCAGCATATTCCTGGAGCTTCCACGGAATTTTGGCAGTTTGTCAAGAAACGTCTCAAGCAAGTCCATGGCTTGACGCCTGCGAATTTCCCTTTATGGCTCAAGGAGTGGGAAATGCGCTTTAATTACCGCGAACGCAATGTCATTAATATCTTGGCCGAAGCCGTGTGTGGGTTTGTGCCGCAGGAAGTGGAGACTGAGGACAATCACGACGCTGACGAGGAAGAGCATCGTTCGGTGTGTGCTTCGTAGCGCATGTTTTCGTACCGCACGTCATTGTTTCCAAAAAAAAGAAGCCGCGAGAGGCTCCTTCTGTTTTCAACCTTACTGCTTTTGTCGTTGGCGTTTACGATCAGGGTGCCGCTTCTTTTTCGGCATCATCACGTTTTTCAAAAAACACCACTGCATTTTTCCCACTGCGTTTGGCCTCGTAGAGCGCTTGGTCCGCTCGTGTGATGATACTCTCGAAATTGTGGTCATTCTGTTTACGACAGGCGAAACCGAAACTCGCCGAGAGGCGTTCTTGATTCTGGCCGAAAGTGAGGTCGTTCCAGAGAGCGAGTCGGAGACGTTCCAAAAGTTGTTGGGCTGCTTCACGTTCTGTATCCGGAAGAATCAAAAGGAATTCTTCACCTCCCCAGCGGGCAAAGATATCGGCGGTTCGAATCCCTTGCGATATGATATCTGCAAATGCCTTCAACACCCTATCACCTTCGTCATGTCCCCATGTGTCATTGACGTGTTTGAAGTCATCGATGTCCATAATGGCGACAGCAAGTGACGTGTTTAATCGTTTGGACCTGGCAAATTCGCGTCCCCCCATTTCCATGGCGTAACGACGGTTGAAAATTTTCGTTAATGCATCCGTTCGTGCAATCTGTACGGCTTCATCGCGGGCCTCGGTCAATTCCAGTGTTCTTTGCGCGACAAGTTTTTCCAGTTCTTCGCGTTTAATCTCCAGGTTTTGCCGGGCCTGTTCTTGCGCGAGAATTTTTTGGGTTTGTAAGTCGCGCATCCGATCGGCCAGAGCCATGCTGAGCAACATGGCATCCATACAGATAGCAACAGGGACAATTTCAAACGTGAGGTCATTATAGGAGATGACTCCCAACACGGTGAGACCGAAGACCAGAAGAGCCAACCATGAAGCAACTTGGCCAAGGATATAGAATCGAGCCTGTCGCTTTCCCGTCAACCATGCCCAAATTCCAGCCCAACAAAAAAGAAGTGGAAAAATAAAGAAAATCGCGGTGGCTACCTGAAATGCTGTAAAGACGGGAAGCACTAGAGTGCATATCAGGTAGGCAACCGCGAGACCTGTCGTGAACAGAAGCAGGCGATCGAGAGCAGGAGTCGTTTTCGTTTCCAGAATTTTTCGTGAAAAAAAAGAAACAAAAATTTTACTGAGGGCACCGAAGAAGACCATCCCTGTGTTGGAGAGCCAGACATTATGTGTCCAGAAGGTGGTCATCCCCAAACCCGTCAACCCGGATATGATGATAATAGCCGTTGTTAAATACGCAGCATAATAGACATAGGTGATATCATTGAGCGAGAGAAAGAGCATGATATTGTATAAAAGGAGAGCAATGCATATCCCAATAAGAAAACCATGAATGACGGATTTTATATGGGCTATACGTTCTAAAGCATCTTGGACAAGAAAAGAGATTGGCATAACTTGTAGGCCTGTCTCCGTATGCGAACGCAAGAGAAGTTGAATATTTTCACCTGCATTGAGTGTAAATGGTATTGCTTGTCCTGATACCCATGGAATGGGGCGTGAAGAGACCATATCTCCTGATGTAATGGAAGTTATTTTGCCATCATCTCGTCGTATAAAGAGTGTTACGTCGTCAAGATTCGGGTTCCATGTGACAAGGTAAAGCTCTTCTGGTGACGTTGTATTGTTTACAAGATCAAGCCTGCACCAGATTGTAGATTGTGTATGTCCATAGTTCAGGAGATTTGATGGTGCCGGTGTGAATTTTGAAGTGTCTGAAAACAGTTCTTCGGCGGTGAAATGGCCTTGTGATGCTTTTAAAACGGAAAATGGTGAAATCGTCACGCCCTGTAACACGGGTTGCTCGAACACGTCTTCCCATGTTTTCCATACAATAAAAAAGGGGAGAACCAACAGCACGAGAACAATACATTTCGTGAGTGGTGATGGGGAAGGCGTATTCAGATATGATGGTGAGCAGATTTCTTTCATGCAAATAAAATAGTTTAAATTTTAACCTCTGTCACCTTCGTACAGGGCTATATTGCTGTATGGAATCGTTGTGTTCTTCTAGAGAAAGGTCAAAGGCCCTTGCGGGCCTTTGACGGGGATGGGGTGTGGAGGTGGATATTACAGACTGGCCTGCTGTGGCTCTCCGGCTTCTGTCCAACCACGGACGTGGTAGTAGTCGTTCACCATGTTTTCGACCTCGGTTCGACTGATGCTATAGCCGGTCTCAGGCAAAGCATGATCGGTAAGAAAGACGGGAAGGGTATCGTCTTCTCGGGTGATGCCGTGCTTGAGGTTGAATTGCCTCGTGTCATCTGTGACAGCAGAGGCACGAGCGATCATCTCGGCTTCCGTCAGGTCCAGGCCTGTCGTGACACGTGTAATTGCAGCCAGACTCTCCCATTGGTACAAATCGCGATAGAATCGGCATACGATAAGCATATCAAAATACGTTAGCCGGTCTTCCCAGGTTTTGAACTCACCGGCCTTGTCATCACTTGAGCGGGGATCGGATATTCCCATGAGTTCCGGTTTATAAAAGGTCGCGCGCAGATGACACGCACCGCGATCGGACGACGCGTATGCCAATCCCATGCCTTTGAGGGCGCGGGGATCATATCCCGGGGGTTCCAATCCCTTGACGTGAACCGCCACGTCTTCCAACCCCCAGACCGACGCGGCATGACGAATGCCGCGGCTCAAAATCAGACCGATTCCCTGGCATGCGGCCATATCTCGCAAGAGTGCAGCCGCGGCTTCCGTGTCTCCATACGAAATGGGATAGTCGATACGTCCGCGGAGCTTGGCTTCCATGGCAAACGCAACCAAATTCCCGGCGGTAATGGTGTCCATACCGAGTCGGTCACACAGATCATTCAAATAAATGATGTCTTCTATGGACGAAATTTCGCATAACCCGCCAAATGCGTAGATGGTTTCATATTCCGGTCCTTCGACGGTGAGGCCGGCATGAGGCCCGTCTTTGATGGTGGCCAATCGGCCGCATGCCATATAACATTTTCGGCATGCCCGGGGTTTGACATCACAACGGCTATGCAGGGCTGAAGCGTTAATCGCATCTTTGTGATCACACCGTCCTTTTTGCCAATACCGTGTTGGAAAACCCCCGACTTCGTTCATGACATCCACGAGCATGGATGTGCCGCATTTTTTATAGGCCGCCACACCTTTGTCGGTTTTTCCTATCTCGGCCATGGATTTGGTGAACGCACGTAACCCCGCCGGGTCGGCAATGGGACGCTTTGCACTTCCGTGAAAGGCAAGTGCTTTGATATGTTTTGAACCGAGGACAGCACCTACGCCGGTACGACCGGCACTACGCCAGTAGTCGTTTTCAATGACCGCGAAACGGTTCAACGCTTCTCCTGCCGGACCAATGACGACAGCGCCACTCGTCTGGCCGCGCAGTGTTTGTATGGCCTCTTTGACGTGGTCTTCCGTTGCGTATGTTTCTTTTCCCCACAGATTGTCAGCGGGGTGGAACGTTGCCCCCGTCTCGTTAATTTCAATCCAAATCGGGCGCTCTGTAGCCCCTGTTATAATGACAGCATCATATCCGGTTGCGCTGATATATTCAGCGGTCGTGCCTCCGCTGTATGATTCACAGTAACATCCCGTTTGTGGGGATTTCGTGAAAACGCCATAACGGCATGATCCCCATACCGACGTGCCCGTAATGGGACCAACCGCAAAGATCAGGACATTTTCCGGGCTCAACGGGTCTGTCCCGGCCGGAATCATGTCGAGTAATAATTGGGTGGCAAGGCCTTTGCCGCCAAGTGTTCGACTGAGCAATGCATCGTCAAAGGCAATGGTATGCGATGATTGCGTGGTGACATCGATAACAAGCCCTCTCTTGAAAAAACCATCCATAAGAACCGCCTTTGTCATACTGCATTCGACAGGTGATGTGTTTCTTTGTCATGAGAACGATGCAGGTCATGAGGGGAGATCGTTTGCCCTCCGTCCTATAAATGTGTGCTCGGGACAAAGAATGTCTGTCGATGTTGTGTTCCGTTACAAGGTTGTGTTGTCGTATCGCGTTGCCATGTGCCCTTGGGCTGGGGAGGGGGCTCCCCAGCATCAGGAGGGCTGCAACGTTTTTCTAAACCGCTGCCGTGTAAATGGAGATTGCATCATCCAACAGTAGCTTTCTCGGATTATTCGCCAGCAAACGCGTCACTTTGAGCACATTTTCGGCCAAGTTAGGCACATGGTCATGTGTGACACCGTATTCAGACAAATGCTGAGGAACCTGCAAGTCACTCGCCAGTTCAATGAGCGCATCAACTGTGACTTGTGCTTTGGCGCGTTGCGATAATCCTTCCGTCGGTTGACCAAAAAAATCGGCGATATCGGCGAATCGGTCGAGATTGCCGAGCATATTGAATTGCATGACGGGGACGAGCATGATGGTGTTGGCAATACCATGTGGAATATGAAACTGGGCGCCAATGGGATAGGCAAACGCATGAACGGCCGTTACCCCGGCGTTGGCAAAGGCCATACCCGCCAGCATGGCGCCGCGCAGCATATTCGTACGGCCTTCGATGTTTTCTCCGTTGGCATAGGCCGTGCGGATATTGGCGTAAATTAATCGCATGGCTTCTTTAGCCAACAGATCGGACATCGGTGTCGCGTTTTTGGAGGTATAGGCCTCGATCGCATGAATCAGAGCGTCCATGCCGGTTGCTGCGGTAACCTTGGGCGGGAGGCCAAGAGTTAATTCGGGGTCGAGCAGAGCGCAGGCAGGATACAAATGCGAGCTGACGACGCCTTTTTTCAATTGCTCGGTATTGTCGGATAAAATGACGATGGGCGTGACTTCACTCCCTGTACCGGCTGTGGTCGGAATAAGGATAGTCGGCAAGCCGGGATTGGGGAGCAGATCGATGCCGAAATATTCACTGACCGAACCGGGGTTGGTGGCCATTGCGCCCGTGATTTTGGCCATATCGAGCGATGACCCACCGCCGATACCGACAATGGCGTCGGCACCGTGTTCTTTGACGATTTCAACGGTTTGGTCGACAAGTTCAAATGGTGGATCAGCCTGCACCTGGTCATACAGGCACACGCCGAGTTCGGCCGCTTCAAGCACCGTGGTGAGGCGTTCGATAATACCGGTCGACATGACGCCGGGGTCGGTCACGATGCAGACTTTTGTCGCTCCAAGACGGCGCAGCTCCGTGCCGATATCGTTGAGCGTTCCAGGACCGAAGACAATGCGGGACGTTGTGCAAAACAGTTCCTTTTGCATGATCAAATCTCCGAAAAATTGAATGATGGGGAGCATGCGGCGGGGCAGAGGCAGCCCCCGCCGCATTGTCAAAGCGAGGTCGGAGTTACTTGGCCTCGCCAGACAGTACCTTACTTTCGCGTTCGGCAGCGAGTTCGAGATCGTCGGCCCACAATGGACCGGCGTTGGTGTCACCTTTGAAGAAGTCCATGGAGTAGATGACAAAGCAGGCGATCAGTCCGGCACCGAATGCCCAGGCTGCGCCCTTGGAGACGAGGATGCCCGCGACCATGCCGGCGATGCCGAGGTCTTTCAGACTCTTGGCTTCACGAGCACCGATATACACGGAAACGAATCCCTGGATAATCATGGTCAATGCCAGTGCAGCAGGCAGAATGGGGCGTGTAACGGTGACGATGGGCAACAACCAATATCCGGTGAACGTCCCCCAGCGAAATGCACCGACACCGCCAATAATGGAGTCCATGGATTCACGGCCTTTCTTCCACCGTTCATAGGTGACAACGGTCATGGCTGCCCAGATGGGGCCGCACATGGAGATGTCGGGGCCCAGCATGCTCATGATGGTGTTCCGGATACCTACGACAAGGTGGGCGCGGTCTGGATTGTAATCGACGGGTTCGTCCGGGCGTTTGGGGTCGGCGTCACGGATGATACCTTGCGCCTGGACAGCATCACCGAAGATGACGATATACGCGGCCAGAACGAGCGGCAGAGCTTTCAAGAACATGGACAACGGAGGCCATCCCAATGTGCCCCACGGAACCCAGTCAGTCCAGAGCGTGGCGAAGTCCGGATGTGAAAATCCCCATTCCACGGTGAACGGTGCTTCACCAACAATGGGGGCAATGATGATGGCGGCGATGATGGCTGGCAAAATACCGAGATTGGCAATGCGCTTTACGACCGGTGACGTCGTCGACCAGTGCCGGAACAGCGGGTTGTACATCATGAACAATGCCACAAGCGCACACACGCTGATGGTAATGGGCATGGAGTAGAACTTGCCGCCTTCCTTGAAAATAAGCTGAATGGCGGCAATACCGGCACCGAGAATAACACCGGCTTTGACCGCTCGTGGTATAAGCGAAATAACGGTTTGCGCCAGTCCTGTTGCCCCGAGCAGAAGACACCATAACCCGAGCGTCATTTCAAAGGCGATAAGTGCATGCATGCGCTCTGGTCCCTCTGGAAAGGCGGCACAGTAGGCAATAAGTAGTGGAATGGCCGGAGTGACCCATCCCGGAACGACGGGGTCGCCAAGCGACGAGTGAAACAAGTAGAGAAAGCCGTTTAAGATAACAATGGCCAGCGCGACTTCGAACGGCATGCCCAGGGTATCCTGCAATACAGGAATGATGGACAAACAAACGGCGCACATGATGAGACCCTGGATGTAGTCAGCCCATTCCCAGCGATAGTGTACACCCGGAATGCGAAGTTTCAGTTTCCATAATGGGATATAGGGCGGTTCCTGACCATCGGGACGTTTGGCGGTCCAGTCTGACATAAAACTTCTCCTGCGTTGACGGCGCGCCTGGCGACGTCGGTTCACACGTTTCCTGACGACATCGGCAGAACAAACGGCCGGTTCGGGGGAAAAATCGACGCAACTCCCGAAACGGTCGTCACATCCTGGTGAAACTCACACACATCTCCTGCTGGTTCGCGAACAGCGTGCTGCTGATTAGAGAATCAAGAATTGTGCCGAGATTGCTTGGAAGAAGTTGTTTTGCATTATCATGTTGTTTTTATTTTGTTTTTTTAAAAAAGACAGACGTTGTTCTTCATGAATGACAAGAGATTTATAATAAATTGATGCGTTTTTGCATCGATTGGTCTGCGAATTTCCCTCTGCAATCAACGTATTTGCCAGATTGAAGCGCGTATTCCCATGTGTTGAGATTTTGGAGAACTGTCGGTGCTAAAGCCCAGTCCGGGAATCACCAAGAGCGCCAGATTCGTGATAGATGGAGAAATATATGAATATTTGAGTCAAGTGATGCTATAATGCATCGCATGATGCTGTTATGCATTCAAGGTTGATTGACCAATCGGTAAAACAAAATGTGTGTGAAGGATATTGAAAAAAGAACCAATGTTCGTCAATGACAACTTTGAGGAAGGCATGCCAAAGAGACTTGATGGTGTCGCGTCATCGCGCAACTCTACGACAGGAGGTGTCATTCAAGTATGGCATGATGCGCCATTGCATTGATGATGCAATGGCGCATTGTCAGCCGATTGAATGATCATTTACACCGCAATGTTGTGAGCATGTCTGCCGTGCAGCGGGGTACTACGCGGTCGTGATGCCTCCCTGACATGCGTATTTGAGGACCGTGTAATCGTCGAGGCCATAGCGAGATCCTTCGCGACCGAACCCACTTTCTTTGACACCGCCGAAAGGGCCTTCGCATGTGCTGATACGACCGTCGTTGATGCCAAGCAGACCGAACTCCAGTGCTTCGCTCACTCGCCATATACGGGCGGCATCGCGTGTATAGAAATATGCGGCCAAGCCGTAATCCGTGCTATTGGCGCGTTCAATGACGTCGTTTTCATCGGTGAATCGAAAAATAGGAGCAATGGGGCCAAAGATTTCTTCACTGGCGAACAGCATGTCATCGGTTGCATCGGCAATGATCGTTGGTTCATAGAACAATCCACCGAGTGCATGCGGTTTGCCACCGCAGACGATACGACCGCCTTTTGCCAACGCATCTTCGGTAAACGATTTCGTTTTTTCCAGGGCATCGGCATTAATGAGCGGTCCCATGTTGATGCCGTCGTCCAGACCATTGCCCGGTTTCAGTGTTTTGACGTGTTCGGCCATTTTTTCAAGAAATGTATCATAGACGGCATCATGCACGTACATTCTATTGGCGCAGATGCACGTCTGGCCGCTATTGCGGAATTTACAGAACACGGCGCCGGCAGCAGCGGCATCGATATCGGCATCGTCAAAAACAATAAAGGGTGCGTTGCCACCGAGTTCCATGGACATCCGTTTGACCGTGCTCGCCGTTTGGTTCAATAAAATTTTGCCGACACCGGTGGAGCCGGTAAAGCTGATTTTGCGGACGATTTTGTTACTCGTGAGTTCTTTGCCGATTACTCTGGAGCTGCCGGTCAGTACATTGAGGACACCGTTAGGAGCACCGGCTTCATGAGCTAGGCGTGCCATGGCCAATGCGGTCAATGGGGTGAGAATAGCCGGTCGAACCACAGCCGTACACCCGGCGGCCAAGGCGGCACTCACCTTACGGGCAATCATGGACATGGGAAAATTCCACGGCGTGATAACACCGACAACACCAACAGGCTCGCGCGTGACAACAAGGCGTTGATCGGCGAATGGTGCAGGAACGACATCGCCATAGTTGCGCCGCGCCTCTTCGGCAAACCAGCGCATATAACTGGCGCCATTGTTGGTTTCGGCCTTGGCTTCGGCCAGCGGCTTTCCTCCCTCCAGCGTGACGATGCGCGCCAACATGTCGATGTTTTCCAACGTCAGACGATACCAATTCATCAGAATTTCAGCCCGCTGCAAGGCTGTTTTTCGCTTCCATGCGGGAAGGGCAGCATGGGCGGCGTTGATGGCGCGGACGGTCTCATCGGTTCTCATATCCGGGACATTACCGACTACGGAGCCATCAAAGGGGTTGGTGACGGGAATGGATTGTCCTGAATCGGCGGCGATAAATTCTCCGTCAATATAACATGCGCATTCAGAGAGAAAATTTTCGGTCAGCATAAATATATCCTTGTTGTGCGGCATACGATGTGCCGGTTTCCGTTGTCGACGGCAACCGCTCCAGTCGAAGACATGTGGAGTCGAGAGCCGTTCAGACCGCAATAATGAATGTTGTATCGAGATGTTTATCAATATATATGCCAAAAATAACATAAAAAGATCTTCAGCTAACATACTCATATAAAATAATTTTATATAAATAGGAGATGTTTTTTTAGGGTCAGGAGAAAATCGATAATGACATTTGATGCATTTTTGCATCAAGAGCGAGAGGGATGCGTGGGGAAATGGCGTAAAGTATTGTCGTATCGGTGCGCCAAATCCAGGAAAAACGCTGTGCTTACATCGTATTGAACGCGATGTCTCTCCATGAATCGGCATGATTCATAAATGAATCAGATGGTCAAGGACTGAAGTGAAGGATATTATTCCGTATCGCTCAAGATGATACCCAACCGTTTGGCTTTACGGACAATAGTAGACTGGTTCACCCCAAGAATCGAGGCGGCCTTTCGGGTCGTGCGGTGCTTTTCCAAGGCTTTCATAATTGCATCGCGTTCCACTTGGTCGACGATGGTTTTCAGCGTGAGCGGTTCGTCATGTGATGTCTGATGTCGGTTGGCGTCGGTTCTTCGGAGAATGCGCAAGACTTCGGCTTTCGTAACGATTTGTAACTTGGACATGACAACGATGCGTTCCATGGCGTTTTCAAGTTCTCGCACGTTGCCCGGCCATTCCTGATCGGCCAGATAATCGAATGCATCGGGTTCCATTTGTCGATTCAGGCCGTACTTCGTGTTGTACTTCCCAAGGAAGTGATACAAAAAGTCAATGATGGCTTCATGTCGTTCGCGCAAAGGCGGGATAACAAGTGGAACCACGTGGAGTCGGTAATAGAGGTCACTGCGGAAGAGACGTTGCCGAATCATTTCCTCGAGGTTGCGGTTTGTGGCGGCCATAATGCGGACATCGACCTGAATGGGATGTACGCCACCCACACGCATGATAGTGCCTTCTTGAAGAACGCGCAGCAATTTCGCTTGAAGTCCAATAGGCATTTCTCCGATTTCATCGAGGAAAAGCGTACCCTGGTTGGCGATTTCAAACAGGCCGGGCTTGCCGGAACGAAGCGCACCGGTAAACGCCCCGGGGACATAGCCGAACAATTCGGATTCAAGAAGTTGTTCGGGAATAGCGGCGCAACTGATCTTGATAAACGGTTTTTCCCGGCGTGGGCTGTTTTCGTGGATAACTTCGGCCAAAACTTCTTTGCCGACACCGGATTCGCCCAACAGCAGCACGGTCGAATCCACGCGAGCCAAGCGTAATGACTGGTCATGGATTTCGCGCATTTTTTGCGAGCGAATGATAATACGACCGGACTGCTCGTTTTTTCGGCGCAGGGTGCTGAGTTCTTTCTGATAATGGACTTTAAGTTCTGAGAGCTTTTCCAACTCCTGTTGCAGTCGACGCAGTTCGGTGACATCGCGAACGTTGGTGACAACGCGAGTGATATGTCCACTCGTGTCACGGAGCGGGCTGCCTGTGACCATGATGGTTTTTCCGTTTTTGACCTTTTGAATAATGGTTTCCGTCTGCCCCGTCGCCAAAACCCGCATGGTGACGGATTCATTATAATAGCCGTCCACCACGAGGTCGGCCATATTTTTCCCGAGCACTTCTGCTGCTCGGATACCCGTTATCCGTTCATAGGCTTTGTTTACCCGGTGTACGAAACCCATTTCATCAGTGATGAAGATGCCGTCGAATGAGGTATCGATAATAGCATTGAGTTCTTGTGTCAGTCCGGTCATTTCTTCAAGCTGGCGTATGGTGAGCATCTGTTCCTGAATATTGCGGAACAGGGTGATCGTGCGCGAGTTCTGAGACGGCCAGCTTAAGACGGCGAAACGGACATCGTCGCGTCGTGCGGTAAGAATGGTTTCCGGAGCATTGGGGGCGGACTCGATCTGAAAACCGACTTCGAGAAGCAATCGAGACAAGACTTGGTTGAGGATTTGGGCAAAATTACGGCTTACGAGGCGACAGGCGGCAAAGTTGCACCAACAAATTGTTCCATCGTTTTCGACGTGAAACAGAGGATCGGGAAAATCGAGCAGGACTTGCGCTTCCGGGGCATCGTTCGTGTCCGGGACCACGCCCGCAAATTGTTTGAGTAACGATGCATCAAGCCCGCCGACAATACGCATGCCGTCACTGACGGCGAGATATGTATTGAAATCCCATTGAATGTCATCAAGTTGGGCATTGGCATTGACTGCACAGACCATATCACGTTTGTGAAGACGGACCGGGTCGGTCAACGAGGCACCACGGGCCAGCGCTTTGACGAGATCTTCACTGGTAAAGACGCCGATGACTTTCCCCACGGAATCAATAACGTGCGCGCCCTGCACATCTCGCCGTTTAAAAAACGACGCAACATCCCGCAAACTCATCTCCGGCGTAATCGCACGCCCCGGTGACTGCATGATCTCTTTGACACGCATGGGATACCTCGAAACGTGAGCGGTTTACGGCCTCCGGCGGCTGGGGAAGGGGGGAAACTTTTTGGAAAAAAGTTTCCCCCCTTCCCCAGACCCCATCCCCTCTTCAAAAACTTTTAGCGGGGTGGACGTGTAGAATATCGTGTTCGCTTGGCATTTATGTAAAAAGGTAGCGGATTGTTGTCCAGAATGGAATGAAGAATCCATTCGTGTCTTTTGATAACAATGCAGCGGCAATGTTTTGAATTTCTTCGGGGGGTAACCCTTCCATGATCCCCTCTATCGCTTTGCTACGCATTTCGCGTAGTTTGGGGATATCCAATCCAAGGCGGTCAATGGTTTCAGCCGCGGCGTTGTCATCATGGTGTGCCGGGGTGATCCTGCCGTCTCCTGTAAAGCGGAAACGCGTTTGGCATGAAGGATCAAGGGGAGAAATCAAAAGCTGTTCATCGAACCAATCACCTTTCAAATTCCCACAATGACGCGGTTTGCCTCTTTCCAGTTGAGCCTGACAAGAGCAGAGCATATTGTTGAAATCAAGAGCATCGACTTCAGGACGGTGTTGCGGGTGAAAATGTTCAATGTGGGAATCATTATCGACAAGTCGGCGTTCGCAGTAACAACAGATATATCCCTGTTCCTGCATTAAAGCCTTTTTTACCGCCTTTTTTTCTTTGCTACGCAAATCATCGTATGTTGGCTGCCAGTCTTCATTTGCAAGTGCCTTCCACTCTGTGAATACTTCAGGTTCAGCACCTTTCACAATGTGTTTCATTTGCCGATCAACTCTTTGCGCGTGATCAGCACTGATGCTTTGACCAATTCGGGATCGTCTCCAATACGTCTTCTCAAACGTTCGACGGCGTGTTTGGCTTCGTCCAACTCTCCTTTGTCAATAGAATCGAAAAGTTGTCGGAGATCATGCGTCACATCGTCGGGCCGGGTGGTGTCCAGCCCCATCAAATCTTCCAGCACTCGTTCAACGGTTTTTCCATACGATTCCGTGGGGCGAACAGCGGTGAGCTCTTGACGTTCCAACGATAAAAGAAACAGATTTTCAGGCTGAACATGCGTAATGACGTGCGGGGAGTGTGTCGAAATCAAAAATTGGCAGTTTGGAAAGACATCGTGCAACTGCGAAACAATCATGCGCTGCCATTTGGGATGCAAATGGAGATCAATTTCATCGACAAGGACAATTCCATACCCTTCTAAAGGATTCGTCCGCATCGGGTTGGCAATGGCCAAGCGACGAGCCAAATCACCAATCATGGCCATCAAAATTTTTTCACCATCCGAAAGCTGATTAACGGCCAGTTCTTCACCATGTTTTTTCACGACCATCCGTAAAGGACTACGCCGCACGGTTAAGTCGGTGAATGCTGGCATGAATTGGAGTAATGCGTCGCGCACGGCTTGAAGTTGAAGGTCTGTTCGAAGTTCTCCCGTTTCGCGAAGGGTTTCATTTTCTAGATCTTCACGTTCTCGGAACCATTCGAAAAAAGTACGAAAGTTTGCTCCGCTGGTGAGCGCATCGTCATATGCGGAAAGTTGATCGAACGTATGCTTCGATCGTATTCGAAGTGGAATATCAACAACAGCGCGATTGACGGGGTAATAGATAAAGAGTGGCAAATATGCTTTTTCATTGACCTCTGTCAGGTCTTCTTGGATATCTCGAACAACGTTGGAGAGTTCAGCGAGAGAGGATGTCGCCGACTTGCTATGTCCTTTTCGAGTTTTTGACAGTGTCCATTCGAATTCACCCCATCTGTTTTCACATCGTAATCCAAGAGAGGCTGTGGATTTTCCGTTACAAATGTCTAGTTCGGAAATGGGGCGTCCCGATGCTTTTTCGCGTTCAATGCGGTTGGCCAGCCAGGAGAGGAGGAGAGCGGTGGCGTCAAGGAGAGTGGATTTCCCCGACCCATTCATACCGACGAAAATGTTGAGATGCCTGTCCAAATCGAGCTGCAGATTTCTGGCACCGCGGAAATTTTCGAGCTTGAGCCGTTGAATGTACACCGTTGTCCTCGTTGTTAAGGCGCGCCACTCTCTTCTCTGAAATATTGAGCAGAGTGGAGGTATTATCTCCCTAGTATGCCTTGAAATGGTATCGAATTATACCTTCATCTGCATCATTTTTCCACCTTCCCATTAATCCCCACACGATACACCTCGTTAAAAAGGTTTGGGGAAGGGAGGTGATGAGGTGGGGTGAGGGGGCGCAGGGGGAGACTACGCTTTACATCTCAATCCCACCCATGCAGGTATATTTCAGCGTTGTATATTCATCGAGACCGTGTCGGGAACCTTCGCGGCCGAATCCGCTTTCTTTGACGCCACCGAAGGGGGCTTCGCAGGTGGTCATGCGGCTGTCGTTGATACCGACGAGACCATATTCAAGACGCTCGGAGGCGCGCCAGGTGCGGCCCATATCTTTTGTATAAACATAAGCAGCCAAGCCATAGGCGGTATTGTTGGCGCGAGCGATGACTTCGGCTTCGTCGTGGAAGCGAAAGATGGGAGCAATAGGACCGAAAATTTCTTCGGAAGCAAACCGCATGTCATCGGTGGCGTCGGCAATAACGGTGGGGGCGTAGAAGAGGCTGCACGAGGTGTGTGCCTCACCACCACACACGATCCGGCCGTTCTTGGCTTTGGCGTCTTCGGTGAAGGCGTGCATCTTGTCCATGGCATACTGATCGATGAGCGGCCCCATGGTGACATTCGGATCAAGACCGTTGCCGAGCTTGAGGGATGAGGCCAGATGGGCCAACTTCTCGACAAAGATGTCGTACACGGCGTCTTGGATATAGAAACGATTGGCGCAGATACAGGTCTGTCCACTGTTTCGAAACTTGCAGACCAGCGCGCCGGCCGCGGCTTTGTCGATATCGGCATCATCGAAGACAATGAACGGGGCGTTGCCGCCAAGCTCCATGGAGACGCTTTTGACGGTGGAGGCCGCTTGCGAAAGGAGCTGCTTGCCGACACGAGTGGAGCCGGTGAAGCTGATCTTGCGGACAATAGGGTTGGTGGTCAGTTCAAGCCCGATGGCCTCGGCATCGCCGGTGACGACATTGAAGGTTCCTTTGGGCAGACCGGCTTCAATGGCGAGTTCGGCCATGGCGAGGGCAGAGAAGGGGGTCTGCGGAGCCGGTTTGATGACGACCGGACATCCGGCAGCCAGTGCGGCACTCACCTTGCGGGCAATCATGGACATGGGAAAGTTCCACGGCGTGATGACTCCGACAACCCCGACAGGTTCGCGGGTGACGAGCATGCGCTTGTCCGGACAGGGACCGGGAACAATATCCCCATAGAGACGACGAGTTTCTTCGGCAAACCAACGGATGAAACTGGCACCATTGATGATTTCGCCTTTGGCTTCGGCCAGTGGTTTGCCTTGTTCCGTGGTGACAATGCGGGCAAGCTCGTCACAATGAGCCATGATAAGCTTATACCACTGGAGAAGAACTTCGGCTTTGCGCCGGGCTGTTTTGGCCTTCCAAATGGGGAAGGCTCGTTGAGCGACTTCGATGGCTCGCGCGGTTTCAGCCGCACCGGCATTGGGGACATTACCGAGCAATGAGCCATCGTAGGGGTTGATGACGGAAAAAGTTTCACCCGAGTCGGCAGATACGAAGGTACCGTCGATACAACAGGCGGACATCGAAAATATGGTATCGAAGCGCATTTCTGAATCCTTAAGGATCGGGCATACGTGTCGGGTCGGCGTCGCAGTCCGAATTTGAGCGAAGAAAAAGACGAGAAGTTTCCACAACAGCAGGAAGACTGTCAACCCGGATGGGAGTGTTTCTCGTGTAACCCCTCAGCACATCAGATGACGCGGGCATTGCCCAGGACGTAGACGAGGCGTTTGTAGATCGTGGAGTCGAAGGCGCCACGGAGTTTGCCTTGCATGGTATCGAGGGCGTCATACGGTTTGAGGGCTTTGGCATAGGGGCGGTCTGATGTCAGGGAGTCGTAGACGTCGCAGACGGACATCACTCGCGCGTGGAAAGGGATGGCTTCACCGGCTAAACCACCGGGATAGCCGGTTCCGTCATACCGTTCGTGATGGAAAAGGATGCAGTTGGTCGTTATCGGCGTCAGCGGGATACTGGAACAGATACTGATAGCGCGAACCGGGTGCGTTTTGACGAGATCCCATTCTTCTTCGGTGAGTTCTTCGGCTTTGTTGAGGATTTCGTCGGGAATGAGGGTTTTGCCGATATCGTGCAGGACTGCGCCAAGTCCGCATTGCAACAATTCGTCTTGCTGCGTGTCCATGGTCTGGAGAATACTGACGGCGAGCACCATGACATTGATGGAATGCGTATAGGAGTGATATTTTCGGGAAACAAACTCGGAAACACTCTTGAGCGTTCCTTCCAGCGAAAGAAAATGAACGGCTTTGAGTACCACGTCCTGCATTTCTTTGTAGGCCGTGGGATTGAGGCCGCGCGGCATCTTGGTGACGAGCGATGCCTGTAAGATTTTTGTGGACATGTTGTAGAAGATTTCCGAGCGCTTTTCGATCGGAAGCTCTTCATTGAGCAGCATGGCACCGAGGTTCTTCGCGAGATATTTTTCGTATTCATACCGTTGGGACACAGGCACATAAAATTCATTGACACGGAGAATACGAGTCAATTTGGGATCAATGGCAAAACTATCGCCCTTGGAAGCATAGAGAACAAACCAGTCATCCCGTTTCAGATAGAGATCGAAATCTCCTGCTGTTTCGGGGAGGATTGATCTGACGGAAATGACAAAAAAATCATCTCTATTTTTGGAAACAGGTTCACCTTTCAACACAGGCTGTCCTTGCAAAGCAGCATACATGGGCTAGAATCCGGCAGGTTTTCTTTTGACAAGCCGGTCCCAAAAGAAGCTTTCAACATCTTTGGTTTCAATGCTCTTCAGATCTATTTCTGCACGAGCCATGGATTTATGTCCACCGGCTGAACCGACATCGGCATAGAGGATTTGGGAAAAAGCCCCCATATCGCGATGAAGCCCGTCGCCACGAAAGACTGCCACCGCTTTTTTTTCACAGTTTCCACAGACCACAACCCAAGATAATCCATGCACCCGAGTAAAAAAATCAGCGAGAATAACAAGGATATCCGGGCTTTCCATCCGTCCCATCCAGACAAAAACACCTTCGCGGCCGATAAAACGCATTTTACGGAAGGCTTGTGAGAAATATTTGAGCCATTCCTTTTTATACTCGCTATAGACAATTTTCTTGAGCAGTGGAGTGTCGGCCCATTTGTTGAGATAGCTGAATGCTTTGATATCCACATCGCAGAAGTTGCGCTCAAAACTCTGAGTATCGGATTTGATGCCATACATGAGCGAAGTCGCGAGCAGTTTCCCTGGTCGGATTTTGAGGTTGTACAGATATTCGGTCATAATGGTGCTGTTCGATCCGTAGTCCGAACGAATCTCACGATAATTCGAGCTGAAAGGAAAGTCGGGGTGTGGTGGATGGTGGTCGATGACGATGGAAAAAGAAATGCCAGCGTAGGCTGTGTTATGATGTGGTTGGGAATCGACCATGGCAAAGTGTGTATAATTGTTCTTCATCTCCGGCGAATAGGATAACAACGGGATACGGAGATAGCGAATCATAGCGAGATTGTCGGGACGTTTGACTTCGTTGATGCTGGCGATATCACACGAATCGACACGGCGGCTCATGATACGCTTGAGCGCCATGGCCGAGGCCATGGCATCGGGGTCGGCATTGATAATAATAAGCCATTTGTTGTCTCGCTCGAACAGAGAGATCAAGTGGGTCATTTCGTCGTCGAGCTGTCGGAAATAGGCCATTTCAGGTCCTTTTGAGCGGAAGTCGAAGGCCGGCAGCGACGAAATAGGCTTCGTCGGAATGGGCGGCGGTTTTCTGGTTGAGTTTGCCGAGTTCGCGGACGAATTGACGCGACGCGGCATGGGCCGGAGACAAGCCGAGCCCGGTCTCGCTACTGATAATGGTGAGATGGGCGCGGGCTGTTGTATTCCACCGGGCAAGACATGCATCAAATGCGGCCAACGCCGTCGTAGACTCGGTGTATGGGGAATTTTGGCAGGTGAAGAGCCAAAAGTCCAGACTATCGACGAGAATTGCACCCCATTGATCAGCATTATCGAGCAAACATTGCCCCATATGCAGTCCTGGCTCAATGACAGCTATGTTGGGAGGCCGTTCGTGTTTGTGATCGAGAATTTGTTGACGAAAACCAAAGTCGCGTGCTTGTCCGGTGGCCAGAAGAAGATGAGGACCGTTGTCGGTCATGAGAAAATCCAATCCGGCTTGTGTTTTTCCCGAACATTGGCCTCCAAGAACGAGGCGAATCACGATCCAACCCCCAATTGGCGGCATAATCCATCGAAATAATCAAGGCTGTGACGAAGATATTCAGGGTCGAAAACTTCGAACACAATGACGAGATCAGGAGATGGGTGCCGCAATATATCAAAGAACAGCGCTTTCCCGGAATCATCCAAAAGCGATAACGGCAAATGGCGATGTCGACCACGTCGGGCGTCTTGGGCGCGATCGCGCAAAAAAGGCGCATAGGCGTGAATCATACGAATGTAACGCTGTATTTCCGGCCGGGCAAACAGTTCGAGATCACGTGAAGCAACAGCATGGCCGATATCGAGACATAATGACAGGTCGTGCCGCACGATAACCGGTAAGTGCGGTCGTATATCATCGGACTCTGTGTTTTCAATCAACAAATCCCGACTTGGCAAGCCCGATCGAATCCATAAACGGGCAAAGGCATCAAGGTCCGCTGGATTGGCCGGAGGATGCAGGACGGCCGCCCAGGGCGACAACGCGTCAATTTTGGACAGCAGTCGGCGCACAATGTCGAAAACAGTGCCCACTCCTTTTTCCCACGGGAGATCCAATGGAAGATGAACGTGAAACGTATACCGTTCCGTGTCGCGAACACAGGGGAGTTCATCGTTGGGCATGGCGAGGGACGCTGCCGTATCGAGAAAGAGAATTGCCACGTCTTCTATTCGCGAGGGAAACAGCCGGCAATTGCCTGCCGCTGTATCGGGCCAGACATAACTTGGCGCTGCAGTGCGCCATGGTGTGCGGTGGGGGCGATATCGTCTCATTATCTTCTTGAGGTAAATTCGTGCGGCCATTTTGTAAAGGTGAATGCGTGGCCGAAAAGGGGAGGTTAATGACTTGCCAAGAAGAGGCAACAACGATAAAAGAGGCTTCCAAGTTCGCACGAAGCGCAGGAAATCCGTGAGAACAGTGTATTTACATTGAAGGATACGTCATGAGCCGTTTTCGCAACCGGCTGCAGCATGTCCTCAATCCACTTCACATGTATTGCCGACTACAGGGGATTGGATTGAAACGGACGGTTGCACACCGTATGTGTCTTGTGTACGAGCGCTATGTCTATCGCTTTATTTTATAACGTAAAACCCTCCCCTCCTTACGTTCCCCATATTTTGCCGGTTGTGAGCACATGGCTCAGCTTCGGGAACATTGATTCGCGATCAAAATAGGTTGAGTTGTTTGACTTGGCGTACTTTCTTCGCCACGAGCGAATGCTGTTTCACGGTGTTTAACGACAATCTGTCGAGAAATCGTGACCGTTTGAGGACAAGATTGCGACCGTAAAGATCTCTTTTTTCAGCATGGCTTAAAAAGAGTCGTCTTTTGGCTCGGGTCAGTCCTACGTAGAAAAGGCGGGCTTCTTCGGCATCGTCAAACATATCATCGCCGGGATTGATTTTTCCCGACAAAAAGCCCGATCCGGCAAACGGAAGAATGCCATCTTCCAATGCCGGCAAAAATACAGCTTCGAATTCCAATCCTTTGGCCGCATGTAATGACATGATGCGGACTTTTTCTGCGGCTTTGCCGACAAGTTCCAGTTCATTCTGCGTATTGATATAGGTAATGAGTCCTGCCCAGCCTTCATGCTCTTTAAATGCCTGAACGAGTTTGCGATAAGCTTGGCTTTGCCAGAAAAAATGATCAAACGGCAACGTATCGCCAAGAGCGGCATGAAGCCCGGCCGGCCCTTGTGCAAGGATTTCGTCGGGACAGGAGAGTTCCGTTTCGTCGTGGGATGGTGCCATACCGAACAAGCGTGATGCTGCTGCAACAATCGCCGCAACTCTGGGTTCAGCCCACCAGGCGTCTGCTTCAGGTACCGCGCAGGGGACGCCAAGCCGGTCGAGCGCTCGTTTAATCGGATCAAACAATCCACGAAAGCGTAAAAGAATGGCGATGTCTCCCGGACTCATCGCCGGCTTTCCGCTATCGCGTGAAAAAGTCAGGCTGGTTCCCCCGAGTAAATCCCGGATACGTTCGGCAATCCATGAGGCTTCGCGTGATCCATTCGGCGCTTTGAAAACGATGATGTCGTCGTCGGCTTCATCCTGCCGCCCTTTGGCGTGCAATGCGGGTTTGTCCGGGAAGACTCCCGCAGATAATGTGAGCACCCGTTGAGTTGACCGATAATTTTCGGCGAGGTCGATAACATCGAGATCGGGCCAAAATTGTTCCAGTGCGTCAACGATATTTGGGGTTGCGCCGCGAAATCCGTAAATGGATTGATCCGGGTCGCCGATGGCAAATATTCGTCGAGTTTGTCCACGAGCCAGCTCACGCAATAATGCGAGTTGGAGTGGAGACAAATCTTGCGCTTCGTCGACAAGAATATGCACGGCTTCGCTCTTGGCGACACCGGCCACAAGTTTTTCCAGCCAGAATTCGAGCAAGTCGGTGTAATCGGCCAGATTCCAGGTACGCTTTTGGACAAAATACCTATTCGCTGCTTCAGCGAGGCTCAGGTCGTGCTGATCTTCGGAGGACGTGAGGAGTTCGTGCGATTCATCCTCCTCAAGGAGCTCGGAGAGCTGATCCTCTTGGCGCTTGCTTTCAAGCGGAAGCAGAGATTCGCGACAGCGTTGAAACGTTTGCCACGCTTCTTTCAGTTGAGCACTCCGAAGCTCTGGATTGACTTCAGCAAATAAACGTCGAGCGGCCTCGTCCGAGAGGAGGACGGGCGGATCGCCTTGTGTGTTTGCCCAGAAATCATAGGCAAGCGCGTGAAGCGTATCGGTACGGGGCAAAGCGATCTCGGCCGGGAGCTGGCGCGTCAGGCGCTCTCGCATTTCCGCTGCTGCCCGGCGTGTGAAGGTTACTGCTAAAATAGACGGGCCGGGAACGCCGGCATCGACGAGTGCGCGGATTCTTCCGATGAGGGTGTGGGTCTTTCCGGTACCTGGACCCGCCAGCACGAGCACGTGCGCTGCCTGTGTCTCAAGCGCGGCCTGCTGTTTGGCATTGAAAACAGCCGGACCGGAAGTCTCCGGTTCCGGCAAGGGCCTGTCGCTGATGTCGTCCGATTCGCCGGCAGTTGTGGCGTCTTTAGTTTTGGTTGCACTCGGAGATGATTTTGAAGAGCGTGACCGCTTTGCCGGTGTCATGGCGACAAGTCGCCCTTGTCCGGCAAAATCTTTTCGTTCTTCCTGAGAGAAGAGGCGGATGATTCCATATCGGCCGTCAAATCCCGGTGTGCGGATGACTTCACCTTGGCGCATGCGCGTCAGGGCTTCACCAAGCGGAGGGAGGACGCGGGCAAGCTCCTCGGGTGGAGCGTCCTGGAGAATACGCAACTCCGAACCGAAGCGTTCGTGAAGTTGGGCCATCACCGCGGCCACTTTTTTGGTTTTGGGGCCGACACCAACAATTTCCGAAATGATTTCATTGAGCGGGATCAGCCAGGTGAAAGCGGGAGAATCCGGAGCATAAATCGGCGTATCACGGTCGGCCAGCTCCATGACGCGGTATAACACGCCGACGGTGAGCGGCTTTTTGCATTTGGGACAAATGCCGCCACGGGCCTTGGTTTCCTGCGGGTCCATAACCACATCGCAATTTGTGTGGCCATCCATGTGATATTTCCCTTCTTCGGGGAAAAATTCCACAGTGCCGAGAAATTTCGATGCCGATTCCTTGCGCTGCAACGCGTTGAAGATGCCTTCGTAGGATCGTTCTCCGGAAAATACATTGGCTTCACGCCCGAGTTTGTCGCCGGAGTGTGCATCAGAATTCGAGACAAGTGTATACCTGTCGAGCGCCGAAAGCATACGGTTCATCTCTGGGTCTGAGGAAAGGCCGGTTTCCAATGCAAAAATTTCGCTCGACAGGTCGCCATAACAATCTTCAAGGCGATCAAACCCGGATTTCGACCCGAACAATGAGAACCACGGGGTCCAAATATGTGCCGGAATGACGAAGGCCAACGGATGTGTCTCTCGGACCATTTCGAGAAGAATCCGGCTATCCAGCCCCAGGATAGGACGGCCATCGGATTCAAGGTTGCCCACCTTGGCCAGTTTGGCGTTGAGTGCTTCGGCAGCCTCGAAGGAGGGCATGTAGACAAGGTTATGAATTTTTCGGACCTTGCCTCCACGTTTGTAAATGGAGGAGATTTCCGCCGAAAGCATGAAACGGGGATCGCCCGGAAAATCGATGTGTTGAAATTGCGGAATTTCTTCCCCAAGAATGATTGGTTCGGCTAAACGCAACAACCCGGTATCATCGGGGACGAGTTGTTCTTTGAGTTCTCCGAGCCAGCCCGAATGCGTAAAATCGCCCGTGGCAACGACGCCGATCCCTTTGACACGAGCCCAGGCGGCGAGGTGTCGTGGAGTGAGCGCCTTGCTTGTTGCTCTGGAAAAACGAGAATGAATGTGAAGATCGGCGACGTACTGGTCCATGAATTATTTCCTGAAGATACAGCGTTGAAGTGCGCCGGACGCAACCATACGTCCAGTCCGGGGCAGACTGTACTGTAGCCTGTGCCGATGCTCAAGCGAAGAGGGAAAAATCGGCATTTTAGAGCACGCCGCTTGTCGGCTGTACTTGCATAAACGCCTGGCGGGCTGAGTCTTGGGCGTGTTGGCGAACCGCGATAAAGGCGTCGTAATTTGTTTTGATGAGCCCAGCCACATCGCCATCGAGTTCATTTTTTACGGCCATGTCGTCGAGAACGGCTAGGGCTTTTGTGCGATCCATGCCAACACGGTAAGGACGGTCTTCGGTTATGGCAGTAAAGACATCGGCGACAGCCAGAATGCGCGACTCGATACTAATCTCATGGTGCTCCTGGTTTTTAGGGTAGCCTTTTCCATTGAGTCGTTCATGGTGCTGTCCAGCCCAGGTGGCGATGTCCTCGAAATGCGGAATGTCGGCAAGAATTTTTTGGCCTTGTTCGGGATGGGATTGGATGAGCGAGAACTCATCTTGCGTCAACTTGCCCGGCTTCATAATGATTTCTGCTGGAACAGCAAGTTTTCCCAAGTCGTGCAAATCGCCGGCAATTGACATACAAAGACGTTTTTCTTGATCAAAACTAAACAGTTCAGCCAAAGCGACAGCCGTTTCGGCAACACCACGGGAGTGTGTTGCCGTGAAGCGTGAACGAAAGTCTATGATTTGTGAAAAGAGCGGCGAAAAATCAAGAATTTCTTCAAGGCAGAGCAATGGATTGTCGAGTCCGCATTCTGTCTTGGAACAATTGAAGTGTTCGGACGACAAAAGCGATTCTTTGAAGTCGGCATCGGTGCTTAAATCGAAAAACGCTTCGACAAAACGCGGATTGAAATTGTTTCGTGCGGTGTAAATCTGGGATCGTATATAGCTGATATTCGGACAACACCCTTTGCCACGCGGCATAAGAACATCAATACGGTCGGCAAGAAAGAGCAGGTTTGCCGCGATCGGAGCGCGTTCGGGATTATGTGGAGAAAAGATCGCAGAGTTCCACTTGGCATGGTGGTACCGTACATACTGGGCTACGATGGCGAATCGGGGAAACATACGAAAGAGCCGGTAGCCAGATTCGCAATGACTGTCTTCGGAAGAATCGAAGGCGAGGGCATCGAGTCGGCAGCTCAAAGAAAATGCGCCGGCATCATGAATCAGGCCTGCCAGAGCGATATCGGTCTTTTCTCTGGTGGTCAGGCCGAGGTGATCGGCAAGGCGCATCGCTAAATAACCGACGCGTCGATGGTGATCGACCACGGCCGGACAGACCAAGTCCATCGCTCGTGATAAACTTCCCACGAGCTCAAAAAGACGTACGCCAAATGAAGCTTCAGAATATGGCATAGTTATAGGCAGATCGGAGTCTGATGTTGGTGCAAATACTTCATGCTGCACAGTGAAACCCCCAAGAGTAAGAATCGATTCTATAGTAAACGCATCAAACGATCCAATATACTGATACTTGGGGGTACCCTTGTCAATGGGCTCCGCAATCGGCTGGGTCTCCACGCAATTTATCAAGGGCATGGGGTAATGCAGGGAGAATCGCTTCAAGATTCTCGGCAACTGCTTTTTTGCTGCCGGGGAGGTTTACAATAATCGATTGTCCCAGTGTTCCACAAACAGCTCTGGAAATAGCGGCATGTGGTGTTTTGGAGAGCGAGGTGCTTAGCATTGCGGCTTCGAAGCCGGGAAGGCGTTTTTCGATAACCGCCAATGTGGTTTCCGGGGTAATATCGCGCGGTGAGAGACCGGTACCACCTGTGGTGACAATGATGTCGAACCGTTGCGTCAACGCAAGATGTGTCAGATGCTCTTTGAGCATACCGGCTTCATCCGGAATAATAAATCCAGCAGTCAGCGACAACGATATGCGGTCCGCCATGATGCTTTCAATGAGTGGGCCGGATTCGTCTACACGTATTCCGGCAGCGCCTTTATCACTCATGGTGATCCACGCCAGACTCAGTCCGTCGCGCTGAATACTATACGTGGCTTGATCTTGAGCCGCCATATCGTTCAAAGACTCAACAAGGTAAGCACGACTTTCGGGAAGGCTCAAATATCGGAGGACGCGGAGCTGTGGAGTGTCAAAAGTGTCACACAGTGTTTCGCCAGCGCTAAGACGTGGTAACGGAGCGCGGCACCCGATAATGCGAGGTCCAGCAAAGTTGGTTTCAGCCCGGCCTTCAACGAGCAGGAGTCTTTCGCCAGCCTTGACGGTGGGGTGTTCTCCAGCCACAATGCTTGAATCTGGAAGATGCGTTGTCATTGATGATGGTCCTCTCAAAAAGGTTTTGCTTGCCCTTTCCGGGCAAATTGGTCCACAACGCCTGTTCCTCTCGGCAGTCTTACCAAGGAAACGAATGTCATTCACCGCAATTACGGTTGAGGCTATATGAGTCTTGTTCTTGCTTTCTTGCTCTTTTGTCTGGGCTTCGCCCTTGTCGTCAAGGGGGCCGACTGGCTTGTTGAAGGCTCTTCGGCTCTGGCGAGGCGAATGGGTGTGTCTGAACTCGTGGTCGGCTTAACCGTTGTTGCCTTCGGGACGAGTGCGCCTGAATTGTTCGTCAATGTCGTGTCCTCTCTTCAGGGAGCCAGCGGCATTGTCTTTGGCAACATCATTGGGTCCAATATCATCAATACAGGACTCATCCTCGGGCTGGCCGGTGTCATTGTTCCCTTGCGGGTGAGTCCGAGTCTGTTGCGTAAAGAAATTCCGTTGTGCCTACTCGGGGCATTGCTTGTCTGGCTTTTTTCGTCTGCCCACGGTGGTGACTATGTTCTCTCCCGACTTGGCGGTTTCGGATTACTTGCCGGTTTTGCCTGGTTTCTGCGTGGCGTGGCTCAACTTGCCAGACAAACCGGGAAGATTGAAGCGGAAACAACCCTGACAGAAAAAGTGAGCGTCACGCGTGCCAGTGTGATGAGTGTTGCTGGACTGGTCAGTTTGGTGTTGGGGGGGCAGCTTGTTGTCGATAACGCGGTCCTCTTTGCCGAACATTTCGGCGTAAGCCAAGCGCTTATTGGCCTGACGCTCGTGGCCTTGGGGACCAGCTTGCCCGAGCTCGTCACCAGCGTTGTTGCGGCACGCAAAGGGAAAAACGATATTGCTGTCGGGAATGTTGTCGGCTCCAATATTTTCAACCTCTATCTGGTACTTGGCACTTCCTGTTTAGTGAAACCGGTGGAGTATGCTACACAGCTTGTGATTGACCTCGTGGTGTTTGCTGGCTTGTCTGCATTGATTTGGATATTTTCCCAAACGGCTCGCGGAAAAATTAATCGCTTGCAATCGGGGGTGTTACTAGCGGTCTATACAGGGTATCTGTTCATGATCCTTCAACGAGGGTAATGTGTCGGAGTGAGCCGTTTGTAGTTCTGCTGTGCGGGAGAATCCATACCGATTTGAAGAACCCAGAAGCGAGACACGACGAAAAAGAGAAAACGCGCACCGCCGGACAGTGCGCGCCATTGAGGTCCGAAAACCATATAACCGCGGGGGGAACACGGCCCATTCGCAAAAAAAGGACCGCCGAACCGCCGGTGTTTAGTGGTGATCTTCTTTGGCGAACTGGCGGATGCGCATGAGCGCAACCACAACAATGATAGCCAAGTAAATGAAGATGGCGGAAACGCCATAAAAGCCTTGGGTCGAAGAGTGGGCCATATTCTGAATCAGTTCTTCAATCATTGCTGTCCCCTTTTTGCGTGAAATGTCTCACATATATTTGTAAGAAGTCGAAAAGAAAGTCAAGGCAGCCAGATTCTGCCTGGAATATAATCCTCTACAAAGGAGTCGGCATGAGCCTGTCCCGAGGTGATGAAATTCAACTGACTATAGACGATCTCGCGTTAGGTGGCGACGGGGTAGGCCGGTACGACGGCATGGCTATCTTTGTCACCCGAGCGCTTCCCGGTGAAGTCGTTCGTGCCCGTGTGCAACAGGTGAAACCCGCTTTTGCCAAGGCAACGCTTGTGAGCGTTGACACGCCGGCACCGGGAAAAATTGAACCGTTCTGCCCGCATTTCCATCGATGTGGTGGATGTTCTTGGCAGCATTTGGCTTATGAAGACCAGCTCGCAGTCAAGCAACACCAGGTCGTTCAGGCGTTGAACCGTATCGGCGGCATTGCTGAACCGCATGTGACTTCGACCATCGCGTCTCCGCGAACCACACGCTATCGCAATAAAATGGAGTTCACTTTTCGCGGTACACGGAAAGACCATCTTCATCTCGGATTACACCGGCTTGGTTCTCCCGATACCGTGTTCGATGTCGACGAATGTCCGCTGATGGATCCTCTTGTCGGGAAGATTGTTGCCGAAACGCGTGCGTTCTGTCGTGCCTCGGGCGCGTCCGTCTGGCAGGGCCGGGGGCGTGAAAAAGGGATTTTTCGACATCTTGTTGTGCGTCGAAGCCATGCCACAGAAGAATTTCTTGTGCATCTCATCACCGCGCCCGGGCGGCAAGCGGCGCGTATCGGCAGCGGACTTGGTGAAAAGCTGACAACGACATTTCCAGGCATTACATCGTT
Organism: Desulfovibrio inopinatus DSM 10711; assembly: GCF_000429305.1. Taxonomy (NCBI): domain Bacteria; kingdom Pseudomonadati; phylum Thermodesulfobacteriota; class Desulfovibrionia; order Desulfovibrionales; family Desulfovibrionaceae; genus Desulfovibrio; species Desulfovibrio inopinatus. The sequence goes on from NZ_AUBP01000031.1 coordinate 60,907, forward strand.
TGTCCATTCGTCTCGTCACTCCAGGACAGCCTTTGCCCAAGGCGAACGAGTCCTCAATGTTATTGGGGAAAAACGGTTGCGTGAAACGCTTGGCGATTTGCGGTTCTACATTTCGGCCGATGCGTTTTTTCAGACCAATACAGAAGCCGCTGAGTTGCTCTATAATGCTGCATCCGACGCCGCAGGCCTCTCCGGTACGGAGCACGTTGTTGATCTGTATTGCGGGAGTGGGGGGCTGGCACTTTGGATGGCTCGTCGGGCTGCATCCGTGCTTGGCGTGGAGGCCGATGCCCATGCTGTTGCCGATGCCAAACGCACTGCGGTTGAAAATGCGATCGAAAATTGCCGTTTTCTCGCCGCCGATGTGCTTGAAACGCTTGAAGCGCCGATGGATCCCTCACCCGATGTCATTATTATCGATCCACCCCGAACCGGTATGCATAAAGACGCCGCTCCCATTCTCGCTGAGAATGGCCCGGCCCGCCTGGTCTATGTCTCCTGTAATCCGGCTACCTTGGCTCGCGACGCAAAGAATTTAGCACCGGCATATACACTGCGCCAAACGACTCCGGTCGATCTGTTTCCGCATACACCACACATCGAGAGTGTCTCGTTGTTTGTTCGAGGATAAGAACGAGAGACGTTGGGGGGAAGCCGTCGTTTTTTGAGAAAGGGTGGCTTCTCCCTCCGTGATCTTCGTTTTTCCTTTCAATCGTCGTATTTTGGCGTTTCATAAGCAGAGCATCGTCGTCACGTCGGTTCCATGAACGCTGGCGTAAAGCTTCTCAAAATATTTGATAAAACGATCACCCGGAGTGCTGCCGGTTGTGCAAGGGTTTTGCTGGGTGCGGATATGGATCGAAACGATGAATGGAATTCTTTCGTTTACCGGAGGGGGGCTGTTGCTCGGCCTGGGAGTCTGGATGTTTCTTCGAAAAAGGAATCGGGTCGACAGAGGGTGGATCGATCGACAATGGCGCGATATTGCCTATGCCACGCAGTCGCCTGCTCAAAGGCTGGATATTTATCTTCCTCAAACCGGTGACGGACCGTTTCCGGTTGTTCTTTCCATTCACGGTGGCGCGTTTAAGTTTGGTGATAAAGCCGATAAACAGCTGACGCCCATGTTGCAGGGGCTTCATCGCGGGTATGCCGTTGTTTCCATCAACTACCGGCTCAGTGGTGAAGCCAAATGGCCTGCGCAAATATATGACGTGAAAGCGGCAATTCGATGGATAAAAGCCCATGCCGAAATCTATCATTTGGACGGCAATTCCATTGCAGCCTGGGGGGCTTCGGCCGGGGGGCATTTGGCTGCTCTTGCCGGGACATCTGCCAATGTTCCGGATGTGGAAGACAAAACCATGGGGAATCCGGAGCAAAGTACGGACATTCAGGCTGTTGTCGATTGGTTTGGCCCCATCAATTTTCTCACCATGGACGACCATTTCGTACAGAGCGGTCTTACCGGGCAAAAGCACAGTACGCCGGATTCCTTTGAATCACAGCTTCTCGGGGTACCCATTACGGAACGTCCCGACCTGGTGCGCCACGCAAATCCCGAGACCTATATAACATCGAATATCCCACCGTTTCTTATTCAACATGGCGATCTCGACAGTGTCGTTCCCATGCAGCAATCCAAAGACTTTGCGCTAACATTACAGGCTATTGCAAGTGAACAGAACATCTGCTTCGAAATACTTCGCGGTGTACATCACGCTGACTCGGCATTCGATGCCGATCCGAAAAATGTTGCACGCGTTTTTGATTTTCTGGATCGTTTTATGATAATGACGTAATATATGGAATATAGAGTGTTTTTCTCTGTATATATCGCATATGTGCGATGATTTGATGGTGTATTTCGAGTATAGACATATCTACATTGAGAGCGTATTGTCTCTCTGTACAGAAGCAACAGGGTGTATAGCCATTTTGAGAAGTTGTTTTGTCCGCCTTTAGCCGGGAAATATTTACTGTATACTTTGTACAATATGCCAGTATGCTTCTGACTCTGGAGGTATATTGGTGGATTACGATAAAGAAAAAATACAATGTGACAAACAACGTTGTCCACAAATTAATGTGACGGATATTCACTGCGGAATGGTCTTGTCTCATGATGTGTATAGCATGAAGGGAAGACTCCTTCTCAAAAGCGGTGTGACTATTGATGAGAGTCATCTTCGCATTTTGAATATGTGGGGAGTATCCTCAGTCTCCATTCATAAAGAATCCTGCTTACAGTTTGACATGGGCACAATAAATCCCATGCAAGAATGCATTGACCACCGCTTTGCTGTTCCCAATATGTCGCATGAGCCCTATGAAGAGCTTCGCCGGCAAGCTGGTATTGGTCTCATGCACCATGTTGAAAACGGATGGACCCCACAAGCATTTCCCAAGTATGTAGAACGTACCGGAAACGTTGAGCGTGGTCCGGACATCAATACGGTTGTGACGTTAGGTGAAGATCTCTATTCACTTCCGGACATCTATTTTGAAGTGGAAAAAGCGCTTCATGATCCCACCTGTACCGCCAATCGGTTGGCGGATATTATTTCGAAAGATACAGGATTGACCGCCCGTCTATTACGACTGGCGAATAGCGCATCCATGGGGATTGGAAGAAACATCGATTCTTTGTCTCGTGCCGTGGTGTTGCTTGGCATCAATGAAATCGGGCGTCTGGCATTGGGAGGGGCTCTTGTCAGGACGTTTCACGGTGCGTTTTCCGAGTTCCTTTCCTTCAAGGCATTTTGGCAACATTCGTTGAGTTGTGGCGTGTTGGCCCGCCTCCTTGCTCTCCATTTGCAGAGAAAAAATATCGAAATGTATTTTATTGCAGGCATGCTGCATGATGTCGGCCGTCTTGTCATGGTCAAGGTGGCAGCTCAACGCGTGCGTTTGGCGGCACAATTGGCGTTTCAAAAAGCGATCCCACTGTACCTTGCAGAACACGACGTGTTTGGATTCGATCACTGTGCTGTCGGGAATGCGTTGTTGTCTCGATGGAATGTCCCGGGCTCGCTTGTCGAATTGGTGCGATTTCACCACGCTCCATATGAAGCCCCAGATGTGACAGTCCAGGATGCGGCCATTCTCAGTGTGGCCAATGCAATTTCGACGGCACTTGGATATGGATTTAGCGGAGAGTACTTGTTCACCGGGTTGGCTGAAGGAGCCTGGGAGGCCTTGGGCATCAGGCCAGGTGTCATTGCGTCGGTGGTCATGCAGGCTCGGCGACAGCTCGACGATATCTATACTTCATTTCTTGGACCGTTATGAACGCAACGGATCGCATTGCATTCCTTGAAAAGCAGATCGAGTCGCTTGAACGTGAAAAAGCAGCTGCGATGGATGCCTTGGAACTTGCGTCGTCTTTGGGGAGTTTTGCCAGTTCGTTTCAAGAAGAAGCAAGTTCTTATCCCTTGATGAAAGAGCTCTGCCACCGTGCATGCTCAATGATCGTTTTTCGTTGTGCTGCGGTGTATCCGATTGATGATAGAACAAATGATCTCGGGACTGCATATTATAGTTATAATGATGATTCGGCCTCTCTCGATGCTGAAGTTGATGCACTGATACGCGATCAATCCTTTGCCTTTGCATTGCAAACAGAACGTGCCTGCTTTTTTATGGCACGAAATAGAGAAGAGTATATCTTGTTGCATGTCTTGGCCACGGCAAAACGTGTACGCGGCATGTTTGTCGGTGTTCTTGCACAAGACAAAAATACCATTCTCGATACATCGATTGCATTGTTTACCGTTGTTATGACGGCGGGAGCCCATGCACTCGAAAGTTTTGAAATCAATAGATTGTTTCGAGAGCATAAAGTCCTTTTGGAGCGACAGGTTGAGGCTCGGACAGTCCAATTGAATGAATCGATAGACCGTCTCAGAACGATTTTTGAAAGCAGTCACGCCGGTATTGTGGTCGTTGATGCGTCCAACCATTGTATTGTTGATATTAACAGTGCCGGTCTTCACATGATTCAAGCGGCAAAGCATGATGTTATTGGACAGGTATGCCATCGATTTTTATGCCCGACAGAAAAAGGGAATTGTCCCATTACGGACAGGCAACAAAGGTTGGATAATTCTGAAAGAGTTCTGCTCACATTCGATAAAAACACGGTGCCCATCTTGAAAACCGTCTCGCAGGTAAAGATTGAAGGGAGACCACACCTTGTTGAAATTTTTGTTGATATGACAGAACAGAAAAAATCCGAAAAACTGAAAGAAGATATCCAAAACATTATCCGGCATGATCTCAAAGCACCGCTCAATGGCATTATTTCTGTGCCGGATATATTACTTGATAGCCTTGATCTGAGTGAAGAAGACGCCACGTTGCTGCGCTGTGTGCAGGAATCCGGGTTCCGCATGTTACGCATGATCAATATGTCTCTTGATTTATATAAAATGGAGACTGGGGTATATGTTTACTCCCCTGAGAAAATGAATTTTTCGTCTGTATTAAGGACGGTTCTCAATGAATTGGCGAGTATCTTCCGTTCGAAGCATGTCGTGGTCGAGGTGCGCTGCAAGGACGCAGAGGACTGTGTGTCTCGTCCTCTTGATATCTATGCAGAAGAGTTACTTTTGTATTCATTGCTCTCGAATTTGATCAGAAATGCGATAGAAGCGTCGCCGTCGGGAGCATCCGTTACGATAACAGTTGATACTGGCCGTTCTTTACGAGTTGCGATTCATAATGAAGGGGTTATCCCGGAATCGATTCGCACTTCTTTTTTTGACAAGTACAGTACGTGTGGGAAAATTGGTGGAACCGGACTGGGGACATATGCGGCAATGCTGATTACCACGACAATGGGGGGAACAATTGCCATGGAATCAAGCGAAGAGAACGGCGTGACAATTTCGGTTGATATACCGTGTACGACACCGGTCGAGTCTGAAACGACGCGCGTTTGTTCTGTGCGCCGCAGGAAATGCTGGTCCGTGTGACGGGTTGCGTGCGGATGTGGGCGTCAGACCTGAACTAGGACTGTATCGCGCCGCCTCACGTGAACCCCGAACCTGCCGTGCAAGCAAAACAATGGTCTCCCGTTGCTATGGTTTGTCCTTCGCTGGGAAGCACCATATCGCGAACATGAAGTCCTCCGACCATGGGACGGTGTGCTGCCTGGTTGAAATCGCAATCATAGAGCGTGCCATCCCAGGCAATGGAAACGGTTTCACGGCACATCACGCCGCACAACGCACCGGGATTGAACGCCGATACCAATGATTGCAAATACGGCGTCAAATTGCCGGATGCTTCCAACCATGTCCGGAATCGTCCCAACGGGGCATTGGGAAGCACAAGAAGTTTGTTGAAGGTTATACCGAAGTTGCGCGACAATTCTTTCTTGAACCGTCGCTCCAATCCGCTCTGTTCTGCCGGCAAAAAGGCTCCAGCCGGGTTGCTCACCAGATAGAGTTCCAGTCCGCTTCCGTCCTGTCCATATCCACGTTTATTGAGCGATTGCAGAACAGTGATCGAGGTGTCGTGCGTTTGCGCACCACGGACCTTGTCTGTTTGCGCTTTGCGTGGGGAAGGGAGCGAGGCAACAACAGTGACACGGAGACGAGTCAATAAATCCATCAGGTCACGTCGTTCCTCGTGATCCAGAGCGACAAGATTGGTGCGCACCATGATGTTGTTGGTCAAAGGGGCGATGTCTTCCAGTAATTGCGCCAACTCCGGATTCATTTCGGGCGCTCCACCGGTAATATCGATGAGATCGAACCGATATGCATCGGCATAAGCAACGATCGCTTCTCTCGTTTCGCTGGTCATGCATTCGGTACGTCTCGGTCCAGCTTCCAGATGGCAATGTTTGCATGCCAAATTACAGAGAAGGCCGACATTGATTTGCAATATTTGGGGTGTACTTCGGCGTAGTGTCAGACCATGTTCGGCGAGTACCTTATGAAACAGCGGGATACTCGTCATATTACAAGCTCACTTCATCTGCCTTTCGTCGCATTTGCATGGCATGAACCAGCGTGATACCGGCTTTCATTGCCGCCGCAACATGCACGGCCTCGGTCATTTCTTCCTTGTCGCAATCCTGCTCCAAACATTTTTGCGTATAGGCTTCAATACAGTAGGGGCACTGTAAAGCGTGAGCAATAGCCAATGCAATAAGCGCCTTCTCCCGTTCGTCCAGTGCTCCTGGCCCCATGACCGATCCATAGTAATCAAAAAATTTCTCTCCTAATTCCTTGGCATCCTTGGTGACATCGCCAAACTGCTGCAAATCCTGCGGATCAAAATAGGTTTTCATTGAATTCAACGCTCCTTATCGGGATTATAGATACGGTTGTACCGTTTTATGCTCTATACTCAACTAAAAATAAAAATGGAATCCCATTTCAGTATTTATTGCTTCATACTCAGCGGATTGGAGAATGGCAGGGAGAAGCGGGAGGTATCGATTTTTGAGTTGCTCAAAATGTCTGACGTATTCCTTATTGACCCGAAAACGTATGGTTCCGTTGTCTTCATAGGGCAAGAATTTTCGTCCGACATAGAGATCGCGGAATCCGCATTTGAAGAGCACGTCATTGAGTTTGAAGTTGATATCGATATTCTTTGTGCGTTCTTCAGATTTCCATTGCGTATATTCAGATATATTTTCATCAATGTGTTCAGAGTAGGTTATAAAATCGCCTTTGTTGTCGGCATATCGGAGGTTACAAAATCCCGCTAAACGGGCGCGTAATCCATAATCAGCGTCTTCTTCACCGTAAAGTCCATAGTCTTCATTCCAGAATCCGATCTTCTCATGAACAGCGCGTTTGATGAACGTACACCCGCCAACATGTCCCGCGTAATACAGCCGATCGTCGGCGGCATGTCGAAGTCCACTCGTGTTCTCACCGAATCCAATCATTGCCGCATCGTCGATGGTTTCCGCAATATTGACCAGCACATCAAGCCAATCATCACGTAAAAAGACAACATCGTTGTCTATTTTTACATAATATGGCGCATCGGACAGGCTCCACCCCAAATTATACGCAGGTGAGATGCCCATATTGGTGTCGAGATACACAATGCGATTGATTCTTTCGGAATACCCATCGGCATGCCGAATGGATTCCAAGTATTCTCTCGTCCTGTCGGTGCTTCCATTGTCTATAATATTGATGACGTATGGATACGATGTCATTTCCAATATGGATTCCAAACATCGCTGAGTACATTCAACTCGATTGAATGTGACAATGGTCAGATTCACAAATGCGTCCATTATGTCTCCAGAGTGTGGGAAAAGTGTGTTCGTCTCTGCAGGCTATTACTCAACAACGGCGTATTCTCAAAATTTGGGTTTGGCGCACATGGGACACGAATTATATACACAAAGAGTAGCAGCATGGTTCTTTTTGCGCAATTCTGCGTCTCGGTGCTCTCTTGAAAGCAAGCCATTCAGTGAGATGTTTTGTATAGGGCGAGGTCTTCTTTTGCGAATGTGTTTTTCTCATGAATGGGCTTTGATCGCTCTGAATTATCGTCTGTAATGTTAAGGTTTCTTGTTTGGTGTCCTCTAGAGAGAGAATGTCAGAGGGACGATATATTCAGTGAACAACTATATTGTTGTGTATTAGTCTCTATAGTTTGTTGTGTTATTTGGAGTGGATTATCGTGTTCATGTGTTGACATGCTCCGATTAGTTAATCATGAAGTATTTTAAAAATACGCTTGAAGGAGTGTTGTTGTGGGTTCTGTGACGCGTGATTCTGTTGATTTTCGTGATTGTATATATTCACCGGCTCTTCGGCCGTTGAAACGAATATACTTTCCAGTGGAAAGCAGTATTCCTTCGGACGTATTGTCTTCGATTGTTCGGACACAAGGAAGCGATGGGAGCTGCACGGGACAGGCTTTGGCAACATTGATTGATATCCTGCGTTATCAGGAAAATGGCCATTCCAAATCACAAGTCAGTGCTCGAATGCTTTTCGAGATGGCCAAGCATATGGTCGTCGGAGAGCGTGGACCACGTTCCGGTGGTGAAATTTACTCGTTACGCACCGTCATCAAAGGCTTTTATCACAACGGTGTTTGTCTGGATAACGAGTGGCCCTATATATCCGGTGATTCATGCGGAGAGTTGACATTGGAACGCTCGCGAGCGGCTCGAAACACAACACTGGGAGCCTACTATCGGGTGCGCCCTCAACTCAATGATTTTCACGCCGCCATCAATGAAGTTGGAGCGTTGTATGTCTCTGCTGCCATTCATGAGGGGTGGAGGAAGGAGGTTGTGGAGGAGAATAATGGCCATATTCTTCCCGCCGTCGGCCAAAATTCCGGACATGCATTTGTGATTGTCGGCTATACGGCAGAAGGATTCCTGGTTCTCAACTCCTGGGGCAAGGAGTGGGGTGGATTCGAAGGCATGCCGGGAATGGCTTTATGGCGTTACCAGGATTGGGCCGACAGCATCTATGACGCTTGGGTGTTACGTTTGGCGGTACCGACACCGGAAGCGTTTGACTACAGCGTCAGCGAACAAGGATTGGGCTTTCGCGGATTATCTCTGCAGGCTAGTACCCCGCGTATTGAGGTCCTTGGTCACTATCAGCATTTGGACGACGGTCAACGAGTGGTCTCAGGAACGTATCCGAGCCCGAAAGCGAGCTTTGAGGAAACGGTGACATATCTTGCAGGCGGGCATTATGATCATCTCCTATTGGTCTTTGGCCATGGACAAGAGGAATTATCGAAAGCCGTGACACGCGTTGCCAGAGACAAAATGATGTGGAAGCGAGAGGGCGTCTATCCTCTGTCCTTACTCTGGGCGAACGATCTGCTGTCGTCGGCATTGTGTTGTTTTCAGTCCGTCGCCGAGGATGTCACACTTCGTGGCGATCAGGATCGTCAGAATTTGACCTGGACCATCAGTAAAATGTTGAAAGGAGTGGGGCGAGCACTCTGCCGTGATCTGGTGCGAGCTTCGAGAAGCGCCGCGAGTCAGGACGGTGCAGCTCGGGAAATCGTGGAGTCGTTGATAACGCTGTGTTTGACCAAAGATATTCAGCTCCATGTATTGGCAGAAGGTGAGGGCGCATTGCTCCTCGCGGAGCTCTTGGAGGTCATGGAGAGCAACGAAACGCACGCATTGTTTGACGTCACGGAGACGTTGACATTGGTTTCGCCTGGAATCGTTCGCTCTGTGGAGCAGGTATATGCGCCGTTTTTGTCCGCATTACAGCAAAAGGGTGATCGGCACGGACTGCATCGAGCTGTGTTGTATCGGCCATCGGCCGATCTTGAACACGTGATGACAACGGGCGGATATCCTGGTTCGTGGTTGGATTTTATCTCGGCGTTTATAACCTCGGATGAAGGGGAAACTGTCAGGCTGTTGGGACAAGCCGGAGAAAAAACAGACAGTGGGTGGCATATCGTGGAGATCCAAGCGACGCAGTTATGCACCGGATGGCAGCCTTCCACGGTATTATTCGGACATCAAGAGATTCTTGATGGAGTAGCGCGGCGAATTGTTGGAAAAGAATACCAATCATAAAACTGTTCACATGTCGTAGTAGAGAAAGACGTTCTTTGCCTTTGCAACCGCAACCACGGAGGTATCACCTATGGATACCCGCATCAGTGTTGAGGAATTGTCGAAACGGCTGAACAATCTGGATGTGGACGAGTCGGAGTTACGAAAATATTTTACCGTGGACGAAGAACATTCGGGGCTTTTTTTACCGTGTCTTGTCATTAATGAGCAGGAAGTCGCCATTGACATGGCAACGCCGGAAGGTCGGTCCCGAAGCGCTCTTTTGCTCAATTCGCTCAACGACATGAGCCGCTTTCGTCGCCATTTGCGTTTTAATCGCAAAGTTGCGGACTCGTCGTACGAGGGACCGATCATTCTTTCCGAAGGGGATTCCTGGTTTCAGTACCCCCTTATGCTCAAAGATGTCATAGACTGGTTGTCCGACGATTATGCTGTTCGCAGCCTGGGAGCTGCCGGCGATACATTGGACAATATGTTGGATAAAGATGAGTACTTCACGGAATTACAACGCCTCATTGCAAACCATTTGCATCCTTCCATCGTATTGTTGAGCGCTGGAGGCAACGATGTCCTCGGTGGTGGCGACCTGAAAAAGCATTTGCGGGAATTTGATCCGGTCTTGACTCCGGCAGAGCACCTGGAATCATCCTATAACGATCTTCTCGCCAAGGTCGAAGGACAGTATGATATCGTTCTGCGCAAGCTTGAAACCATCTCCGGATTGCATATTATTTGTCATGGATACGACTATTGCATTCCCAATAGCGGGCGTTGGCTCGGTAAGCCGATGGAAAAACGCAACATTACCGACCCCGCGTTTCAACGTGCCATTGTCAAAGAGATGGTCGATCGTTTCCACGCCTGCATGCGTCGGCTGACGAAGAATTTCGACAACGTGAGCTTTCTGGATAATCGCGGCGTTGTCACGGATCAGCGTTGGCATGACGAATTGCATCCCGTTGATGAGGGATACCATGCTGTAGCGCTCCGCTTCAAAGAAGAGATTGAACAGTTTGCCGGCCCGCGGAGTCGACAGGCGCCTGCGGTGCAACCGGTGACTTCGAAATCGTCGCGAACCGGAGTTTCGACAGTGTCGTCTTCGAGGATGCCAACGACAGGGAAGCGTAAAGGAATGTCGTTGCATATTGGTCTCAACAGTGTCGACCCGAGTCATTATGCTGGTTGGGATGGCCAATTGATCGCCTGCGAAAACGATGCGTACGACATGCATGACATTGCACAAAGCATGGGATTTGTAGACAGAGAAATGTTGTTGACCGGTCAGGCCACGCGACAGGCCTTGCTCACTGCCTGCGCACGTGCAGCCAATGAGTTACAGGCCGGTGACATCTTTCTTCTGACCTACTCGGGCCATGGCGGCCAATTGCCGGATCTGAATTTCGATGAGTCCGACAATCTTGATGAAACATGGTGTCTCTATGACGGACAAATCCTCGATGACGAACTGTTTGCCATGTACGCCAGATTTCGTGAAGGCGTTCGTATCCTTGTTTTGTCCGATAGCTGCCATAGTGGTTCGGTGATTCGTGCTGCAGGAGGGTTCCTCGAGAGGATCAGTGGTCCTCAAGACCCCAATGATCCGACGACGTGGCCACGCTGTATGTCTGATCAGGTCGCGTCACGGGTTTTTCGTCAGAATCGTGCCTTCTATACCGAGTTGAGCAAGTCCGCTCGCGGTATCGACTACGACATTGTCGAAAAGAAGTTGACGATGCCTCTGGCCTGTACGGTACGTCTTCTTTCCGGATGCCAGGACAACCAGACGTCCATGGACGGACCCTTTAACGGTGCTTTTACCGGGAAGCTTCTCCGCGTTTGGGCGGAGGGACGATTCCAGGGGAATTACGCCAAGTTCCATCAAGCCATTGTGAAAGGTATGCCCCGGTCTCAGACTCCGAATATGCTGGTGTTGGGTGCTCCCAACCCGCCCTTTGATACCCAGAAGCCCTTTAGCATATAGAACCTCGGCCACACATGGAGCGGCGTGAAGAGCCGTCGTGTATCCGAAACATCTCGCCAATATCCAAAGACTCGTTGCCGGCATATTCCACAACGTATGCCTCTTCACCACTTCACGTCTCTGCTCAAACGAGACGTGAAGTGGTGAACGGGGCGTTTGTTATTGGATCATCATGAGAATGGGGAGAATAGAGTCGTGGTGTGGTGAGGATGGAATAGAGAGTTTCTGAATGCGGGTGTTGTATGTGTCGATGTCTACGTCTTGCTTCTAAGGGGTAAGGCATTACGGCGATTGGGTGGGCTTATATGGGATGGGAAATTGATACGAAAACAATGGGCATGGAAAACTTACATTGATCCGTGAAATATTTCATGCCATTGAAGTTGAAAGAGTGTTGTTTTTGCATTGGGATACGTGGGAGCCGATCGATTCATGACCGTTTATATACTAGAGTAGGGATATGTATGGTTGTTGAACAGCTTGTCAGTGATGCTTTTTTGTCGATTTGGTGCAGTCTGGTGAGTCAAGGATTGTGGACAGCTGCGGACCAAGGGTGGGAGGCGCTGAAAAGGAACTGGGCAAACGATACAGACAAGGAACCGTTTATTCGCTTTATCGATGCGGTGCGAAACTGCTGGCTTCAGGCTGTTCGGAAGAATGGCGAAGACGAAAAAGCCTTTGCCGCAATGTTCGATGTTGCGTTTCGTGATGTTACGGAGCGGTATTCTTCTACAAACAATGCGCAACACGATATGGTGTTCCACCCCTATCTCCCACTCTCTGAGCCTATTGCATCACTTCGGGCCGCTTTAGAAGTGGAAATGGAGAGGAGCGGAATTCGTGAAGATAGAATTCCATCTCTTTTATTAGACTTCAATATGGGTGTGCTTGATTTACGACAGGATGCACGACTGGACGGAATTATTCGACAATTTGAATATGATGATGGAAAAAGACAAAAAATAGGCTATTTGCAAGAAATTCTTCAATTACAATACCATACTATTGCCGATGATGATTTGCCGTTGCACAGTGCTTTTATAAAACCTGTCGGCGTGCTCTGCGATTGTTCTCAATGGGGAAATTGTTCAATAGATGATTCATCGTATGTTGCTATGGACACACTGTGTGACCAATATTTTGCATGCCGAAAGGATGCGTCGAACACAAAGCGTATTCTCTTTATCGGTGCAGATTTTGGAATAGGAAAGTCGAGTTATTTGCGTATGAAAGCGGTATCAATGGCCAATGCATATTTGCGGACATGGGATAGCCTGTTTCCTGTCTTTTTTTCTTTGAAAGAATGCAATGGTGATGCAAGTCATATTCGAAATGAACTCAAGCAATGTGTTCCAGACGATGGAACGCCGGTTTGCTTGCTTTTGGATGCCCTTGACGAAAGTGGGCCCGTGAATGATGAGCATGCACGTCATATTTTTCAGGCTGTTGAAGCGTGTCTGAGTGATCTTCCTCCCGGTACACAATGCATCATCACAAGCCGTTTGATTCTTGGGCCACGTGGTGCAGTGGCAAACCATATTCAAAACGTTTTACAACATGGAAGAAACAACCAAACATATCCCACTCAATATATACGTATTCAAGGGTTTGTTCAGACCAACCAAGTCGACTCATGGATCAACAAACAGCGGGACGCCCATCCGGATATTTGGAAGGAGGGCATCACGCATGAGAGTTTGACGTCTCTTGGTTTGAACACAGGAGAACTCGAAAAACCGCTGTACCTTTGGATTGTCGGAAAGCTACTTTCTGATGCTCAGATTGATTTCGATACACCGCTTCCCATGGGACGAACCGGACTCTATCTTCGGTTCATGAATTATGTTTCGGTTCATTGTAAGCGACCGGACCCGAAAGCAGATTTACCGGATCACAGGTGCAAAGCACGTCACCTGTTACGGCGTCTGGCTCGATTACGCAGTCTGCTGCCGGAAGAACATGGCATCACAACAGAGCTTGTGAAAAAACATTTTCCAAACGATTCCACAGAATATGAGTTTTATAAAAAACTCGACGAAACGCATTTTTTGAATCTTTCCTATTTTGGACAAAATCACACCGCGTTTGAATTCAGCCATCTTTCATTTCAAGAGTATTTGCTTGCCGAGGATTTACTTGCCAATCTGTTGATTGCAGCAGCTTCTGATTCCGGGAAAAAAGAAAAATATCGTCTCATTACACGTGTAGTTTCCGAGGAAACCCGCTCTTTCCTTGCAGAACTTGCCATGGGATTGGGGAAGATTCCTACGTCTGATGTATATAAAGACATGTTCGAGCCTTTCCTTGCGGCCTGTGATGCCGCTTCAAAAAGCTTTGCATATGCTCGTCAGGATATGGAACGGTTGCTCAACGATGTTCTCTCAATGGCCGCACTTTGGGTGGCTGATGAACGCCCCATGATATTAGAAGAGCATGATCGACGCGAGCATGATGCAACATGCTTGGGGCATGGGGTAAAAGTCATATCACGACCCATTTCTGATGATGAAATGTTCCAAGAACGTTGGCTTGCATTACTTATGGGGAAGAAAATATGTGAAGGTATGGATGTTAAGGACTTCTTGACACTTCATGAACGTATTGTTGGCGATTCTATGAAGTCTCTGATTGAGGTTGTTGTGGAAGCTTTGCCTCAATGGAAAGGGGCGTTATTAGAGAAAGCAGTGCTAGATGGGGTTCGAGGACGTAGAAAGTCTTTCTCAAATGATATCCAAATTATTGATGGAAACCCTGGTATTGTTGGAGCCAACCTCAGCAACGCCGACCTCATCGAAGCCGACCTCCGCGACGCCGACCTCCGCGACGCCGACCTCCGCGACGCCGACCTCATCGAGGCCGACCTCCGCTTCGCCGGCCTCCGCAAAGCCGACCTCAGCTTCGCCGGCCTCCGCTCCGCCAACCTCATCGAAGCCGACCTCAGCAACGCCGACCTCAGCAACGCCGACCTCCGCAAAGCCGACCTCCGCAAAGCCGACCTCCACTTCGCCAGCCTCCTCTCCGCCGACCTCCGCAAAGCCAACCTCCACTCCGCCGACCTCATTGGAGCCGACCTCATTGGAGCCGACCTCAGCGAGGCCGACCTCCGCAACGCCAACCTCCGCGACGCCAACCTCATTGGAGCCGACCTCCGCGACGCCAACCTCACAGGTGCCATTTTAGACGACGACCAGAAACAATATCTCGACAGCATTGGCGTTCCCTATTGATTCCAACATATTTGTTGTTATCCCTCTCCACAATATCATCCTGCCACTGGAGCAGGATCAGGGCAAAAGTTCACAAATCTTTTCATTTGCGAAGAAGAGATTTACTTTCAGTAAACATCCTATGAACTTTGATTCACGAAGGCTTGCGTATGATACGACGGATTTTCAAAGGCTCTCCGGCTCCGAAATTTCCATCCCATGCTGTTTTGAGAGGGATGGGCAGGATTTTGGATATAGCCGGCTCCTCTCGTGTCGATGTGCGACAGAAGTCTATTTCTGAAGATTCCTGGAGCACTGACAGCGAGGCCTTGCAGAGCGATTGGGAAAACGTTGGGAACGACATGCGTGCCGCATGCGTCGTTTTCAGAAAGAATATGACCAAAGATGGTAAAGGTGCCGTCAAAAGAAGAATGGCAAGCGAAAACGGCTGAAGAGCTCCTTTCTGTGGATAACGGGAAGGAGTTTCATTGTGATGAGATGAGGTTCCACCGGAAATAGAACGCGGTCTTTCCCATATTGAAAAATGCCAGTTGGGAGAACGTATCGCGATTTGCAAATTGACTGTCAGATGATATTGAGAGCCGTTGCTTCCGCCCGAGTTTTGGAGGGTGATGAAAAAACATTTCTCGGTGTGGCCGACCGTATTTTGTCCCTCACAGAAGGTGAAGCGGAACATCGTCGAGCCATGGAGAAACGCATTGTTTCGGCGTTATGTGTATTTTTTAAGGGTCTTGATAAGGCGGTTGTTGTACGCTTCTTTTCTGTCTGCGACTTTCAAGATTCGAACGACGAGTTTCGACCCATTGACGCTGTAAATGACTCTGAATTGCCCTGATCGAATTCGGAACGCATCGACGCCTGTGAGCTTTGTCATTCCCTTAGGGAAAGGGCACTTCTCAAGGTCGTCAACCAGTCTTCGGACAGCCTCCTGCCCTTGCGGGGATAGTTTTTTCAATTCCCGAACAGCCTGAGGTGTCCAAACGATTTCGTATCGCATTATTGAAGGTTCAGGCCTTGCTTCACGACAGTCCAGGGGATGCATTCGTCGATAGGGGTATCAACCGCTTCAAGAGCGTCGTTGACATCCTCTTGCTCTTCCTTTTCCAGTTCCAACACCACGGGATGAGCTTCCCCGTTTGTCAGTTTTGTCCATCTTTCAAGAAGACGATACAGCTCATCGTTATTCGCCACAAATGTTAACAAAATAGCTTTGTTCAAATATTTAAGATTCATGTCATCGTTGTCGGCCGCCAAAACCGCCTGTTCGGCTGCTTCCGGCATGAAACCATAAAGCACAAGTGTGCCTGCGTAATTATAATGGAGTACCGCTTCAGGAGAAAGAGAAAGAGCGCGTTCGTGCAGTTGCCTCGCCACGTCTATGTCTCCCTTGAGGCTGGCTATGATAGCGAGGGCACACACGCCGATGGCCGGGGACTCTCCTTTTAAGGCTTCAGCCTGCTTGGTGAAACGTGCGAGCTCAAATTCAGTAAGAGGGCCGTCTGTTGCCCTGTCAACTATTTCACAGATAAGATTGGTATTTGCCACCAGAGGAGTAGCCATTTGTCATCTCCACTTCGTCCCCCCGTGACGGAGGACTGATGTATTGCTTGGGGAAATCCTTGTATTTCGTATAGTCATTTCTCTATTTCCCGTCAAAAGCTTTTCTGGTTAGCAATGAACCCCAGCTCATTCCAGAAGCCGATGTGTCATTGTGGCGTTTGAAGACCTCCCCATGCCAATTAAGAGATTGTACTGCCAAGACCATCTCGTTCAAGCATGCCGTGCATGGGCTTATGCTTTATTTCCCCAAATGTATTATGAGATACTTCCATGTTTTCAATCAATGAGTACAGATTTGTTATTATAAAAATAGCTGAAGAATGTTGGTACCCGTTAAAAAGGTTTGAGGAAGGGAGGTGATGAGGTGGGGAGAGGGGGTTCGGGGGAGAG
>NZ_AUBP01000032.1 GCF_000429305.1 Desulfovibrio inopinatus DSM 10711
ATGTGTATTTTTCCAATCGCCGTAATCGGGTGGAAGATCTCTCCATGGAGCCCCAGTTCGGAGTATCCAGAAAACGGCATTAATGAAAAGCCGATTGTCATGGGCGACACCTCCCCACGTTCCTTTTCTTCCTGGTAAATGAGGTTCGAGCAACTCCCATACCCGGTCAGAAATATCATGTCGTCTATGTGCTGCACTCTTCATTCTGTCTTCTTTTTCCTTTTAGTATCCGATGCCAGGAAAAGAAGAATAAAGCAATCTTGTGACGACACTACCTAAGCAAAGCTGTTCTTTCCGGGCGCATTCCGTGAAGAGAGAATACGCTCCCTGTGTAATATATTTTTGACACTGCGCTGTCTTGATAGATTTTTTGACGAGCTTCAGTTTTCGACAAAGTCTTCCATTCCCCCAATTCTATGCGGGCAAGACATGTGTGAGAGAGATGTCAGTGCACTCGTTTCATTGAAGGAACGAGCCTCGAAAACAATATGCACCTGCTTGCAACAACGCAGGATAGAAAACGGTTCTTATTTGGGGATAATAGGCGCGATCCTGAGTTTATCGATATCCTCTTCTCTGGAATGGATACTCAGGCTTGCCGGCAGAATGACAGGGGTGGCTCCCGTGGGTTGGGAGCGCGTAAGTGCATGTGCTTCAGCCAAACTTGCGGCAATAAGCTCAGGGTCAGGAGCTGAAACCGACAATAATAACGGGTGGTTTCCCGTGAGGTCTTTCCCTGGGTAGAATGCATTGGTCACGGTGTGCAGACCCATTGTCGCCATTTCCAGCGGAGGATAAGACGGATGCGGAGAAACCTTAAGAGATAGCCCCATATGTGCCGAAGAAAGCAAGTTGATATACGCCTCAACATCAAGCCAGCCGAGTGAACGAACTTCCATGCCATGAAGATCAATATGTTGGTGATGGTCTCCCACGCTGACAATGCGCAGATTTTGACGCTCTTTGCGTGATAGTCCGTCAACAAATCGTTTGCACCCGGCCATGGCGGCATCAAAGGCATTTTGTAGAATTTGCGGGCGACTATAAACGACAAGCATCAAAGGCGATTTCGGTTTGGCTGGGAGCATAAAATCGACCGAGCGAAGCCAGGACGCGATAGCTGCATTGAGCGAGGGTTTTAACGTATACGTTTTGGCAAACGAAAATCCCTGTCTCCGAAAGAAAGCGCCCAGTTCAAGTGAATTGATGATGGCATGCGTATAGTGCTTGTGGTTATATGTCGCCAATATCTGTCCGTATGTGCTCGAAAAAGGAACAGACCCCGGTTCGAAATCTTGAATGAAATAATAAAATGGCGTGCGCGGCCGGCCGTGTTTCGTCATGAGAGCGGCATGGGCCTGCCAGAGAAGCACCGATGTCCAGTCCATACAAAAGAAAACATCGGACGACGTGACGTCTAATGGCGTTTCATCGGAGTAGCTGGCAGTCTGGAGCGTCTTTTGAGGAAGCTGTTTGACATACGCGTTGAAATCGAACATGTCTTCGGCGTCTCCACGCGGTTCCTGGAAGATGAAACGTACCGCTGGATATGTCTTAGACAACGCTGCAATCAGACTCAATGCTGTCAGTAAATTCTCCGGAGGGACATACCGCATGCTTTTCGGAAGAATAGCATTGAACCGGGGAGCCGTGCCCTTTTCCCAACGAAGTTGAGGAATCGAGGGCAAGGGGGAAACGTAACTGACGTTATCAAAGGTAAAAACATCCATAGAAACGTGGGTGTCCTGATCGCAAGTTATAATTGAGTGAACAGATTTTGTGCACATCCGCCAATGCCTCGGGAACGTGTCCGCTGTGAACGCCCAGGCTATACCAAGAGATATCCTCTGTTTGGTTTTTCTACAAGCTTTCTTAAAAAAGGCAAAACGTCATGACCACGTACGATACCCTTAAAAAGACTTTGCAAGAGTCTCCACGAACCTGGCTCGTTACGGGCGCTGCCGGTTTTATCGGCTCCAACCTTGTGGAGACATTGCTTCGTCTCAATCAAACCGTTGTCGGCTTCGACAATTTTTCCAATGGATACCGTGAGAACCTGGTTGAAGTGCAAGGTCTTGTCGGACCAGAAGCCTGGTCTCGTTTCACCATGGTGGAAGCGGATCTGCTCGACATGGACGCTGTCCGCAAAGCTGTTTCCGGCGTCGATTATGTGCTGCATCAGGCTGCTCTTGGTTCGGTGCCGCGCAGTATAAATAATCCCATTGCCACACACCACGCCAATGTGACAGGAACGCTGAACATGCTTGTGGCGATAAAAGATGCAGGGACCGTCAAGCGTTTTGTCTATGCTGGTTCAAGCTCGACATACGGTGATCATCCATTTCTTCCCAAAATTGAAGAGCGTATTGGAATGCCGCTGTCCCCATATGCGGCAACCAAGGCGTTTGTGGAAGTCTACGCTAAAGTTTTTTCCAAAACTTACGGGATAAAAACCATTGGTTTGCGGTACTTCAATGTCTTCGGTCGCCGTCAACAACCGGGAAATCCGTATGCGGCCGTCATCCCGCTGTGGTTCAATGGCTTACTGACAAACACACCATGTTTTATCAACGGCGATGGGCAAACAAGTCGAGATTTCTGCTATATTGATAACACCGTTCAAGCGAATCTTCTCGCGGCAACTACTGAACGTGAAGAAGCACAGAATACGGTATATAATATTGCCTACGGTCGTCGGGTTACGTTGAATAAGCTTTTTGAGGCTATTCGTCAGGTCGTCATTCCTTTCAATGCTGACGCCGCTACAGCAGAACCCGAATTTCGCTCTTTCCGGCCGGGGGATGTGCGCCATTCCCTTGCTGACATTACCCGCGCACAACGTTTGCTTGGGTATGAGCCCCAATTCGATGTCTCTGCCGGTTTAGCCGAAGCCGCTGCATGGTATGTGCAAAACGCGCAAAAGGAAGTGTGAGAACCTCTGTTTTCACGCAAAAACGCCGGTCCCGTCATGCAACGAGACCGGCGTTTTATGTGAATGATCGTATTGAGTGCTTAAAAGCGTTCAAATCCTTCATCGTCATCCATGGCCAGCATGACGCCGTCATGAGAGGCTGTGGATTTTCCCGAACCATCGTCGGCTCCTGGGAGCAAGCGACCGGCTTTTTGCGGCGCAGATTTCACCTTGACTGTACGCTGTACGTTTTGTTGAGCCGACTGTCCACTCGGCGAAATCCGGAAAAATTCCATGGTGTGCATCAGCAGTTCTGCCTGGCTCGACAATTCTTCGCTTGTTGACGCCATTTCTTCTGAACTGGAGGCGTTTTGCTGGACGACCTGATCAAGCTGTTGAATTGCCTTGTTGATTTGTCCGGCACCCGCATCTTGTTCTTTGCTGGCGGCGGCTATCTCTTGAACAAGTTCCGCCGTTCGTTTGATGTCGGGCACGATCTTGCCGAGCATATCCCCGGCTTTTTCGGCAATCTCGACACTGGATGAGGACAGTTCGCTAATTTCGCCAGCTGCCGATCCACTGCGTTCCGCCAGCTTACGAACTTCGGCGGCAACAACGGCGAATCCTTTGCCATGCTCACCGGCACGAGCTGCTTCGATGGCCGCGTTCAGCGCCAACAAATTGGTTTGACGAGCGATTTCTTCGATGATGGAAATTTTTTCGGCAATTTGTTTCATGGCATCCACTGTTGCCATAACGGCTTTTCCGCCTTCTTCAGCATCGCGCGCAGCCTGAATGGCAATGGATTCGGTCTGAGTGGCATTATCAGCACTTTGTCGGATATTTGCCGTCATCTCTTCCATGGACGATGAGATTTCTTCCACGCTGGCTGCCTGTTCTGTGGCGCCTTGAGACAATCCCTGGGCCGATGCGCTCAATTCTTCACTTCCCGTGGCGACATTGTCCGAAGCCGTCTGCACTTCACCGACAACATCTCTCAATCGAGCAATCATTTCGTTCAACGCACGGGCAAGTTCACCCACCTCATCTTTTTGGTCTATCTCAAGGCGATTGGTGAAGTCGCCTTTGGACATGGCTTTGGCGAAGTTGACTCCTTGGATAATGGGTTTTGTAATGGAGCGCGTGAGGAAGATGCCAATGATGATGCCTAAGACTATTGCCACGGCAAGACCGACGATAAGAACAAACGAAGCTTGAGCCAGGTTCTTGGCTGTTTCATTGGCGATGACGGTTGTCTGTTTAAGACCGGCTTGAGCGATCTCCTGAGCTGAAGACAATACGGCGTCCGCGGCTTGATTTCGTTTTTGGCCAAGTTCGGTGCGCTCTTTCCAGTTTCGCTGCAATTCAAGCATCGCGCTTTTGTAATTTTCACTCGCTTCTTGGATGGCTGCGATTTGCTTTAGATTTACATCTTTCACGGTAACAGCCCGTAATTTTTCGAGAAGCAGGATTATCGTGTCAAAATTCGTGAGAGCATTATTGATAAATGTCATGTCGCGCATGACCTGCGCTTTGAAGTTTCGGATGCGCGTATCATTACCTATATTGATGATCTCATTCACCCAGGTAATTTTTTGTAGACGAGATTTCAGTTTTTCTACACCGGCAAATTCTTCGATTTCTTGGCGCATAACTTCGTTTTGCGCCTTCAGGAAATCAGAAGCATTCTTTGCGTACTTGATAGCCGCTGTATCAAGAGTCTCTCGGTTAGTGTCTATTTGTTGATTGACTTCACGCGTTTGTTTTGAAAGCGACTCATACTCGGCAACATTTTTTTGAGCCGATTCAGTTCCTGATTTCAGTTTTACGAGACTTGCGTATTGGTCCGCATGGCTTTTGGCTTCAACGAGGAAATTTTTTACCTGCTCTAAATCCGACATTGCTGCATCGTAATACATTTGCTCATCGCTTAATGCATATGATCGCATGGCCAGCATCGTGTCCTGGGAAGAACGTTCCAGGTCGTTGGCAATGAGAACTTCCGGAATGTATTCTTCATCGAGCATGATCGACTGGGTTTCAACCGATTTCATGCTGAAGATAGCCATCCCCCCCAGCACGCAGGTAATGGCGATTAAAACGCCAAACCCGATTCCGATTTTTACTGCCAGCTTCATGTTCTTCATCGCCATTCTCCTCGGGAATTGAATGTTCCTGGTCAGTCGCCAATCAAACTGCGAACATTGGTGACAAGTTCGTCGAGCGCTACAGGTTTTTTCATCACAGCATCGGCACCAAGTGTTCGGGCCAAGGTAAGAGCATCGTCACGAGACAAGGGAGAACGCACAGCTCCACCCGAAACAACGACAAGTTTGAGATCGACCTGCTGTTTTTTGGCAGCGAGGAGCACTTCCAGGCCATCCATATCAGGCATAAACACATCGCTAATAAGCAGATGAGCCGGTTGAATTGCCAGCATCCTGAGAGCCTGGGATCCTTTTTCAAAGGTCTGTACATTGTAGCCGTACACGCTTAAGCCGCGCCGTAAACTATCTCGTACCAAGCGATCATCA
Source organism: Desulfovibrio inopinatus DSM 10711 (assembly GCF_000429305.1). Taxonomy (NCBI): domain Bacteria; kingdom Pseudomonadati; phylum Thermodesulfobacteriota; class Desulfovibrionia; order Desulfovibrionales; family Desulfovibrionaceae; genus Desulfovibrio; species Desulfovibrio inopinatus. Next base: position 5,446 of record NZ_AUBP01000032.1, read on the forward strand.
TCGACAATAAAAATAGTTTTCACAGCTTCGCCTCTTTTGGGGCAAACGAAAACAATTTCTATGCCAACAAGATAGTTTTTTATTTCTTTGAAATCACAGGAAAATTTAAAAGATCGTGTGTTCGTTGTGTCTTGAAAGCAAGACACTGTCGTGAAAATATGACATTTCTTCGTTTGAGCTGCTGTCCATATACTATCTCAAAGTGAACAAAATCCAAAAACACGATGAGATATATACGGAACGTCCATGCAAAGTATATGGATTGCTTCTTTCACTTCATGAAAAAAGTGATGAGATTATCTTTTCTATTGCATGATTCTATAAATACGGCAAGAGGAGAATGTAAAGGAAAAGTGTAAATTGGAAACACTTCATACTGTGATAAAGCGCATAAAACTGAGGGAATAATTGGAGAAAAGAGTGGCGAAGAAAGACAACTTTCAGTTTTTTCATGGAATGGAGAAGAAATGAAAAAACAATATGTACTATAATAGTATGGAAATAGTGATGGCTAGAGTGTTTGCTGGCTAATCCTAGAGAATGAAGAGCCGGAGCCGCATCGCCCCGGCCCTTCAAAATGGTCTTATTGATTGTTTTTCTTGAATTGCTTCATGTCTTCTTTCACCGCCACCCATTCTGTCACAACAACATAGCCATCACCATCTTGGTCGGCCTTGACGAATTGCTGCACAGGGTACCAGACAATGAATTCATCTTTCGAAACTTTGCCGTCTTTGTTTGTGTCCAATGCATCAAAATCTGCATCCGAAGAGGCGAGCGCGAAAGAGCTCGTGACGACGAGGGCAAGAACGAACAGCGTGGATAAAAGTTTTTTCATTTTTTCTTCTCCATGTGGTTGATTGTTGAACCGATGCGATGGGGAGACGTCTTGCTGTCCTATCCTGAATTCTCCACGAAATGTCAATAAACGATATTCTACGCGTTCAAAAGCATTCCAATCGTCATGCCTTAAAAAATGGCTCTCCAATATCTTTTTGTCATGGCGCGTCCCGGAAAGACATCCATCACGCGCCACGTCGGCCAGCTACAGATCTCCCACCTGAGCGATGGCGTCGTCAGTGCTGTACTCTCCATGAACAATGAGGTTCAGTGCTTTCAATAAGGTTTTCGGGTCTTTATGTTGAAAAATGTTTCGTCCAACAGAAAGCCCTGCTCCACCGGCTTGAACGGATTCCTCAACCATTTTGAGAAAGCTGCGCGTATCCGGGGTTTTAGGACCTCCAGCAATAACAACAGGGATGCAGCTTCCGTCTACGACTTTGCTAAATGATTCCGGCTCGCCGGTGTACGGTACTTTGACCACGTCAGCACCGAGTTCCACGCCAACGCGTGCACAATGTGCAACAATTTCCGGGTCGAATTCATTCGCGATTTTGGGGCCTCGACCGTATATCATGGCCAGAATCGGAATCCCCCACGACGAAGCCGCCTTGCTGACCTCACCAAGATGACCGAGCATGGAAGCCTCTGCCTCATCGCCCAGGTTGATATGTAACGACACGGCGTCTGCTCCCAGCGTAATGGCTTCTTCGACCGTGCAGACCAGGGTTTTGGCTCCAGGGAATGGCGACAGGTTTGTGCTGGCCGACAAATGAACGATCAGGCCAATATCTTTGCCTTGCGTTCGGTGTCCGCAGCGAACCAATCCTTTATGCATGAGGACGGCATTCGCGCCACCTTCAACGATGTTTCCTACGGTTTTTTTCATATCAGTCAGGCCAAAAATAGGGCCAACACTGACACCATGGTCTAAGGGAACAATAATAGTGCGGTTTGTGTCACGGTTGAAAATGCGTTCACGACGAATGGCTTTTCCGATTTGCATGAGATGCTCCTTGTGGTTGTGCCAAAAAAAAGGCCGCGGCATGAAGCCGCGGCCTTTGAGGCGTTGTCGGGAGGTGTGGACCGTTTTTTTACATTGAATGCACGTCTTCCAGCACGCTCGACCGCGGCGTGATATCTGGAAGGTAATAATAGGGGTACGAAAAGTACTGCGCTAAGCCGTAAAAATCCACGGCAAAACTCTTGTGTTGTGCAATCATATATTCTTCCTATCGATGACAGGTTCCGTCTGTCAAGCATAAACACCGGAAGTATAGACTCTTGTGAAAATGAACCAGGAAAGTCACCATGCTAAAACAAAACTAATCCCTAAAATTGTTCGAAATCTGTATCCAATGGGTGCGTGTCGATTTCGAAACGTCGTTGTGTTGGAATTGGTCGTTGTGGTGATGTCTTTTTCACCACTTTGACGACTTTTTGCGGGTTATGGTTCTGTGTGTGCCCATGGTAATTATTGATTTTGAAAAATTGCATGATTTGAATCAGTTGTTGCGCTTGGCTTGATAATTCTTCACTGGTGGAAGACATTTCTTCTGCGGCGGCTGCGTTTTGTTGTACCACTTGGTCAAACTGATGGAGGGCTTTCGTTATCTGGCTTGCACCAGCGCTTTGCTCGTTGCTTGCCGCGGTAATTTCCTGCACAAGATCCGCCGTTCGCGTAATATCAGGGACGATCTGCGCAAGCATCCGTCCAGCCTTTTCGGCGATGCTGACACTGGTTGACGAGAGTTCGCTAATTTCGCCGGCCGCTGTACCGCTTCGTTCGGCCAATTTTCGGACTTCGGCGGCAACAACGGCAAATCCTTTGCCGTGTTCACCAGCGCGTGCGGCCTCAATTGCTGCATTCAAGGCAAGAAGGTTGGTCTGTCGGGCGATTTCTTCGATAATCGTTATTTTCTCTGCAATCTGTTTCATCGCCTCGACAGTTGCATTGACGGCTTCGCCTCCCTCTTTGGCGTCCTTTGCCGTTTTGAGTGCCATCGATTCGGTCACGTTGGCATTTTCGGCATTTTGTTTAATGCCAGACGTCATTTCTTCCATTGATGAGGAAACTTCTTCGACGCTGGCCGCCTGTTCTGTTGCCCCTTGAGACAATGAAACACTGGACGACGAGAGTTCTTCAGCTCCAGCAGCCACGTTTTCCGAAGCTGTCGAAACTTCTGTTACCACATTGCAGAGTCGGGAAACCATGTTGTGCATATCGGCGTAGACACCACGCATGCCAGAATTCTCAAAGGAGATATCAAGATCACCTTGAGCGACTTGTCGAGTAATATCCGCAATGATTGCTGGATCCCGACCAAGCTGTGCAAGCACACTGCGAATAATTATCAACGCAGCTAAAACGGCAATAACAATAGCAGCGACACTGATGACAATAATCAACGTGAGGGCTTGGCTGTTTTTGCGAGCGACCTCGGGGCCCAGGATATTCTGTTCATGCTGGAGCGATGCCTTCACCGCTTCCAGATCAGACGCAAATTGAGGGCCGAGGACTTCCAGTGTGTTGTCGATGATATCATTTCGAGTGAAGATGACTTGGACGAGTTGGTCGAAGGCCGTGTCGTATTCGGAAAAGATCTGCAATACTTTCGCAGCTGTTTGCTTGATAATGGGAGATGTCGTTGCGACGTTAAGCTGGCTAATAATTGTTTTAAATGTGGCAAGTTCTTTTTTTACGGAATCCACATTCGCTTGTGTGTTGGCTGAGAGGAACATAACGACATGAAAACGTACAAGAAGCAACTGCTCCAGTGCCGATCCAGCCAAATAGGTGAGTTCTGTATTTCCTAAGTTATAACTTTCCTGCATAACAGAGGACATCGTCTGATGGAGAACAGGACCTTGTTTTGCAAGAATTCCATCAAAAAGTGCTGTATACTTTCGTTGAAGTTCAACAATGCGAGAAAAATAATCACGGTATGTTTGTATATTATTGATTGATTTTTCTATTTTTAATGCACTTTCAGGAGCAGTGATGTTGTTTTTTGCCTGTTCAAGGAGTGTATCAAGGCTGCTAAGATATTCCTTGTACCTCTTGAAGGATTCTTCTTTCCCTTTCAAGATGAAATCCTTGACGTTCATTCGTACCATGAGCATGTCAGCTTGCATACGACTGGACAAATCGTAGGTCGACGCCAGGTGTTGATAGGTGCTAAAGTTGTCACCGGCATTTTGAATGGAAAAGATTCCAACGACGGCCGTGGTGATCATGAACAGGGTAATGAGACCGAAACCAAGAATTAGCTTCTTAGCTAACGTGAGCTTTGCCATGAATATGCTCCCATATGAGATTGCAACAATTGGCGCAACGGATAAAACAACGACAAGGACTTGAGCTGCGTATCGCTTTTTGAATCAAATGAAAATGGTCTTGAGTGAGAGGGAAACCACGCAAACCTGACATTGACGCGGCCAGCTGCTTGTGAAAAAATTCATCGCTCCCCGCGGGGGAGGCTGTTTTAACGCCATGCCAAGTACGGAGTAGCCCCTTCATGAACTGGTCCCACAAGGATCTGTTGGACGTGTCCCAATTGTCACGCGAAGATGTTGATATGATCATCGCGACCGGACGCGAATTTGCTAAGGTCAACGCCCGCCTCGTCAAGAAAGTGCCGACATTGAAAGGGCGCAGCGTTATTCTTTTTTTTGCTGAACCAAGCACCCGCACAAAGACAAGTTTCGATATGGCGGGAAAACGATTATCTGCCGACACCTTTTCCCTTTCTAAGAGTGGAAGCTCCTTGCAAAAAGGAGAGTCCCTCAAAGATACGGTGCTTACCTTGCAGGCGATGAACCCCGATGCCGTGGTGATTCGGCACCAATCAAGCGGTGCTGCTGCCTTTGTGGCCAATCATTTGGAATGTTCCGTCATCAATGCCGGGGATGGTTGGCACGCCCATCCCACACAAGCTTTGCTCGATGCATTCACACTCGCCAATTGCTGGCAGGGAGCTTTCGCCGGAAAAACACTCCTCATTTTGGGAGATATTGCGCATTCTCGAGTAGCTCGGTCGAATATTCACCTGCTTACTATGCTTGGGGTGAATGTGCGATTATGCGCGCCGAAGACCCTTTTGCCTCCGACCGTGAAAACGTTTGGGGTCGAGGTGTACAGCGATCTCAATGAAGCGGTGCGCGGCGTGGATGCTATTATGTGTTTGCGTTTGCAGCTTGAACGGCAAAAAGCCGGACTTCTGCCCGATTTACGTGAATATGCCCGGCTGTTCTGTCTGACTCGTCGACACTTGGCCGTTGCCTCGGATAATGTGGTTGTCCTGCACCCGGGACCAGTGAACCGAGGATTGGAGATCGCTTCAGACGTCACCGACGCGTCAGATTCGCTCATTCTTGATCAGGTGGCGTCGGGTGTTGCCGTGCGAATGGCACTGCTGCATCTCTATATCACCCGCAAGGATTAGTTGATCCGGAAAGCGTATGGTCGGGATTGTCGAGAAAGACATCTCCCTTCTTTACGTCAATGGAGGAGGGCGGGAACAGTCATGTCGGCCGTATTCAGTGTTTTGAATTTTCCGGGGATTCCTCTATGAGGAACATCCGGATGGCATAAGGAGATTGCCATGACGCAACGCGTATTCCGAGGAGCTCGGTTTGCGATTGAGGATGGACGCCCCGTCGATTTGGTTGTTGAAGACGGGCAAGTTGCCGATGTCCTTGATTATGATTCTCATCGGGTTTTTGAAGGGGCGGAGAGGGTGATAGACGCCACCGGCCAGACTCTGCTTCCCGGTCTGACGGATGCGCATGCCCATTTGCGCGAGCCTGGATTTGAATGGAAGGAAGATATTGCATCCGGGTTGGCTGCGGCTGCTCGTGGTGGATTTTCCAATGTCATGTGTATGGCCAATACCGATCCGGTCAACGACCGTGGCGCGGTCACGACTATGATGTTGGCCAAAGCGCGAACCGTGCGTCCTTTGGGCCCCCGTCTTTTTCCGATTGGTGCTTTGACTGTCGGATTGAAGGGAGCGGAATTGGCTCCTATGGCAGAGCTGGCCGCGGCTGGTTGTGTTGCCTTTTCAAACGACGGTCTGCCGGTAGCGGATACGGAACTGTTTCGACATGCATTGGAATACGCTTCGGATCTCGAAAAAATCGTCATTGACCATTGCGAAGATCCGTATATGGCCCCTGCCGCTGGAATGAACGAAGGTGAAGTTGCTGCACGGCTTGGTTTACGCGGACAACCAACGGCTTCTGAGGCGTTACAGGCCGCTCGTGATATCCTCTTGGCCGAATTTCTCGATGTTCCGGTTCACCTCGCGCATGTGTCCTGCCGTCAAACCGTGGAGCTTCTCGCTGCAGCCAAGAAGCGGGGTGTACGTGTCACGGCAGAGACCTGCCCCCATTACTTGCTTTTCACCGAAGAGGCTGTTCAGGGATACGACACTGCAGCCAAAGTTAACCCTCCTCTTCGCACACGGGACGATCAGCAGTGTCTTCTTGAAGCCGTGCGATCCGGTGTTGTCGATATTTTGGCCACGGACCATGCCCCGCATGCCGCCCATGAAAAAGAGCATCCGTTTGACGAAGCGCCGTGTGGCATTTCGGGATTGGATACGGCATTGTCGGCCACCTGGATGCTTGTCCAGGATAACAAACTGACGCCGGACGATCTCGTCCGTTTATGGAGTCACGGGCCGGCCAGTATTTTCGGGTTGCCGCAAAACCGGTTTTTACCTGGAGATCCGGCCGACTTTATTTTGTTCGATACTTCTGCCCAATGGTCGCCAACTGTTGCAACCATGGCATCCAAAGGAAAAAATACGCCGCTTTACGGTCGTACCTTGCCCGGCCTTGTCCGCGGCCATTACATTGGCGGTGAAAAAGTGTACGAAGGCTAAACGTTGCCACGGGCAGTACGTCAATTGATCTCAACTGTTTAACCCGAAGGAGCACCCGCATGGCGGAACCGTTCCAAGACGCCGTCGCTCTGTGCAAAACCATCATGCGCAATGGCTTCGATGCCTATGTCGTCAATGCGAATCTGCAAAATGACTTTCTGGATTTGGATTCGATCGAAATCGATATTGCTTCGGATGCCGATCATACCGAACTGAAAAAGCTCTTCCCGAATATTGCTGAAGGCGCAGCAGACGGAGTTTGGGCGGTCTTGCGCGAGGCCGACACCACGTACCGGTTCTATCCCTCGGATACGGAAGATGCATCACATCCCGAAGAATGTGTCGCCAAGGTCACGCCGCGATTGTTGCGTCGACTCGGTGAAGAAGGCGATATCCCGCTCGGGCTTGCCTGTCCGTTTTTGCCGCGCTCCGAGGATGCGCAGGATGGGTTTGTCGATTTCAGCCAGGGAGAAGTGAAATTCCTGGGGATTCCTGATCAAACGCTCAAAGAAAATTACCTGCGCGGAGTTCGTGCTCTGCGTTTTTCAGCCAACTATGGTTTGCCCATTGAAGCAAACACGTGGATAGCCATTATGCGGGGCGCGAGACGTATTCTCGATTATGTCTCCGTCACGGATATCATGGATGAATGGCGCAAAGTCGAAGCTGAAAACATGCATGCGTTTGTCGGTCTGTTGTATGACTCCATGATTCTGCATGGACTTATTCCTGAGATCGCCGCGATGGCTCGTATTAAGCATCTCAAAGTCGAGAGCGAGGAAGAAACGGTTTTCGACCATACGCTGGCTGTTATGGAACGTTATCCGGAAGAACTGCCCTATGACTGGTTCGGTGTGCTGGCATGCCTGTTCCATGATGTGGGCAAACTTCATACGGCTGAATTTTTTGATGGCCGCTGGACATTTTATCAGCATCACCGAGTCGGTGCCAAAGTGACCCGAAAGATTCTCAAACGACTCGGTTTTGCTCCAGAAGATGTGGATTTGGTCTGTCATTTGGTACGCAATCACATGCGATTGCATTTCATGCTGACCGAACGCGGCATTCGTCGATTTGCGGCGTTGGATGAATATCCACGACTGATCGAAATGACACGAGCCGACATTAAAGCCCGTGGTGGAAGCTTTCGCGAGTTCAACCACAATATGAAAATGCTCGAACGTCTTGATACTGGCGTTGCGATGGGCGACCCCATTTTGAATGGTACGGTCATCATGCAGCTCACCGGCCTTAAACCCGGACCGGGGGTCGGCATTATCCGCGAAGCGCTGATGACTGCGCAGATACAGGGTGATGTCTCCTCGGAAGAGGAAGCCATGGAATTCGTGAGAGAGTACTATAAGAAAGAAAAGCTCGGGTAAGAGCAAGCAAGGGGGCGTTGCCCGACAACGCCCCTCTGTTCACACCATCCGGACATGATGCCAGATACATGATGAAATCCAATCTCCTTGAATTTACGCAGCCCGAACTCACCGACTTTATGGCCGATCTCGGGGAAAAACCATTTCGTGCCAAGCAAGTCTGGCAATGGATCTGGCAAAAGGGCGTTGTCGATTTTGAAGCCATGACGAATCTGTCCAAAGACGCGCGGGCACAGTTGAGCGATACTGCTGAAATCCGTTGGCCTATGGTAGAAAAAGCTCTGGTCAGTGCGGATGGAACGGTAAAGTTTTTACTCGGACTCGACGATGGCAGCAAAGTGGAAACGGTTCTTATTCCAGAAAAAGATCATTTTACGCAGTGCCTTTCCACACAGGTCGGATGCGCGTTAGGATGCCGGTTTTGCAGCACCGGGACCCTCGGTTTTACCCGAAATATGACGTCGGGTGAGATATTGGGACAAATCCTTGTGGCTCGGCGTTGGCTGGAGGAACATGAAGAACCGCTCCGTTTGCGTAACTTGGTATTTATGGGAATGGGGGAACCCCTGCTCAATTTCGAGGCGCTCGAACGAAGTTTGCACGGTCTTAATTCAGACTTGGGACTTGATTTTTCAACGCGCCGTATAACGGTTTCGACGGTTGGGATTGTGCCGAAGCTCCAAGCGCTTGGCGAGCTTGCCTTGTCATCGCTGGCTGTCTCCCTGCACGCGCCGAATCAGGCGATTCGGGAACAGATTATGCCTAAGGCCGCTCGGACCCCTCTTGCCGAACTTATGGACGAGCTCGCCCGCTACCCTATCCGAAATCGAGAGAGTATCACGTTTGAATACCTGTTATTGGGCGGAATCAACGATGAACCGGAACATGCCCGGGAACTCATTCGCCTGTTGTCGAGAGTAAAAGCCAAAATTAATCTCATTGCCTATAACGCATCGCCCGGACTGCCTTTCAAACGCCCTGACCCTGCCCGTGTCGAAGCATTTCAAAATGTGCTCCGGGCCAAAGGTTTCACGGCAACGTTACGTAAAAGCAAAGGCTCCGATATTAAAGCCGCCTGCGGTCAGCTTGCCGCCAACCCTGAAGAATAAAGAGTGTTGACGTAGTCTCTACGTCAAGCTCTCTCACCCAAAGCAATAATGCTGCCGGCAACGGGTATAATCCCATGTTGCCGGCAGCATTTTTTTTCATCGCTCGATCAGAGTATACAATATCGGGATGGAAAACAGTTTTGAGCTACAATACCTCGAAACAAATGATGTTTTTCCAGCTCATCATACGGAGCAAGATTTGACGAATGGGGGCCAAAAACTCCATCTCATGGGAGTAGACCGCCACATTGGCCGCACTCCCCGGCGGCAGGTCGTATTTGGACATATCATCGTCCAAATGAATGAATACGGGGACGCGTCCTTGCGGTAAGCTGTTTTCGATTTTGATCATATCGGCATTCGGTTGGAGTTGACCTTCACCAATGGCAACGGCAAGGGCGTCAACTTTTCCATGAAACGTTCGGCCAGGCAGAGCCGGGAAGATAACTTCAACCGCATTACCAGGCTTGATATTTTGCAAGGGATTTTGTTTGAATGCTCCAATAAGATAGGTGTTGTCAGCACTCACGAATGTCATCACCGGTTTGAGAGGCAAAGGGACAGCCATCATTCCCGGACGTAATCGTACCTGGACAACGTATCCATCCGACGGAGCACGAACCACGGTGGAGTCAAGGTTAAACTGGGCTTTGTCTAGTCTTGCTTTTGCTTCTTCGATGATGGCCTGCTGGCTGCCAAGCTCTGACCGGGCGCGGACTGCTTCAGCTTGGGCGCTGGCCTCAGTTTGCTGCGCTTCTTTAAAGGTGGCTAAAGATTGGTCATAACGCTGCTGGCTGATAGACGCTTTACTTATCAGTGATCGCATGCGTTTTTCCGTCACGGCCGCCAGGTTTAAAGCTGCAGATGCCTGTTTGACTTGGGCTTCGGCGTTTTGCACTTGAGCCTGAAGCTGTTGAATACGATCCTGGGATTGCGTCAGTTTGGCCTTTTCCAAATCAACTTCAGCTTGAAAGGGGGTGGGGTCGATTTTAAAAAGAATATCACCTTTTTTTAATGGCCGACTGTTCTGTACCGGGACATCAGTCACTTTCCCACGAACTTGCGGCATAATGGGCGTGGTCTGAAAGTAGATAATGCCTTCCGATGTAAACGGATGGTAATACGCCATGGTCAAAAAAATCCCGCCGACAACAAAAATACCGCCCACGACTGCCGTGGTGACGGTCCATTTATTGGCAGGAATTTTGAAAATGCGAAAAGCTGCAAAGACAAGCGCTGCATAGGTTAGTTCAATCAGTATATCCATAATTATGCTTCCTGGCCTGACGGTTCTATGGGGGCGGGTGTTTCTGCCACGATGTTATCATCTGTATCGTCCTGATGAGTCGGGACCGATTCACGGCCTTTCGTGATTTGATCGCGCAAAGCCGCGACTTCATCACGCAGGGCCTGCGTGTCATCTTTTGAGGCAAAACCGTCTTGCAGGAAGTCATTTGTACGTGTCTGTACGCCAGGTTTATAGAGGAGTGCCCATATCCATAATAAAGGCCAAATCAGGTGGAGTAAAAAGAGGCTGAGCCAACCCGCAGCATGGATGGCATCTTGGTGGGGGTGATTTCGCTTTTTTGCTAATTTATAAGGAATATCATGTATATAGATTATTCCGTACACCAAAACAAGAAAGACAAAGACGAGAAGGCCTGCGGCAATCCAGTCTAGAATTCTTGTCGACGTTTCGATCATTCTCAGCCTCCTTTATGGGCATACGTCTTTTAAAGCATCGAAAACTCCATTTTTTTCTCCGACTCATTGTATTCTTTATCATGCACAATAACCAAAGTGTCACGGGGAATTTTAAAATATTTCTTGTCCGTGTTTCTTCGAATTGTCTGCTGCAATGACGAGACGATGCTATTTTTTCAAGATGTACTCCCGTGCCCATCGTTTCTTCATGGTATTGTACGTTTGTAATCCCAGCCTGAGGCAAATCAACGAGCAGATACCGATGACGAAGAGAAGTCGTCCCTGATGCTGAGACGCATCCTTCAGTAGCATATTCAGTTGCGCAATGGGCAAGACAAAAAATATTAAAGTCGTCGCGCCGCCAAGGATGCCATACCACCAGAATATATTACGTTCATTATGCGTTGTCCTCACATCTCGAGGCGAGCCGAATCCGAGCCAGCCAAAGAGTTTGCGTTTGATAAACGCGAAGGAGCGTTGTCGCAGGTTTTGAATTTCTGTGAAATCCAGGAGCATGTAGTACGCGTCCATTTTAATAAATGGGTTGAAATTCATGAACAACCCTACAACGTTGGACACACTGAAGAGAACAAATGTCGACTCCCAGAAACCTATCCCTCCGGGCGAATTGCGACACAATAACCACGAACACCAGAGTCCTATTCCAAAAATGACAAAGCTGACGATGGGGCCGCCCAGAGAGACCAAAATCCGCTGATATTTTTTAGGAAATGTGTAGGCGGCTGTTGTGTCACAGAAGAAAATGAAAAATGCCAGGTAAAACATAATCCCAATGCGAGGTACACGCCCCCCATAATGTTTACAGACCACACCATGTCCAAGTTCGTGGAGAAGAACATGGGCGGTGACTAAAATGTACGTGCAAATCAGTATATGGGGCGAATTGACTATGGTCTTTTCCAGGCCGATGAATATGGTGAGGAAATGATGAAATTTGTCCCAAAGCGGATAGAATCCGGAAAGTCCGATGAGAAGTAATATTCCAATCGCAATGGGGGAAAAGAGAAACCGTATCTTGTTGTGTATGGCGGTGACAATGGCGTCAGAATGTGGAATTGAGAACGATGGGTTGATGAGTTTCAGCAGGATTTGTTTTCCGGTAATTTTGCCTGTTTCTTCCGTCGAATCGCTGAGCATGCCCATTCGTTCGAGGTGTTCATAAAGTTGGATTGGCAAATGGGGGGAAACCAATCCAATAGAGTCCACATGCTGTATATAGATATCGTGTAAGGTCTTGGTTCCATCCATGTTTTGTACAAAAAACGTTTCGCTGGGATTGAGAATGAGTACCGTTGTACCGACTTTTTGCAGCACCGAGCTTGGATGTTCTTCTTCACTATCTTTGATATACAGCTCCAGACCTTTTTTAAGCTTTGGCTTTAACGCCATCGCCCAGGCCCGCTTTTCCTTCCCCTCTTCGCGTTGATAAAGGATCATACTGAGAACGCGTTTTTTCCCCCGCACACGGAAGAAGACACGGTCCATATTTTTTTTGAGTAAATGGAGCCACAAGGCATCTACCGTAATGTTCTCAATATCCGTTTTGGCGTCTGGCACCTCGTACTCTTCGGTTTCGGAAGGGTTGAGGCGGATGGCTGCGGCGTATGTGATATCGATGAATATCGCATCATTTTTATAATCAAGGAGTACGGTAAAGGGTACATCAATCTCGCTGCGTTCAGCCCAGCGCACTAATTCTTCGCATGCTTCCATTACGGACAGCATGATTTTCTTTTTCAATAAGTCGGAAAAACCCACTATCGCTGCATAGCGATGCACTCCGTCTTGTACAAGCGGAAGCCAACGGCTTTGGGGCGGAACATGAATGGTGATTGTATTTTCGTTCAATGGATTGCTCTCGTGAGGAATGAGCTTGAATATCAAGCATTACTGGGCGCAAGTTTTTTTCAACGCTTTCGCATTGTTGTGTATAGCAACGAGATTTCCTGACGCTCGGTCGCTAGGCGCTGCTGAAGTGTTCTGTATGACCTTCTCAAAAGCGAGAAGAATCGTTTGCCATGTTCTGATGACGACGTGTTTTCTCGGGAAGCTGTACGCCGTTTGCGGACATATCCGTCATCATGCAATGATAATACTAATAATAGTCCTTCATTCTATTACTATTCTCTGTTTTTAGAATCAAGTTTGAAAGATAATTTGTGATTTTCTGGTTTGAATATTTCTGCAGCATCGATTGTGAATTCCTTATAGAGTTGTACTACGTCGATATAGTGTGAAGATATTAAATCTGCTGTGGTATATAAAAAAGAAGAGGTAGATGCTAAATGTATGCTCTACTCACAGAGCGCATTTATCTATTCAGACAAATGTTCTCTGCGAGTGTGTTGTAGAAAAATAAATTCAGAAGAAGACAGCGTAAAGAATTGCTTTCAACCAGATTATCCACCAATGCATAAGGCTATACCAACAGCAAAAAACAATGCAGGTAATAAGTTCGGCAGAGGAATACGCTTTAATTCCAATAAATTAACGGCGATTCCCATGACGATGACACCACCGGTTGCCGTCAACTCATTCATGGCAAACGGTGTAATGCTTGTCTGAAGGCTATTGGCAAAGATGGTGAGAATACATTCATAGATCAATAATGGAAAAACCGCGCAAATGACGCCCACGCCGTATACAGAGCACAGCGCCATGGCTGTCACTCCGTCGAGAATGGCCTTGGTATATAAGAGTGTTCGGTCTCCGGTGACGCCTTCTTGTATGGGGCCGAGCAAGGCCAATGAACCGAGACAAAAAATGGAAACGGCGAGGACAAATCCGTCTGTGAACAGGGGATTGTTGGATCGCAAATGTTTTTTGAGTCGATTGCTTGCCGATGCAACAAAGTCGTCGAGACACAAGGCCGAGCCCACAACCACGCCTGCCAAAATGGAGACAATGACGATGATGGGCTTGGTTGAGTTCAAGCTGAGCCGAATGCCGAGCGCCAAGACTGCAAGACCCAATCCTTGAAAGACTCCTGCTCGTATTTTCTCAGGCAGACGTCGCCCGAGTCCTATACCAATTCCTCCGCCGGCCACAATCGCGGCCGCGTTCACAAAAGCACCAATAGGAAGCATAATTCACCTTTGCTGAAACGCAAAAAAGAAAGAAAAGAGGCGAGAACGGTCCTATAGTGAAGCCCCGTCCGCGCCGGTAAGATTGCCCCACGCCTTTTTCAATACACGGCGACATGTATCAAGATCGGAAGGGGGAATATTTCTTGTCGCGTTGTTGAGTATTTTCTGAACGATTTCGGTCGCCTGTTTCATGAGGGTGACGCCCGCCGGTGTAAGGTGGAGTGTTTTTTCACGGCCATCCGATTTGCATTGTTGACGCATGATGTATCCTTGCCGTTCAAGAGTGGCGACAAGTCGAGCAACGGCCGTTTTTTCTCGCGATAGCGCCTCACACAATGTGCCTTGCGGTTCGCCGTCGTGGTGCATGATATAGACAAGCACACTCCATTGTTCTGTAGCGAGCGGAACAGATTGCGCGGCAAACGCCGTATGGATTTCTCGTAATATGACACGGGAAAAGCGCGATGCGAGATGCCCTAAAGACTGATCGAGAATGTATGGTGATGTGTCGTTATGCATTTAGTTGCAGTACGCAACTATTTTGGGAGCGTCAACGCATGAATTTCACACGGATATGGTTGAAAAAGGCTAGGGGAACGAGTAAGCATGCTCAAATTATCTATCGATTCTCCTTGCCTAACGTACCGGGAGTTAGTGTTTTTTTATCATAAAACTGGAGGTTACGGTATGCGGTTTTTAGCTCAACTTTTTCCTGAATTTACCGGTTTGCTTGATGACATGGACGCGTTGTACCAAGAAAAGCGGAGTATTGACGAAAAGACATATCAGTTCATTTGTTTTGCGTTGTCCATCAAGGCGCGATCGAAACCTTGTGTATTGAAACATTTCAAAGGCGCGCTTGATGCCGGGGCAAGTCTCAAAGAACTTGCCTATATCTTAGCCCTCGTTATGCGTGAAGCGGCTGGAGCCGATGATTGCTGGACGCATGATGTTCTTGGCGACATCAAAGAGATTATGGCTGGCAATATTTCGTGTGATTGTCAGAAATAAGCTGGATTTTTGCTTGATACATCAATGCCGCGTGCAGGGAGATTGCCCGGTACGCGGCATTGTTTTTGTGTTTGAGGGAGCATGTGTGAGATATTCAGGACGCTGTCTCTGTGTTGGTTATAACAAGCATATCGTGACCTCCTCTTTGAAATTCGTAGTCGGTCCGAACTTTGCGGCTCGTCATTCCATTATGGGTTAGTGCGCCAATGATGTTTTCCAGGTGTCGAGAAGGAGTGCCGTCGAGTTCCACGAGAGGAAAAATACGCACTTCCCGGGCGACTCGGCAGAGTTCGATGAGTGCAGCAAGATGAAAGTCGAAATCCATATGTTTACTGTAGAGAAAGAGAAGATGGGAAACCAACGCCAAATCAAAAGTCCCATTTTCAAACGGCAGGTTCGGTAACGCCGCATTCACATACCGCCCTTCGTGTATTCCTGCCGGATAGTCCTCAAGAAATCGACGCATGGCTTGCATGCGTATCTCACCGAGTTCATCTTCCGAACGGATGTGCGTCCATATATAATCTGTACGGTTCGCTCGGATTTGTTTCATCACTGTTTGGAAGACCGCATCAATACGCTCGGCAATGGCCTCGGCGCTGAAGGCATAAAGGGGATCGGCAGACACAATACGACCACCCTGGGCGCTGAAATCGGCATTGAACGATGCCGGCCCGTCTCCGCAGCCGAGAATGGATCGGGATAGTTCGGACTGCCCTAATGCAAACATTGAACGATATTCGGAGAATGATCGCCCCCAAGGGACGATTTCTGTGAGTTGAAACCCCATGGTGTTCCTTCGACGTCTTGATTTTTGTTGCGCAGAAAATATTGCCAGTTATGCCGTTCCCGTGTATGTCTGCCTCCGGTCGGCAGTTCACCAAGGCGTCGCCGCCCAGCAATGGGTGCTAAACCTGTCATACTTTTTCTGTTCCCGACACCGTGTTTCCGTGCCGTGTCGGAAGACGGCGACCACCGACATTCCAGCCTGGAAAAAGGCGCGGTAACGAGGACACGTTATGTCTCGAACGCAAATGCCTTTATCTGTGGGCGATATTACCTCTTTTGCCCGCTCTCTGAAACACCAACTCTCTGCTCTGGACCGGACTCCTGGACATGTTGAAATGCTCAACATGCTGTCACGTGCTTCGGGATTTCGTAACTTTCAGCATTTTCGGGCACAATGCGACGCCCGTGAACAACTGGATAGAAATGTACCCGAGCCCGAGTCTGTCGATTATGTCAAGGTAAAACGACTTCTCCGGTTTTTCGACGCACAAGGCCGATTGATACGTTGGCCGAAAAAATACAATCAACGCATATTGTGTCTCTGGGTGATTTGGTCCCACATTCCGGCACGACAGGATTTCTTTGAGCTCAAACTCAATGAACGGCTCAATGCTTTGCATGTATTCGGTGATCATGCCCTCCTGCGTCGAGAACTCGTGGATCAGGGATTCATGGTGAGGACACCGGATGGCCGGTCGTATCGTCGGCTTGAGCGACGTCCACCTGCCGATGCTTTGGAATTGATGAAACGGTGTTGCCAATAACGTAAAAAGGGAAGGGAGTCGTCCCTTCCCTTTGACTTATCGAAAGTGATAAGTGCCTTATTGGGGAATCAACGGTATATTATCGCCGTTGAGACATAGCCGTTAGGCTTTTTTGCTGTAGGTCCGAACCGAAACGATTTTGTCCCAGTCATAGTAGGTGTTCACCGTGTCTCCATCGGCTTCGGACGTAATCCGGATGAATTCTTCGCCCAGGAACAAAACAGCTTCGTCATATACCGTGCCGTCATTGAGTTGCAGCTTGACTTCTTTACGCAGTTTGCGGGAAAGCGTGCCGTGAACGGGCATAGAGGCATATTCGAAGACTTTTTCCCAGGTGGCTTTCATAGACATACGTACTTACTCCTTTCTCTCAAGTTGGGTTGGGTTGAGTAGAGAATTATGCGGATACTTTCCGCCAAAACGAATCCATATTTCATTATTTGTAACTTTATCGTGATGAAATCAAGTAGAATGTTTAGTGTACAAATTTGTAGCGAATAAAGGAGGCGTCCCTCATCTTGCAACTCGTCTCAAGAGACGATACGGGGGGTGAAGCTTGAGGAGGCGGCATGGATCTGACGATTTTCATAAAAGGACGTGGGGCAGAATGCTTTTTTCATTGCTTTCCTCCGAAAACGAAGCGGGCAAAGGCTGCACAATGGTTTAAAGAGAATTGGATTGAAGACCGCTCCACAACGCTGTTTCTTTGGCGATACGATGAAACATTTGAAATGACTGTTCGTCAAAGTCGAACACATAAACTCTCCGGTCGCTCCAAAACTTTGCGCAAGATTGATGAAAAGCC
Organism: Desulfovibrio inopinatus DSM 10711; assembly: GCF_000429305.1. Lineage (NCBI taxonomy): Bacteria > Pseudomonadati > Thermodesulfobacteriota > Desulfovibrionia > Desulfovibrionales > Desulfovibrionaceae > Desulfovibrio > Desulfovibrio inopinatus. The sequence continues at coordinate 22,845 of NZ_AUBP01000032.1, forward strand.
ACTGGACAGGAAGGCGCCGATGATCGAAACCGACTTCACAAGCTGGGGAAGTATCTACGGCGGCGAATGCCAACGGCGTCAAGAGTTTTGGATGCAGCTTATGTATCATACCAATACGGGCTGGTATTTATGGAGAAATATCAATGCATTCGACGAAAACTCCCTCACGCTGCACCTGTTGCGCTATCAACAGATTCGTTATGATGTAGACAATAATGAGGGAGTGCTCATAAACGACTTTTATTCGGTTTTGGACACCATTACCTATGAAGGTCGCGACGCTGATGAGTACTCGTGGACTTGCTTGCCTGTTGAAGCATCAGCGGACTGTATGCGTCTTCTCATTGACTAAGTACACAATCGAATCTCAACCTGATAAACATACAAAGGAGTTGTTTTGAACATTCTTATGGAAACCTCCCTCGGGGACATCACCATTGCTCTGTGGCCGGATAAAGCGCCAAAGACCGTCGAAAATTTCCTGCGTTACGTTGACGAGGAATTTTATGAAGGCACAGTCTTTCATCGTGTCATCAATGGATTTATGATCCAGGGCGGTGGCATGACTGCCGGTATGAAAGAAAAACCGACGCACGAACCGGTTGAAAATGAAGCTTCGACGGAAGTGAAAAATACGCGTGGCACCATCGCCATGGCCCGAACGCAGGATCCGCATAGCGCCACGTCGCAGTTTTTCATCAATGTTGCCGACAATGAATTCCTCAACCACACGGCGCCGACCGTTCAGGGCTTCGGTTATTGTGCCTTTGGTGAAGTTATTGATGGCATGGATGTGGTGGATAAAATCAAGAAGGTCAAAACTCGCTCCATGGGCTATTTTGATGATGTGCCTGTCGATCCCATCGGCATTTTGAGTATTGTTCGCGTGGACGACTAATTTGTCCGACGTGTTCCGGGTCGGCGTGCTTCACGCTGACCCGGCGTTTGGCGACACGCTCGCGCTGCCGCTATGATTCGAAGCCATGGAGGCGTCATGATGCATCCCGTAGCGTTTGTTTTCGCGTTGGTTCTTGCTCTGACGATATGGTATGGTCCGGTTGGGGCCACCATGGCAACGGATTCCGGGCAGTATCGTTGCTATAATACGAAGGAGGCCATTGATTGTCCGCCTCCTGGTAATGCCTTTTATGGACAAGATGGCAACGTGAGCCATGTCCCTGCCCCCTATGAAGCGCACGGAGATATCGTCCGTGACCCTGTGACCGGATTATCCTGGCAACGCAGCCCTGATCTTGCTCGGCGGTCTTTTGATGATGCGCGGAGCTATTGCAGTGGGCTTACTTTGGAGGGAGAAAACGGTTGGCGTGTCCCCAGTCTGCATGAACTGTTTACGCTGATTGATTATGGACGAAAAAAACCGAGTTTGGACCCGATTTTTTTTACGACGGAGAATCCGGTTTGGTCGGCGGATACGTTTCCGGGAAACGACGCTTTGGGCTATATCGTATCTTTTGAGGATGGTGGGGTATTCCAGACGAGGACACACTTTTTCATGAACGTACGATGCGTGAGAGGTGCTGTTCTTCCGTATGGACCATATACAGATCGTGGGCGCTTCGTATTGGATGAATCAACGGGGCTTTCCTGGCTGCAGGCGGATGAGGCGCCAGCAACGTGGAAGGACGCTCTGAGATTTTGCCAGGTGCTTGAAGACGGTGGGAACAATGATTGGCGACTACCCAATGCCCGTGAATTGAGTAGTCTGCTTGATCCGTCACGAACTCCAATTGCGGCGAACACGCGGTTTTCCGCTCATCCTGAAGCGTACTGGACGAGTACGACCGATATACAGACACCGACAAACGCTTGGGTTATGCAATATGATACAGCGACAAGTCATACTGTAGTCAAAACCGAGGCGCGGCGCTTTCGGTGTGTCCGTACAGATCAGGCGATTGCGGTGCCTCATGATCTTCTGTTGATGTTCTAATTTGATTTCACGATGTTTTAGGAAGGCTTCTGAGGGGAAATTTATTGCTGTTTTTCTCTAACAGTGCCATTATGAACATTACGTGTGCGACGTTGTGACCTTTTTGCAAGGAGCCGTCTCCATGAGCGAAGAAAAAAAGAGTGAAGTGGAAAAATTTTTAACGCTCACGTTGGGTGACGAATTTTTCGCGCTTGATATTTATTCCGTTCGCGAAATTCTCGATATGACCGACATTACGCGTATTCCCCAAGCCCCTCCCTTTATGCGCGGTGTTGTCAATGTTCGGGGAGCGGCCGTGCCGGTCATGGATTTGAAAATGAAATTCGGCATGCCGCCCATTGTTCCCACCCTCAATACACGCATTATTATTTTGGAAATCAATAAAGGTGAGACTACGTCAGCCATTGGTGCAATGGCCGATTCGGTCAAGGAAGTCCTTGAATTGGATGCCTCCTCAATTGATCCGGCTCCCACAATGGGGGCAAGTGTTAAAACCGACTTTATCCGTGGTATTGGGAAACAAGCCGGTCGTTTCATTATTATTCTCGACGTAGATAAAGTATTTTCCACGGATGAAATTCAGTCTATTCAGGCGATGAAGTCCGAGTTCGATGACGCCGAAGCAATGGCATAATCGATGTTGAGAATGCATCTTTTTGAAAAACCCCTATTATAGGGGTTTTTTTATTCTCTCGAGAGAATGGAAGGAGTTCGTATGACGATTGCCAACGTAAAAGGCCTGTACCGGCGCCTTTTCGAAGATAAGGAATTGCGGCAGAAGCTGAATGCTGCGGAGAACCACGAGGCCCGAATGGCCGTCTTGGCAGAAGAGCATCTCGATTTCACCGATGGAGAATTCGAAGACGCCTACGGTAATATGCTGGTGGAGGTCCAAACAGCAGAGCAACACGAGATGCTGAACCAGTTTCGTAATTGGTGGGTGATGTTGCGTTCAATGTAATTGCACTGCGCGTGCAGTAGGAACATGCTCTTCACAATAGTCTGTGGAGTCGGTGAAAATCATGTTCACACAACGAGTGTTCTTTTCGGTGGCACTGCTACTGTTCTTCTGTGTCAGCCCTTGTGCTGTTTGGGGGGACGTCATGAAGGAAGCCACCCTCATTCCGCAGTGGGAACCCCAGGCCCAGTTTGCCGGGTATTATGTTGCCCAAGCCAAGGGTTTCTATGTTCGGCATGGTGTGGACATGACGATTTTGCGCGGTGGTCCCTCCAACCCTCCTTCGAAATTGTTGACCTCGGGAAAAGCACAGTTTGGCACTATGTTTTTAGCGACGGCCATTTTGGAGCGATCCAAGGGCCTCAAGCTCATGAATATTGCCCAATTTATGCGTGGCTCCACGGTGCTGCTCGTTGTGCAGAAAGAGAGTGGAATCACTCGGCCCGAAGACTTTGACGGAAAAAAAGTCAGTTTGTGGGACAAAGAATTTAGCCTCCAACCGGAAGAATTTTTCAAAAAATATAATGTGGAAGTGACGTTGCTTCCTCAGGGGTTTACCCCAGACTTGTTTTTGCGTGGTGGTGTCGATGCCATGTCGGCAATGTATTACAATGAGTACCACACTCTTCTGAATACCGGCCTTGATCCGGAGGATTTGACCGTTTTCGCTATGGCCGATTATGGTCTCAATTTTGCCGAAGATGGACTGTATTGTCTTGAATCAACCTATCGTGACGATCCTGAATTGTGCCATGCCGTTGCGGAGGCGAGTATCGAAGGATGGGTGTATGCTCATGAACATCCTGAAGAAACACTTGATATCGTGATGGAACGTGTAAATGCAGCGATGTTGCCTACCAATCGGGCGCATCAAAAATGGATGCTTGAACGTATGTTCGAGAATATTTTTCCCGATGATAATCAGGTTCCGCCCGGTCCGCTTCAATCCGTCGAATTTGATACTGTCGTCCAGTCTTTGAACAGGGCCGGCATGTTGCCTCGGCCCGTATCCTTCGAGGAATTTCATGTCCCAAACCGGTAGTCTTCCCCAAGGGAAAGGACTTGCTTTCAAGCTTTCCTTGCTTATTCTGTCGTGCACATCAGCTATCTTTCTCGCATCGTTTTTGTATTACCATACGTCATCGAAAACAACATTGATGCAGGAGGCTCGCGCTGATGCCGCAAATTTGACATTGGCAAGTATTCGCAAAATCGAAGGCACACTTGCTTCGGTGGAAGCTATCCCCGGGTTGTTGGCGTTTAGCTATGGAAAAAATAAACCGACAGCGAGCGCCATCAGTACAGATTTACTGGGGTTTATCTTATTCAATTCAGCGGTCTATGGTTCGTGCGTTGCGTATGAACCGTATGCTTTTGATCGCGATGTTGAGTTTTTTGCGCCCTACGCCTATATGCCCGGCGGCCGACCGATGTTTACGTATCTTTCGGCTGATTACAATTACCCCCAAGCAGACTGGTTTCTTATTCCCAAAGAAATTCGCCGCCCGATATGGAGCGAACCCTACTTTGACGAAGGGGGCGGCAACGTGGTCATGTCGACATATAGTATTCCCTTCTTTCGTGAGGAGGACGGACGCAAACGCTTTCTTGGTGTCGTGACAGCCGATATTTCTTTGGAATGGTTACGCACATTCATAAAGAGCATCTCCATTTACCAATCGGGATACGCCTTTCTTCTGAGTCGCAATGGTGTTTTTCTGTCCCATCCGAACGACCAGTTCATCATGCGCGAAAGTATTTTTAGCCTGGCTGAAACACATTCGAGCAAGGTACTGCGCGATATTGGAAAAAAAATGGTTCAGGGCGAGACAGGCTTTGTACGACTGCCGGAATTTGTCATGGGAGAGCCGGCTTGGTTGTCCTACGCACCGGTGTCAAATTCCGATTGGTCCATGGGACTTGTCATTCCGGAAGCGGAGATGTTTCAAGGGCTTGAAGGGCTCAGCCGCGAAGTTGCCGTCATCGGATTCATCGGATTTGTTTTGCTGCTTATTGTCGTCATTGTGGTCTCTACATCGATCACAAAACCTTTGAAAACACTCGCTGAACGAACAGCAGAAATTGCCAAAGGGAATTTGGATATTCCTGTTCCCAAGGCCAGCACAGGCGACGAAGTCGGGCAATTGGCTCGATCTTTTGAAGGGATGCGCTTGGCTCTCCGTGAGTATATTGCCAACCTGACGGAAACAACGAAAGCCAAAGAACGAATGGAATCCGAGCTCAAAATTGCCCGGTCTATCCAAATGAGTTTTTTGCCAAAGCGATTTCCACCATTTCCCGACATCGAACAATTCGAGTTGTTTGCAACATTGGAACCAGCATTGGAGGTGGGGGGAGATCTTTTTGACTTCTTTTTGCTTGATGATGGTCGATTATTATTTCTTGTTGGCGATGTTTCCGGAAAGGGTGTTCCTGCAGCGCTTTTCATGGCTGTCACAAAAACGCTGATCAAAGGTATTGCCGAGCTTGAGAATTCTCCCGCCGAGATTCTTGCCCGGGTTAATCGGGAACTTCTCGTGGATAATGAAGCGTTGCTCTTTGTCACCATGTTTCTTGGGATTCTTGATTATAAAACCGGCGAGTTGGCGTACTCCAATGCAGGCCACAATCCTCCGGTGCTTTTACGGTCCGGTCACAATGCCGAATGGCTTACCGTCCCCAAAGCGCTGTTTCTCGGGGTTATGGAAGAATCCGTTTATAAAAATGCGAGCATCAAGCTGGAGAAAGACGACAAACTTATTGTCTATACTGACGGAGTGAATGAAGCCGAAAATCAGTCGGGAGCATTCTATTCTAACCCTCGTCTTCTTGATACGGCGACGAACTTGTCATCAGAAGGAGCAAAAGGCATCTGTACACATTTGGTCGCCACAGTGCACGAATTTGCTGGAGGGGCTCCGCAAACCGATGATATCACCGTTCTGACCCTGCATTTTCGGGGGAAATGAACAGTCAAATGTTCGGCATTGAACCTCAGAAGGCTTTTCGTGGGAGACCGGCCCTGTTGCTACGATATTTCAGGAGCACACAAGGCCGGTAGGTATTGCTCGATAGTTTGCGTGCGGCGAGGAAAACACTTGCCGCACATGATCTGAATCCGTTCAGGGGGAAGGTAAGACAGGCAGGTCTTATGTCGTGGTTCGTTCGGCACCAAGAATTTCGGCAAGGTGCAAAACGGGAACGGCATGGCCCAGTCGCTTGAGACGACCTTCAATATTGAGCAAACACCCCATATCGCAACCGACCACAGCGTCGGCGCCGGTATCGAGAATTGTTTTGATTTTGTCGTCGACGATTTTCAGTGACAGTTCGGGATATTTGATGGCAAATGTTCCACCAAAGCCGCAACACCGATCACTCTCTTCCATTTCTACCAGCGTCAGGCCGTCAACATGCTCAAGCAGAGCGCGAGGCTGACGCCGAATGCCGAGTCCGCGTGCCAACTGACAGGAATCATGGTACGTTACCCGGCCGTCAAACCGCGCACCGACATTATCGATATGTAAAACATCCACGAGAAATTCACTGAGTTCATACGTTTTTTCCGCCACAGTCGTTGCGCGACGATGCCAGGTCTGATCGTCACGAAACAGCTCGGGGTAATGATGACGGATCATGTGGACACATGAACCGGACGGGCACACAATGACTTCGGCCGATTCAAAAATTTCGATAAATCGCCTGGCGGCAACCATGGCCTTGTCACGGTGTCCGGCATTGAAAACCGGTTGACCGCAGCAGGTTTGATTTTCCGGGTACACCGTATCCACACCCAGGCGGTCGAAAAGTCGGACCATGGCCATGCCCGCTTCAGGAGCAAGGTGTTCCACAAGACATTGAATAAACAGGGTTACAACAGGTTTCTTCGGCATTGTCGTCTCTTCGTCTTTTCAAAATGTTGTGAAGCGCGATGCTCCACTGGGGAGAATTGCTAGCCTTTTCACAAGAGTGTATATCCGTCAATTCCAAATTATGACTGAAACCGGCTGCGGCCGTTTCTTTTGCAAAAAGATACTGGCTGCTTCGGCTTGGGCAGAGACCCAGCACATTGAACCGTAACCAAAAGGATACACATGAATTTTCGTGCTTGTTTTGTACTCCTGGCCGCTTTGGTCTGCCTGGCTTCTCCGGCTTTGGCCAAAACGCCGGTCATTGGCGTGAACCAGTTTGTGGAGCATCCGGCTTTAGACGCCATCCTCAAAGGATTTCAGGATGATCTCAAGGAAAACGGCGTTGTTGTTGAGTACAAAGTGTACAACGCTCAAGGGAATGTGAGCACCACCAACCAAATTGCCAATCAAATTACGGATGATGATCCGGTGCTCGTTTTAGCCATTGCAACTCCGAGCGCACAGGCACAAGTCGCAGCAACACGGAAAAATGCCCACATGGCCGAAGTTCCCATCATTTTTTCAGGGATTACCGATCCTATTGGTGCCGGGCTTGTGACAAACCTGGAACAGCCGACAGCCAATGTGACCGGTGTATCAAACCAAATGCCCATGGATAAGCATGTCGCGATGATTAAGCGTTTCATGCCCGATATGAAAGCGTTGGGTGTGCTCTATAATGCCGGTGAAGCCAATTCTGTTTCAAACGTCAGACGGTTGAAAGCCGCAGCTGAGGCCCAGGGCATCGAGCTGATTGAAGCGACCGTTGCCAATTCAAGCGAAGTGACGCAAGCCGCGAAAAGTCTGGTGGGGAAGGTTCAAGCCATGTACGTTCCCACGGACAATACTGTTGTCTCTAATATTGAAACGGTCGTGAAAGTGGCTGAAGAATCGAAAACGCCTTTCTTCTGTGCCGATACGGATTCCGTCCGACGAGGCGCCATTGCAGCCGTGGGATTGGATTATTATGAACATGGAAAACAGACTGGTGAGATGGCCAGGCGTATCCTGGCTGGAGCCAAGCCGCAGGATACTCCTGTGGAATTTCAGAAAACTCTGCAGTTTTATTTCAATCCCAAAGCGGCACAGCGCATGGGATTGCAGGTTCCGCAGGAGATCGTCGAGTCGGCCGATGTTATTATCGGTGAATAACAATTGATGCGTCCAGCTTTCACGGCGTGGATTGATTGGTGTCAATCTACGCCGTGCTTTTTTTCCACGTTTTCCTCGTTGGGATATGTCACTTTGTAGATCGTATTGACATTCAAATCGTTTACACATTGAGTTCTCCCGTCTGGCCACGTCACAACAACTTCTTCGACACGTTGCGCATCACCAAGGCCAAAGTGAGCAATCGGTTCCATTTGGCACAATGTCGACGAACCGGCATCAATAACACGTGTTTGACGTCGTCCTCCTGCCGTAATGGTCACCAAAGACCCTCTGGCCGGGGCATAATATTGTGTGAGTGGCATGATGCGAATCCACGTGTTTGGCGTGTCTTCATGCTCGTAGAGGCTCAACGGCTGCGCTCCACGTTCCCCATGGGTGACAAGGACCTCAAGACAACCATCCCCGTTGAAATCGGCTACACAAACACCGGAACAACTTCCTCCCGGTTCGGAGAGAATACCAGGATCCACTTCGGTCCAGGTGCCATCGCGCCAGGCAAAAAGGTGATTCCTTCCGGCGGTGGTCGTGACATAAATCTCCTGGTATCCATTGTTGTCGAAATCAGCGGCAACGACATTATGTGGTGAGATGATATCTTCGAGACCAGGACACTGCACGAGAACGAATTTTCCTTTGTCTAGGCGGTACATTCGCGAATCCTGGGAATGGCGAACAACAATGCAGCAGATTCCATAACGAGGATCATCCACGAGGCAGAGAGACGCAGAATGTCCGGTCTTGCCCAACCCCTGTGTTGCGGGAAGTTCGTTGAAGTGACCATTCTGTTCGGCAACGAAAATCCTGTCTAGGTCTTCTGTCCCACCTATCAATAAGTCCATAGTGTGCCCGAACAGAGGTGCAGCCAACATCGCCGTGCCATCGGTGAGTACTTGTATGCCTGTATCTGCCGCAACATCGTGGAGTTTCTCCTCGTGCTGGTCCTCGATTTCATACAGCTGCAATGGACCTGCAGGACTGTGGTTCTGTACGATGATGCCATAGGAGCCGTTACCTAATCGATCTATGACAGCCAGGGAATGTCCGGAAACACGATTACGTAAAGATTGGTTGGTCTCATGGTTAAAGAGGTCGACCCAGCCAAGTCCGTGACGGGCAAACAGTCGATCGGATGATGGAACTGCAACCGTTTCATCGCTGATATTGTGAACGTAGAGTTCTTCCAATCCATCAGCATTGACATCACAAGCTACTGCACTCTGTGATGATGCAGCAGCATCGCTGAGTTGGGGCAAAAGAAAGAGACGGTAGACTCCATCATTGAAGTCCAACAGTAAGTTTGGTCCATCGTGAGCACAAATATAGGCCTCACATAAGCCATCATCATCAATGTCAATAGCACAGACTCCGCGTTGGCATTGCACGGGGCCAGCCTCAAGTTGTCGGCTTAAGTTCTTGAAACGCATGGATTGCTCCAGGCTACAGTTTGCCTTTATAGCCAACTCGGGCTACACTCAAAGTCTTCCTTCGGGAAACTGACGGACGGTCCGTCGAAAAGGAGAGGGGACGCCTTTGTGCGTCCCTTTTATGTTTTTTCTCTATCTTTGAAGAACCAGAACTGTGTCTCCAGTTGCCCATACTGTAGCGCATTTGAGCTTCAAGAGAAAGATATAGATAGTTGATGCGTTGCATCGTTTTCTCGTTATTTTTTTTGCTTGCTTCGCTGTTTTAACCACATGGCAAATGCAGTGTATGGAGCATACCGTGTTTTTTATTATTTTCCAAACATGATCATTATCAGAAATATGCGGTATGATCATGCCCGTTTCTCCAAAATAAAAAAGCCGGGAATCCTGGCATGGATTCCCGGCTCTCTCAATTGGGAGGTGAGAGGCAAAGGGTGTCACGACCGGCACACCCGGAGGATTATGTCGTGACTAATCGACTTTGAAAAATGCCTTGGCCGCGGCAGAGCAGACAGGACACTTTTCAGGGGCTTCGGATTCACAGGTGTAGCCACAAACCGAACAAACATAATAATCGACATCAGCCAGGGACTCGATGTTGTCCAGAGCTTTCTGGTACAAATCGGCATGGATTTTTTCGACGGCATTGGCATAGGTGAAAGACCGTTCAGCGGCTTTGTGGCCTTCTTCCTTGGCATGTTCGATCATATCCGGGTACATGTCTTTAAATTCATGGGTTTCCCCGGCGACAGCTTCTTTCAAATTGGACACAGTGTCGCCGATGCCACCAAGCGCACGCAGGTGAGCATGGGCATGAACGGTTTCTGCTTCGGCAGCAGCCCGAAACAGTTTTGCGACCTGAGGATGACCTTCTTTGTCGGCTTGTTTCGCGAAAGCAAGGTATTTACGGTTGGCTTGGGATTCACCAGCAAAGGCTTCTTTGAGATCGGCTTCAGCTTTGGACATGGAATTCTCCTTTATGTTGATTTCGAATCAGTCTTAATCAAGAATCGTTCTGATCTTTATACTGGCTTTTTTGGCGGTGTAAAGAACAAAAACGAGCTTCTTCCAAAAAAAATAAAAAATGCCTTTTCACACTCCCTCTCAGCGTATGCCCATGTATCGAAGAGGTCGTTTCAGAAGTTCTCAACGTCTGTCACGGGATAAGAGATGTAATTCCACTGACACGTTGGTTTGTCAAAGGTGTTACAGAATATTTGTGATCCTTGCGATAGATCTCAAGGAGCTCATATCGCCAGAAAAATTCCGGGCGCGTTACGGCATAGGGGGAAAGAGTTTCGACGGGATATTGTGCTGCGGTTTTCGCTTGGGGGTATTCGTATCGCCTTGGTGCTCGTCAAGGACACGAATATGCAAGCGGCGTTCGGATGGCGTTGCAATTGTAGCAAAATTACGGATTTCAGCAGCTCGTACAAGACGGTCCAACGCATCCCATAGTGGGGTTTCGTGAAATGATACCGTCACCTGTGTGCTTTCCCATTCTTTGTCAATTTTAATGGAGCATCCGGAAATCTCGGATAATTTATCCAAAGCTTCAGACAAAGAACGGGCCTTGAAGCTCGTCGTAATGCGAACAGTGGTGCAATCGTCTTGGGCGGTAACTGTTGAATGGGCGAGAGTGAGTGGCACTCCGAGAAGCACTCCCATCACCGCGTAACGTATAATGCGAAGACGTAATTTTCGCATTGTTTTGCGTAACGTTCTCATTGTTTCATAGCCTGTCTCTGCATGTACGAACATTCAATACCAATTGAATACCGGGCATTACGAGAGCACGTGCATTTTAACTTGGTGGGGGTTTAACGGTTTCGGTTTTTTCCAGAGCTGCCAAAGCGGCGTGAGCAGTGTCGTAAATCTTCACAATTCTGGTGATACCGACGATATCAAAAACTTTGCGAAAGTTGTCTGATGGTCCTGCAATGGCAACAGGTTGACCGCGTTTTTCGCTTTCCATGAGGAGCTGAGTCAACACGGCGATGCCAGCCCCATTAATAGATGCGGCATCGTCAAAGTGAAGAATAAGTTTGTGCAGGCCAGTTTCTCCCGACGCATCTTTATAGGCATCGATTAAAAACGGTTCGGAACGAGAGGTGACATTACCTCGAATTTCGATGATGGCCACATCACCGACCTGATTGACCTCGATTTCATCGGTTTTGTTGACTACTGCGATCAACCGTTCATCAGCTCGATTTAACGCTGCTTCCAGAGCCTCACGGCTTATGGGCTTGTCGATGAAGTCGGTTGCGTTAAGATTCAGTGCTTTTAGGGCAAGATCAATATCTCCATGCCCCGTTATGACAATAACTTCGGTGAGTGGGCTGATTCCCTTGATGCGCTGCAATACTTCCAGCCCATCCATGCCCGGCATTTTTATATCCGTAATGACAATGGAAGGTTTGCGTTCCTTGAAGAGTTCGAGGCCCTCTTCGCCATTTTCGGCTGTGATGACCGTATGTCCATAGGCTTCAAGGTAGAGGGAAAACATGGACAGAGTCGGTTTTTCATCGTCGATGACTAAAATTTCCCGCATTCGTCTCTCCGGCGACCAGGGTGGGTGGGAGTTGCGTCAGTTGGTCTTAGAGGAAACTGCACCCGTTTTTTATAGTGGATTTCATCGATTTCGTAAACGAAACAGAAGCCGCTCCAGGTTTCATTCTCAGGGGAGAGGCGGAATTGCAAATAGAGTTATGTCAGGTCGATGAAATGGACGTTGAGGGAGAATGATCATTGCGCTCCAATTTGGAGTTCCTGAGCGCATTGGAAAGTTCTTTCGCCCCGATTGCTTTCGACACCAGTCTTCCTTGGTATGACCAACAACATCCACTATGTTTGATGGCATCAAGTTGCGCCGGGTTTTCCACGCCGTTGACTGCGACATTCAGACCAAGAGTTCCCGACAGGACGGCCATGGTCTGCAACACATAGTCTGTTCCGGATTGAGATGACAGCATAGCGACAACACTCCTGTCGAGTTTGATCGAAGTCACATCAAATCGATGGAGGCGAGTCAGCAACGATGCCCCAGCACCAAACCCATCAATGGCGACTTTGACGCCATAGGTCGTGAGACGTCGAATGGACGCCGCGACACTCTCGGGATCGGAGACAATGTCGGCTTCCTGGATATCGATATTCAGAGCTCCCGGTGGCAAACCATTTCGGCCGGTTAATTCACCGATGCGGGCGGGGAGGTTGGTATCTGCGATTTGCACTGCACTCATACCAAGGCTTAAAAACAGTGGGATATCAAACTCTCGACGCCATTTTGCAACTTGTGCTATCGCATGTTCCAGAAGCAGATTCCCCACGTGTTGCAACAGGCCGGTTTTCTTCGCCACGCGAGAAATTTTTTCCGCGTCGATCGAACCGTGCGCACCATTCCAATGCAATCGTGCTTCAACCCCGACGATTTCGTTGGTGTGTGTAGATATTATGGGTTGATATAATATATCGAGGAGCTGCTTTTCGACGGCGTGTCGTAAATCTTGTTCCAATGCAAGCTTGCGCCGACTCTGCTCACCCATTTCTTCGGTATAAAATGAAAAGGTATTTCGTCCTCCTTGCTTGGCCGAATACATTGCGACATCGCTGCATTTAATGAGATCATCCGCATCGTATCCATCAAGGGGAAAGATCGATGCCCCTACACTGGTTGTGATATAATACGGCGCGCCAGCCAGATTGAAAGGAACACGAAATGTTTTGATAATTCGATGAATGACGTCGATGACGTCTTCGTTGTGACTAATGTGGTGAAGAAGAATGACAAACTCGTCGCCACCGAGTCGAGCTAAAGTATCTTCATCGCGAATTTGTGCTTTCAGGCGTTTTGACACGTCGATAAGGAGCTGGTCACCAACATCATGCCCCAGGGAATCGTTGACACTTTTGAAATTGTCCAGGTCGAGAAAGAGAAGACTGAGCTGGGAATTGTTGCGTTTGGCATGGCGTATGGCCATATCGAGCCTGTCGAGCAACAACGTGCGGTTCGGTAATTTTGTCAGTGCATCATGATTCGCTTGGAAGAGAATGTACGCTTCCTGCTCTTTGTTCGCAGTAACGTCGTGCAGTTGTCCCACATAGTGAGTCACATTGCCGACGTTATCGCGAATCGAGACGATGCTGGTCCATTGAGCATAAATGGAGCCATCTTTGCGTCTATTCCATATTTCTCCCTGCCATCCTCCGGTTTCCAAAAGTTCGCGCCACAATTGGCGGTAGAACGAATCCTGATGTCGATCTGATTTCAGAATGCGCGGAGTGTGCCCTTCGACTTCAGCCAAAGAGTAGCCCGTGATGTGTATGAACGCATCATTGACAATGAGAATACGGCCTTGAACATCGGTAATGATAATACCATCAAGTGAATGGTCGAAAATCTCTCGGAACAATTTGAGTTCAGAATTAGCTTCGAGAAGCTTTGTTGTCGTTTGAACGACATCCTCCTCTTTTCGTTTCAACGAATCGCAAAGTTGAGAGATATGAGTGAAGATGGAATCGAATTCCCGATCACGAGCCTGGGGTATCACGCACGTCAATTCTCTCTGGCTGACGGTCGCGAGCGTTGTGTTGACACGGCTGACCTCGGCTAGCACGCTGGAATTGAAAAAGCGTGCTACGAGAATAAATGCTGGAATTGTAACGATAAAGACGAGCAGCCAAATTTTCCCCGCTGCTTTGAGTGGTGCAGATTCAAAACTGGAGAAGTCATACGATATCATGATGCAGGTGCCGGAATTGGCCAATGGGAGTCGGGTATTCTTCAGTGTGAATGAACGATATTGCGTGATAATGCCATTGGTTTCTATTGTGACGTTGGAGGAAACTTTCAGCTTATTAACAATATCGATGGGTAGAGGGGTACCCTGATTCAGTAAAGACCAACTTCCGACTGTATTATATTTAAATATATCCAATCCAATAACATACGGTGTAGCCCGTACAACTTCATTAAAGGCATGCTTCAGTCCCTGTCCATATTCCGATCCGGGAGCAAAGCGGCGCATTGCATCTGTAAAATTGACCGCCACTTCCAGGATAAAATCAGAACCGACAGGACTGTAAAACGCATATATTTTGAGAATTCCTGTTCGGCTGGAAAATCCGAGACGATCAATATGGATTTCACCTGCGCCAAAAAGGTCGCGGAGTCTGTTGGTCAACGATTCGGATACACTAAAAAGATTTAAACCTTTATCTGGACTGAATGTCGTCATGAAGACATCGCCATGATCATTGATGAGATATATATCATCAATGTTATATTGCCGAGCCAATGTGATTAATTTGCTTTCGTCAACGGAGTGCGGACCAAGAGTACGAATATCGTTAGCTAATGTTGGCAAGACATTATGGAGTGAACGGTCGACTTCTGCTTCAACCATGGCGGAGGCTGTATCAAATAAACTAAATACATTAATAGCGTTTTGTATGGTGATGTCTTTGATCTCGACCATTGATCGATGTGAGGTTTCTATTGCGAGAAGATAGACTCCCATACAAATAATTAATGTCGCGAGAAGGCTAAAGATGCAAAGCTGTTTAAAAATACGATATTTTATGCTTTTCATATCAAAAAGAGTTGCTGCATATGTGATGAATGATAAACATTGTCCGGTCGAAACTTCATTAATGGATGGCTTAAGTGAGGTTTTGAGCAGAGAAAGTGCGTATTATTCACGGAGTTGTCGCCATGAAAACCAATGAAATACTGTGAATACTTTATCTCTAATTTAGGCTGAACAGTAAAGAAAAAAAACAAATAACATTAAATTGTAACGTTCTCTCTCGTTATTGGGAAGATTCAGAAGGCAAGATTGCTGCAAGGAGGTGTTCATAGAGCTGTTTTTTTACAAGAGGCTTTGCCAGTTTCGCTTGGAAGAGGCGCTCTTCGGTAAGGTGGTTCGGGAGGCGACCTGACAAGGCAAGGATGGGGACGGGTGTTAGACCGGCGTGCATTTCATCATCTCGGATTGCATGAACAGTTGTAATGCCATCCATATCAGGCATTTCCAAATCCATAAGAATGACGTCATAGCGCTTTGTCTTGGCCATCTCTCGACCTTGCATACCACTTAAAGCCGATTCGAGTTGGCAGGCTGTTTTTTTGAGATAGGTTTTTACGATAAAGTGCGTAAATTCGGAGTCATCCACGAGTAGAATTGTCATGGGAGGGAGATCTTCGGAACGCGATAGTTCTTTGTCGGGACGCTGTTCTGGCAACGACGTTATTTCTTGCGTCGATGCCAGTGGAAGACGGACCGTTACGTCCGTACCATGTTCAACCGACGTCGACATGGTCACATCACCGCCTAAGGTTCGGGCCATTAATCGCGCGGTATACGCTCCCAGGCCAACTCCACCGGGCTTCCCTGCGGTGACATACTTTTCAAAAAAACGGTCACGTATCAATGCGGGAACACACCCCATGTTATGGACGGTGATGCACGCTTGTTCTGCCTTCTTCTGTATGCGCACCATAACGGGATCCTGCAATGTCGATGCTTCCAAGGCGTTGGCCAACAGGTTGGAGAACAAAGAAAAAAGCAGTAACTCTTCGGCCAGTACAAAGAGTGTCGATGCTGGTTCTCCTTGAACATGAGCCGTTTCAAGCTGGACAACACGATCGGTAAATTCAGGACGGCTTGTTACTTCGGAAATTGTTCTCTGCAAAACAGGGATAAGTTCGACACGCTCTGCTTTGGGAACATAGACACCTGTTTCCATGGCATACATGTCGATGGATTTATTGAGTGTCCCGAGAATACGGTATCCTGCGCATTGGACGATGCGTAAAGCTTCCTGAACGTTTTCCGGAAGGTTTTTTTCTCCGATAAGAAATTCGGTCAGCCCCAAAATTGCTCCCAGGGGATTCTTCAGGTCATGCTTGGTCATGCGATCCACGTCTTCGCGGATACGGAGTGCTTCGTGGAGTGCAAGATGATTTTTGACTCGGGCGCGGACAATGGCCGGTGTAAAAGGCTTGGTAATGTAATCGACAGCACCGAGTTCGAGCCCTTCCACCTCGTCTTCTTCTCCGGTCAGGGCCGTCACAAAAATAATGGGAATATCTTGTGTTGCCGAATCTGCTTTGAGTCTGTTCGAGGTTTCGTACCCATCCATATCGGGCATGAGGATGTCAAGCAAAATAAGGTCAGGCTTTTTGGTTGCGGCAAGGCGCAAGGCCGTTTGGCCGTCGCGAGCAAACAACACGGCATAGTCGGCTTTGAGCAGGTCGACAAGAATCTTAATGTCTGTTGCTGAATCGTCCACGATGAGGATTTTTCTTTTCTGTTCAATCGTGTCCATTCTGTATCCTCTTACGCTCTATACTGCACCTGGGCTGGGCTGGGTTGGGTTGGGGTGATTTTACCACGAGTATTCAATAGGAGGATGAGAATATTTCCGTACGATTGCAGCCGTTGGCTTTTGCCAGATACAACATTTGTTCGGCGCGTTGTATGAGCTCTTCGGGGTCGATGGTCTCCTCTGTAGGGTCAATACTGGCCAGCCCAAGGCTCACCGTGACATACGCATATTCTGGAGACGGATGCTCAATATGGAGTTCCGTCACCGCGTTGCGCAGAGTTTCAGCCTGAAAATGTGCCGACTTGAGTGGACACCCAGGCAGTACAACAGCAAATTTTTCTTCGCCATATCGCGCCAACAGACTGCCCGACCACTGGAGTGCGGTGTGCATTGCTTTGGCCAGTCGACGCAGACACCAGTTCCCCTGAACATACCCGGCACTGTCATTGAATGCCTCGAAATGATCCACGTCGATACGTATGAGCGCTATCGGAGCTGTGTCGTCTTGTTCCCATAGCCGGGACAGGGTTTCGTCAAAGCTGTGTCGATTGGGTATGTCGGTCAAACCATCAATGCCAGCAAGCTCTTCGAGAAGTTCGGACTTCCGTTTGAGCCGGACTTGAGTATCCACTCGTGCTTTAACAATCTCGGGGATAAATGGCTTGCCGACGTAATCGACGGCACCCAGCGCGAATCCTTTTGCTTCATCTTCTGTCGACGTGCGAGAGGTAATGAAAATAACAGGAATATCCCGCAGTAACGGGTCTGCCTTGAGTTGGGTCAAAACTTCGTATCCATCCATGCCCGGCATGAGAATATCGAGCAAAATACAATCCGGTTTTTTCGATGCGGCCAGTTGAAGCGCGGTCTTTCCTTCTTTGGCGAAAACAATACGATAGTCGCTTTTGAGCATATCGACCAATATTTTCAAATTGGCCGGGGCATCATCCACAATGAGGAGCTGAGGCTTTTCTTTGTAGATATCGTTCATGACGAGGTTCCATTCCCTGTAATATCATTCTGCAATGCATCGGCCAAAACTATGGCACGCTCGAATTCAAGGTCAGAGACGGCCTCGTCCAGCTCGGCAAGCCGAGCCGCACAACAGGGTTCCAACGCCTGGTGCAACGCATTGAGTGATTCTTGGGCATCCATGTCGTTTTCTTCCAACAGCGTTCGTAAAGTAACCAAAAGTGGCATCACACGATCGATATCGACAGTGCAATCTGTCTCGTCGGAAGGCAGCGTTGGAGCCTTGGACTCTTCGGGAAGATTCGTGTCGAGCCCGGACAATACCATTTCCATACTTTGCATGAGTGCAGGCACAGCGGACAGCGCTTCCTCTCGCTGTCGTTCTCGACACGCGTGTTCGACCTGTGCGGCGTTTGCGGCCACATACCGTGCCCCGATATTCGATGCGACACCTTTTAACGTATGCGCCATGCGCTCAGCGCGATCCATATCTTCCGCCGTGATCAGTTCCTGGAGCGTGGAGCTGATCTCTCTGAATTCGCGTCGGAAATCGAACAGTAGTTTGCGATAGAGCCGTGCGTTGCCGTCAACGCATCGCAAGCCAGCACTGATGTCCATGCCGGGAAGTTGCTGGGGCAACTCCACATCCTCCATAGTTTTATCGAAATGATCAGAACGTGCTGGTGTCGTATCCCGGCGTTTAGGTTGGATCCATTTCTTGAGTGCTTCGAACAAGGCGTCCGGATCTATGGGTTTGGTTATATGGTCATCCATACCCGCAGCCAGGCTTTTTTCCCGGTCGCCGACCAATGCATGGGCTGTCATGGCAACAATCGGCAACGTCTCTGCTAGATGGTTGAGTCGAATTGCTGTGGCGGCTTCATACCCATCCATTTCCGGCATTTGAATGTCCATGAGTACGAGTTCGATATCGGGATCAGCGGCCACGGTCTCCACGGCTTCGCGGCCATTTTCTGCAGTTACAACATGGAGTCTGGCTTTTTGAAGCAATTCCGATGCGACTTGTCGATTGACGGCATTGTCTTCGACTAAAAGCACTTTTGCTCCGGCAATGTTATCGAAATCGCGGGGATTTGAGCGACGGAATTGAAGTCGGGGGAGACGTTGGTCATGGGTTATATGGCCGAACAAATTCATGATGGTATCGAACAGGACGGACGGATTGACCGGTTTGACGAGAAATGCATCAATACCGACGCGTGCTGCCCGGTCATGAATTTCCTGTCGACCATACGCCGTCACCATGAGAACCTGAGGTATTGACTCCAGATGGACTTCTTTCTTGATTCGACGGGAGGCTTCAACACCGTCCATGCCGTCCATCTTCCAGTCCATCAACACAAGCTGAAATGGGTCTGAGGCGTCGGTTCCTTCAAGGATTGTCAAAGCTTCTTCTCCAGATTCAGCGGTTGTGACTCGGAAACTATACGACGTCAGGACCGCCTTTAAAATTTCACGCGCTGTGGCATTGTCGTCAACCACCAGCGTTTTGAGACCACGAAGATCGGGGTCGACCTGACTGGCTTTTTGGTCTTCGGCCGGGTCCAGACCAAGCTCGATATGAAACGTGAAGACACTCCCCTTGCCGGGAGTGCTGAAAACCTCAATGTCTCCACGCATCATTGTAATGAGTCGCTTACAGATGACGAGGCCGAGTCCGGTTCCACCGAAGCGCCGGGTTATGGTTTCATCGGCCTGCGCAAAAGACGTGAAGAGTCGTTGTTGCTCCTCAGGTGTCATCCCAATGCCAGTATCTTTGATCGTAAAACGGAGGATAGCCGTGTTGTTGCGTACATCATCAACCGAGACTTCGAGGACGACTTCCCCATTCTCGGTGAATTTGACGGCATTGCCACAGAGGTTGGTGAGAATTTGACTGAGTCGTAAAGGATCGCCGATTAGCTTCAGAGGAACATCCGGCGCAATCTTGAAAATGAGCTCCAGGCCTTTTTCTTCCGTTTTGAATCCAATGACACCCGACACCCCATCAAGAATTTCGTCCAGGTGGAACGGGGTGTGTTCAATATGCATTTTACCGGCTTCGATTTTGGAGAAATCAAGAATATCGTTGATGAGACCCAACAGTGACGTCGCTGCATTTTGCAGTTTTTGCAGATAGTCGCGTTGCTTGGGATTCAATTCCGTTGAAAGTGCAAGGTGACTCATCCCGAGTATAGCATTCATAGGTGTACGAATTTCATGGCTCATTCGGGCCAGAAAATCACTTTTCGCCTGGTTGGCTGCATTGGCTTCGTCGCGTGCCTGGTTGATTTCAACTTCTGCGGTTTTGAGTTTGTGGACATGACGTTTCAACCTCTTCGACATGACGTAGAAGCGGAAAGACACGGCACCAATGATGGAGATTGTGAGAAAAGACAAACCGAGAATGATATAGAGTCGATGGAGGTCCGGTTTGGGATCACGTTCCCATATCAGGCTGGATACGTCGAAATCTTTCGGGATCATCCCCATGCGAGCATATGTCTTGGCGATATGTGTCCAGCGTCCTGGGCTCATATATCCGAGTTCAACAAGTTCGGGTAAAATGAGTCGCCGCATGTGCTCGGCTTCGAATTTGAGATGTGCTCGGCTATGACGATCGCTATAGTGAGTGAGGATCAGGTCGATGATTTCGTCTTCGTGTTCAAAGGCATAAGCCCAGCCTTTGAGCGAGGCGTCCACAAATGCTTTGACAACATCGGGATGCTTTTGGACCTCTTCTTTTGTGGTGAAGAGCGTATCACCGTAAAAGTCGATTCCAGCCGATCGTGGGGTAAAAACCTGATACGGGACACCACGTTCTTCAAGAAGAAATGGTTCGTCTGTGGAATAACTGGAAATGGCGTCGACTTTGTTCGCGATGAGGTCAGCCGGGCTGAACGTGTGGTGAGCAAACTGCATCTGCTTGATGGGGAGACCTTCGTCTTTGAGATAAGCGAGCAGTTCAGCTGCATCGTTTTCTATCATGATGCGCTTGCCGAGCATGTCATGAATCGATGCTAAGTCGGACCGTTCCGTAGTGAGAAAGACTAAAGGGGAATGTTGAAAAATGACGGCTAAAGCAACAACCGGCTTGCCCTCGGATCGGGAAAGTACGAGATTGGATGATGCAACTCCGAACTCAGCACCGCCAGAGACGACGATATCCACAGCCGGTGTCGTTGTGCCTTCCAGAATGCTGACATCGAGACCGGCCTGTTGGTAAAAACCTTTTTCCAATGCTGCGTAATAACCGGCGAATTGGAATTGATGTCGCCATTTGAGCTGAAGACGCACCGGCGTCAATCCGGCGTTTTTCGCCTGGGCTGGAGCGGGCCAAACGAACCAGATGAGCGCGAGAACGATAAGAATCACTCTGCCTAAAATCTGGTGATGAGTGTCCAATACATTCGCGTTGTTCATGGTTTAGGGTAGCATCGGTGGTTGTTTCGGTCAATGTATACGCCGTTTTTCAACGATTCATCACTTGTTTGTGTATGCCGTTCTATGGTATTTACGCATAATAATATTCTTTATACAAGTTTTGTTGTCGTGTGAGGATGCATCCGTTTCAGTAAGTAGTGTGTATTTCCGGTCACTCTCTCTTTTTCCTATCCGGAATACTATTGGTCCAACATCGCCGAATTCGGAGTAATCGTTGCGAATCTTCGTGGCCATTTTTACTGTTGGTGCGCTGGCCACTGTACTCTGGTCAGGACTGCTTATTCTTCTGTATTCGCGATCAGTAGAAAGCGAAATGATCTCTTTTCGTTCTCATGCATTGCTTGAAGCACGCACTGCCTATAGTAAGGATATTTCATACCGACGTTGGGCTTCCAATATGGGCGGAGTCTACGTTCAAATACGCGATGGCGTGCAACCAAATCCGTATCTTGATGTTCCATATCGTGATGCTGTAACGACAAATGGTCTGCATCTCACCCTGATTAACCCCGCCTATATGACACGCATGGTCTACAATGTCATGCGACTATCTCCAGGTTTGCAGGCGCATATTACAAGCTTGAATCCGATCCGTCCTTCCAATAAACCATCAGCTTGGGAAGCTAAAGCTCTGGCGTCATTCCATTCCGCTCATGATGAGTTCTATGAATTCACGACGGAGAATAATGAATCAGCTCTTCATTTTATGCGACCGATGGTGACCGAAAAGAGTTGCCTCAAGTGCCATGGCAAACAAGGTTACAAAGAAGGTGATATTCGAGGTGGGATAAGTGTCACTGTTCCCATGGCGCCTTATGAAGCTGCCGTGGATAAACAAAAGTCTAATGCCCGGATACAATATGGTTTTATTTGGGGCGGGGGGATGAGCTTCCTCCTTTTGGCTTTTGCTGTACTTATTCGCTCTGAAGTGTTGCAACGGCGTGGAGAAACACGTCTGCGTGAAAGCGAAGAAAAGTATAGGCTGCTTTTTTCTTCAATCATGGATCCCGTGGTTGTTTTGGATCGTACAACCGAACAGGTGGTTGAATGCAACGAAACAGCGGAAAGCTATTTCGGGATGTCACGAAACGACTTGCTGGGATTGCGCCCTCATGATTTTATTGTCTGTAATGCGACGTCTGTAACGGGAAACTCGTCCTCTTTGCCGATCGACTTTAGGGCAGTGGGGAGTGCTGTACAGCACTTTCCCAATGTTACCGTCAAAACAGCCGGAAAGACGCTTGGCCATGCGTCAATTTTGACCAAGCCGTTTTGTATTCAGCAGCAAGACCTTGTTTTGGTACTTTTTCATGATATTACTGATCAACTCAAAGCCGAAGCGTCACTGCGCAAGTCCAAACAGTTGGCCGACGAAGCCAATACAGCAAAATCGCAATTTCTAGCGAATATGAGTCATGAGATTCGTACACCGCTCAATGGTGTCATCGGCATGCTGCAGTTGATGCGGACGACCGATCTCAATTCTGAACAAAATGAATACATCCATCATGCTCTTGCATCCTCGACACGTCTTACACGACTACTCTCTGATATACTCGACTTGTCACGCATCGAAGCTGATAACTTGGTTTTAAATGAAGATCCCTTCTTCTTGACAGAAGTGATAAACGCGCTTGGAGCACTCTTTAGTAAAACCGCTTGCGACAAAGGTATCGAACTTCGATTGCATATTGATCCGTCCATTCCACAGCAGCTTGTTGGGGATGAACTGCGTTTACAACAAATTTTGTTCAATCTCGTGGGGAATGCCATTAAATTTACGGATTCAGGGTATGTCGAGCTGACCATTTCGCCGCTTTCCAGCCGTGATGATAGGAACGTCTGCTTGCTGTTTTGCGTTGCTGATACAGGCAGTGGCATCGCCGACAATCAACTTGATGCCGTATTCAGTGCGTTTGTTCAGGGTGAGAAATCACTCACGCGGAGTCATCAGGGTGCAGGGCTTGGCCTATCCATTGTTCGACGGCTTGTTACGGCGATGAATACTGAACTTGCTGTCGACAGTATGCCTGGACATGGGACACGTATGTACTTCAGTTTACAATTTAAACAAATGTCCGATGATCGTGCGACCGAGAATACGGAGTATGTTGTTTCGAATTCGATAACCGCCCCCTTCCCTGATTTGCAGGAAAAGCAATGTATACTTGTTGTGGAGGACGATGAGACCTGTCTCCATGCAGCAGCGAGTATCCTTGAGAAAATGGGATTTTCTTTACTTGCGGCGCACAATGGCCAGGAAGCTCTTGATATGTTGACAACAACACCTGTTGACTGCATTTTGATGGATATCGAGATGCCGCTTCTCGACGGTGTGTCGGCAACGCGGAATATACGAGCAATGTCCGATGCGTTTGCGAATATTCCGATTATCGCCATGACAGCGCATGCCTTGCCCGGCGATCGCGAACGATTTATTGCCACGGGCATGACGGATTATATTAGCAAGCCCATTGATATGAATAAGCTGCTGAAGATTATTACATTTCATTTGGGCACAGGATGCAAGTCGGAGACAAGACGGGACAATCACGGCTAAGCCCGACCGCATTACACGTCTTCGTTGTAATCATCAGAAATTTTGGTGGGTGCGAGGCCGAAGAGGCGCAAATGGGAAGGGCTTTTTACGGGCTCCCCGTTTGCGCTTCTTCGAAAGGCAAACGACTCAATAAACTCTAAAAAAAACGACGATCGATACCCGTATAGGCATCAATACGTCTGTCACGCCAGAACGGCCAATGTTGGCGGATCGTTTCAATACGTTGCGGATCGATTTCAGCCAACAGCGTTTGTTCACTCGTGGTGTCGGCCTGGGCAATGATATTGCCCATGGGGTCGGCAAGAAACGTTGTTCCCCAGAATTCGATGCCGTCTCCCCCAGCCGCACCGATTTCGTGCCCGACTCGATTGACTCCAGCGACATACAGTCCATTGGCAATGGCGTGGCTGCGTTGAATTGTCAGCCAGGCATTCTGTTGTTCTTCCCCAAATTCGGCTTTTTCTGCAGGATGCCAGCCTATTGCCGTTGGATAGAAGAGGATCTGCGCTCCATGCATAGCGGTCAGGCGAGCGGCTTCGGGATACCACTGATCCCAACAAATCAGGCCACCGATTTTGCCATGCGGGGTATCAAACGCACGAAATCCGAGATCGCCAGGCGTAAAAAAGAACTTTTCATAATACCCCGGGTCGTCGGGGATGTGCATTTTACGATAGATCTCAGGGACATCTCGGTCCGGTGTCAATACCGCCATGGTGTTGTGGAAGAGACCTGGGGCGCGTTTTTCAAACAGTGATGCAACAATCGTCAATTGTTTCTCACGGGCCAATCGACTCAGCCGTTGTGTCGTCGGGCCGGGGATGGGCTCCGCGAGATTGAAGGCATCATGGTCTTCTGTCTGACAAAAATACGGCGTCAAAAACAGTTCGGGCAAACAGGCAATGTCAGCTCCACTGTCCGCGGCTTCGGATAACAGCGCTTCTGCTTTTTCCAGGGTTATTGCCGTGTTTTCTTCCGGATGCATCTGGATCAGGGCAACAGTGAACGGGGGCATGCTCCTCTTCTCTCCTTCTCGACATTCTCTCGAAAGTATTGGGAAAAATGTTTCGGCTTCATGTCCGCATCACGGTGTCCTACCACGGCGACAGTGTGAACGGACTGGCTGGTTTGATGACTTCACCTGGTTGTTTGTTGGCAATTTCGACAAATTCGTTCGCCCAGTCATCAATGACAACCTCGGATTCTCCGTACCACGTTAATCCTCGCAAGTTGATAGGAGCGACTTTGCCATATCGGCGATCAGCGGCCATGGCCAGAACTTCGCCCGATGACGTGTCTTTAATTTTAGCTTCAAACGCCACGGTTGCTCTGGCTCCCGAACCTTTCACCGCCGCCATGAGAACCGTTCCGGAACCATACGGGGCTGCGAGACCGATTGCTTCGAGAACGGGATCACTCGGGACAAGTTCCGTCAATGCCAGTTCCACCGTTAGAGAATTGGCGTCCGGTGTTTCAATGACGGTAAAGCGTTTTTTCGGGTCTTTTTGAAAAGCGGTGACAAAGGCCTTCTTCATGTATTGAGCGACTTCTTTGGCGTCTGCTTCAACTTTGTCCTTGCGGAACTGCTCTTTCCACCAATCTCTCTTGATGAGGTAGGAGGTGTTGACGTCTTTGAAATAGATCGTGTTGTATTTTTTCAGGTCGATACCGGATTTGACCCAGATTTTGTCGAAGGGAAGATCTTCTCGATTAGCCATCTCATCCATGGGAACAAAGCCGGCCCCTTGAGACGGCTCAGCTTGCATGGACGTGGACGAGCAGGAAAGAAGTCCCATACAAAGAACCGTCAAACAGAAAATGCTGATGGATTTCACTGTCGCCTCCTTCATTCCGTGAAGATGCCAGAGTAGCATCCTCAGAACGTTATATTGTATAGTAGAAAGAGAAAGCCTTACATCCACAATCACTTCAGAATGTCGGCCTGGCGAAGAGCTTCGAGAATACGGCTTTCCGTTACAGGCTTCGGGACAAAACATTCGGCGTGTCCACGAAAAAAAGAAGCAGTCACGTTTTTTATGTCGTCATATGCTGAAACCATAACAAGCTTGAATGTTTTATGGAACGGAACCTTCTGTGTTTCCTCGGCGCCACGGAGAATGGTGACCAGCTCATGACCTGTCATTTCCGGCATGTCAATATCCATAAAGACAACGTCAAATGGTTCTGTTTCCAATGCGTTACGGAAAAGTAGTATTGCTTCGGATGCACGACTGCATGCATGGCATTGACCATAAAGATCAAGATAAAACGTCAAAATTTTACAGATATTTTCGTCATCATCAACTATCAGGAATTTCATGCAGGTTCCTCAACCGTTCCATCCGGCCCAATGGTTTGGGCAAAGCGGATAAGCGCGTCGGCGTTGCTCTTGACGTCAACCTCTTTGCCGGATGCGGCAGCCTCATGCAGTACTGTGGCAAGTTCGGTGATCGTCGGGTATCCAAATGATGCTCCAGAGCCTTTTATCTTGTGTGCGATTTTGCGAACGGATTCAAAATCAGGCTGCTCCAGTTTTTGTTGCATCTCATCTAAATCTGTCATCAGCGATGTGATATATCCGGGGAGAAGGTCGCGTAAGCGCTTCCGTAGCGTTATGTTTTGAGGCTGATGTTCTTTGAGGTGGTTCGATGATGTTTCATGAGAAACAGAAACATCGGAAAGGTCGTCTTTTATTTCCTTTTGGGGAGGAATGAGTGTGACATTCTGCTTGGCTCCCTTGAGCATTTCATCGAATAATCGCTCTCTTGTGATGGGTTTTGTCAGGTATCCCGAAAATCCAGAGGTCAACACTTGCTCCATGACATCGGTTGTGGCGTGGGCTGTCAGTGCAATGATCGGAGTGGGAGGCAGCTTGTTGACGCGTTCATATTCACGAATGCGGCGCACAGCTTCGAACCCGTCCATGATCGGCATCTCCAGATCCATGAAGACGATATCATATGTAAACTGAGTAAACTGCGTAAACGCATCCAAACCATTTTTAACGATATCGGCTTCATGTGGTGAGTCTTTGAAATAGAAGTCAAGCAATGTGACATTGCTTATATTGTCTTCGGCAATGAGTGCGCGCAAGTGACTGGTTTTATCAACACCTGGAACGTGCAGTCCATGTTCGAGTCCTGCAGTGCAGCCTTTTTGTACCTGAATGGTAAAAAGAAACGTGCTTCCCTGACCGATACGGCTTCGCGCTTCAATCGTTCCTCCCATACGTTCGACCAGGTGTTTACATAAATTCAGACCAATTCCTGAACCACCATGAATCCGTCGCATGGAAACATCACCTTGGTAAAACAGTTCAAAGAGGTGAGGAAGTGTGTCTCGAGGGATGCCGATGCCGGTGTCTTGCACTTCGTTGCGTAACACCATTGTTTGTCCCTTGTCTTCCAGCAGTTCAATACGCACTGTGACGGAGCCTCTTGATGTGAATTTGGCCGCATTGGAGAGTAAATTGACCAATACCTGCCGATACCGTGTGGCATCGGTGCAGATACATTCGGGAATACGCTCATCCAATACTATCTCGAACGCGAGATTTTTCGCCTGCATCTGTGGGGTAAAAATATTGCGGATATCATCCAGGAATGATTGCAGTCGGAAATCACTCGGCATCAATTCGAGGCGGCCAGATTCGAGCTTGCTGATGTCGAGTATATTGTTGACCAGACTGAACAGCAAATCTCCTGCGCTTTTCAGCGTCGTGACAAGTGGGGTAAATCGTCGTGGCAGGTCTGCTCCGGATAAACTATCGGCAATGCCGATAATGGCGTTCAGCGGTGTCCGAATTTCATGACTCATATTTGCCACAAATCGACTTTTAATACGGCTGGCTTCTTCGGCTTCATCTTTGGCACGATACAAGTCCGCCGTCCGTTCATCCACGAGTTGTTCCAAATTCTCCTGGTACAGCATCAACATGTCGTTTCGTTTTTGGAGATCTTTCGCGTATTTTTGATAAAACGAACGGAATGACCAAATGATTGGTATGGTAAACAGGATAAAGCCAAGTAAAACGAGCGCAACAGTCAGAATATTTCGAAGCATCACCGAATCAAGGTGTGAAACATCCACGTCGGCACAAGCCAGGTAGGGATTGCCATGAGGAGACGTTTCGGTCAGACATACCGTCCGAAATGTCCCCCATTGGTCGGAGTAAGACAGAGAGACGTTTTTTCGATCATGCATGGCGGAAACAAATTCCGTCGGAATATCTTCATAGGGATAAAAATACCACGAAGGGCGTTCTTTCACTTCTTCATCGGTCACTGTGGGAGCAGAAAAATAAAACGAGCCGTTTTTCTCGACAATGGTATAGACATAGGCCAGGTCGCTTTCATTGACAAACGCGTTGAAGCGGCGTCGATTCTCAAGCTCTTCCGGCAGGGCAATAGCGCGGGCGTGAACAGCTCTGTCATGGAAATCTTCGGCAAGCATGTATTTGAGTGATCCGGCTGCCAGTCGAAGGTGATGATCGGTGTCTTCAATGATTCGATCATTCTCATAAGAACTCCAGGTAATGCCGATAACCACGGTAAAAATGACATATGCAACAAGAACAAGCGCTAATCGAAAAATGGATGGCCCCATGCGTTCGACAGGTTGTGCTCCCTCTCCGTGCGCTGCGAAAGCAATCGAGTTTGTTGTGTCGTGCTCTGTCGTCATTGCAATTTCACTTTACATTATGGCTTCTGTCCGTTCGTATCGTGCTGAGATACGACGGGGAATACATGCTGAATAAGCCATACTGTATTGGAATTGTCAAAGTATAACAAGGATAAAGCGAAGCACAGGCGTAGGAGAGCGAGTTGGGGCGTTGTATGTCATGCAGGAATGGGGCGAAAACGAAGAGGAGACGCACACGATACGTCCCGGGGGAATATGTTCCCCCGGAAACGAGAAGAAAGGATCATATAATCAGGCAATCGTGATATCTTTTTCAAGAAAGACATCTTGAATGCAGTGCAACAATCGAATCCCATCATCCATTGGTCGTTGAAATGCTTTGCGACCCGAGATCAGCCCCATGCCTCCGGCGCGCTTATTGATAACCGCTGTTCGCACGGCTTGACCGAAGTCGTTTTCTCCAGATGCTCCACCCGAGTTGATAAGCCCAGCACGCCCCATATAGCCATTGACAACTTGGTATCGGGTCAAGTCGATGGGATGATCGGTGGTCAATTCAGAATAGACGCGCGGGTCGGTTTTGGCGAAACCGATCGCATTGAATCCGCCATTGTTCGTGGGTTGTTTTTGTTTGATGATATCCGCTTCAATCGTGCATCCAATATGATCGGCCTGTGATGTCATATCGGAGGAGGCGTGATAATCCACTCCATCCTTTTTAAATCCGGAATTTCGCAAATAACACCATAAGAAGGTGCACATACCGAGTTCATGTGCCCGACGAAAAGCCCTGGATACTTCAATCAACTCGCGATTGCTGACTTCCGATCCGAAATAGATCGTGGCTCCAACGGCCACACAGCCCATGTCGAATGCCTGTTCGATCTGAGCAAACATGACCTGGTCGTATTTGTTCGGATAAGTCAACAGTTCATTGTGGTTGATTTTGAGCATGAAAGGAATTTTGTGCGCATATTTTCGAGCTACAGAACCAAGAACACCCAATGTTGAGGCAACAGCGTTACATCCTGCTTCAAGTGCCAGTTTGACGATATTTTCAGGATCGAAATAAATGGGGTTCGGTGCAAAACTCGCTCCAGCCGTGTGCTCGATTCCCTGGTCTACAGGCAGAATCGACATGTATCCGGTTCCACCCAATCGTCCATGAGAAAAAATCGACTGAAGACTCCGCAGAACAGGGATAGGCCGGTCAGTCTGGGCAACAACACGATCAACGAAATCCGGGCCAGGCAGATACAATTGATCTTTGGTGACGGTTTTGCACTCATGCGTCAGAAGTGATTGTGCTTCAGCGCCGAGAAGCTCTTCAATTTGTGATAGCATGCCATCCTCCGCGGGTTGGGTGTTCAGACCGGTTAAACCGGCTTGGAGCAAAAAACATTGCAACTGTCTCCCCACACGACCAGGGACAGACCGACGAATCATATCAGTTTGGCGACATATATGCCAAACTTCTCAACCCATCGTCACGTTCTTTTTCCATTTTTTCGACTTTTCCTCGCAACCACTGCAATACATACGGTTCTTTGTTGTGGTGGGATACACGATCGAATAACGGAGGAAGGCTTTAGAAGAGCGTAAAACAAGGAGGAGAGGACGCTAACAGAAAACGTTATGGAATGTGCACGGGATGCGTTGAGGAGGAGGTGCCCCATCCTCCTCAAATATATGACGTGTTACAGATACATTTTTCCAACAGAGAATGCCCGCCCCAGAAATTCACCCAATGCGTGATAGGTCCGGATTTCCGGGCAAAACACGACAGGTTCGAGTTTGGCCATATCGGGCTTACCCTCGGTCAGAATGCTGTCGTCTGCTTGAATGTCCATGATTTCACCAATGAACTGCGTATGGAGCCCGAGTTCATGGATGCCGACAATTTTGCATTCAATATTGAGCGGGATCTCATTGACAAGCGGTGCATCAACTGAACCGGCGGGAGAAGTGGTCATACCTGCGGCAGCGAGTTTGTCGTAATCTCGACCGGATGCCATGCCAAAGTAGTCGGCTTGAGCAATTTGATTTTTTGTCGGGATATTCACGGTAAAGGCTTTGCGTTCAACCAATGCGGCGTGGGAAAACGTTGCGCTTCGCAATGAAACGGTCAGGCATGGTGGTTTAGAACAGCAAATACCACCCCAGGCTGCAGTCATAACATTGGGTTTGTTGTCTTTGTCGTAGGTTGCGATAACCCAGGCCGGAGTTGGGTAAGCCATGGGCTTGGCCCCAAGTGAAACTTTCATAACATGTCCTTTATGATGCCGGGTGTTCCCCGGGAAAAAGAAGATTTTTCTCTCATGTCAGGAGAGTGCGATCTGGCGCAACCATAAACTGAAAAAGACATGATGCAAATATGGTTATGCAGTACAGAAGGATGCCGACTATCCGGGAGTATGGAACTCCTCAGGCAAATAAATATAAAATCGGGTTTTTTCTTCAGGTGTTGAGGTGAATTCAATCGTCCCACCAAGATAGCGTTCAACGAAAACTTTGGCTGTATATGCACCGAGTCCACGCATTTTGCCTTTGGTCGAAAAAAAACGGTTGAATACTTGTAAACGAACATCTTCAGATATCACCGTCGAGTTGCTTACGCTGAATATCACCGTATTATCATGTTTGGTGCAATCAAGATGGATATCCTGACCGGATGATGACGCTTCCACGGCATTTTTCACCAGGTTGGTAAAGGCCCGTCCCAAAAGGACAACATCGGTTTCTACGAGCAAATCACCCGCTTTATTGTCAAAAAGGATCGATACGCCGCGCTCTTGTGCCAAACGGCTTAATGAATGTTTGGCACTCACCAGAAAATCCCGAGCGAATGATTGAGACGGACTCACTTTCAATCGCATGGCTTCAGCATCGCTGAGTTCCTTTTGTTGGCGCACCAAATCAATAAGATCGTTGCTGATCTCCACTAAAGTTGAGACAATTGGGATATCAGCAGATTGTTTCTCTGAACTGAGCATGCCAATCATATTGTAGAGAGCGGAGCTCTGATTGAGAATATCGTGAAAAAATAGGCTTTCAAGCGACTGAAGTCGCTTTTCATGTGTGATGTCAAGCAAGCAGACCCAAATGAAATCTTGATCGTGATACGTGAACGGCATGGATTTGATTTCGAGATTGAGTGCCTCTTCTATCCCTGCCTTATGTCGACGAATACGGCACTGATTGATGGCTCCACGTTTTCGCATGGATTCAAGGAGTGCTTGTGCCGCTCCGCAAAAGCGGCACACGTCCGATGCACCGCATCCTCTGGGATCTTTGCCAGCGTGAATGCAGTTGATGGCTTCTCCCAGTCGTCGTCCGATCATGAGGTCGATATCGGCTTGAGGCAGAACATCAATGAACGCCGGATTGCCGTACACGGCTTGTCGCGCTGTATTGAGAATCAACACTGCCATGGGGAGAAAATCGAAAAGAGAAAGAAGAGGAGTCTCTTCAAACAGATGAATTTGTTCAGCAAGAAGCGATTCATCGACTTTGGGGATGTCGGCGAATTCTTCGAAAGTCATGTTTTCTGCCACTGCTTTACTCCATACGCAGACGATTATGTACGCACATTGACCTGTCGTCACTTATGCTAAAAGTCAAGGTGAGAAGCCAGCCAATCACCGAATTCGTCAAAGCTGTGAACTATGACATCAGCTTGCTCGAGTAGGGTTGCTTCATATGTCGTTGTCAACGCGGCGCAGAGCATGCCGGCACGCCGGGCTGCTTCGATTCCCAAAGGAGCGTCTTCAATGACAAGGCAATCTACAGGAGCAACATTGAGTCGAGCTGCACAATCAAGAAACAGCGCTGGAGCGGGTTTGCCTCTCCCTTGAGTCTGATGCAGGGTGGAAATGGCAGGAAAGAGACTGAGTAAATCCAGCTTTTCGGCGATGCCCAAAAACATATCGGGATCCATTGATGTGGCGATGCCAAAAGGGAGTTTGCGGCCGAAACGAGCGAGGAATGCGCGTGCACCGGGGATGAAGGTCACATTGGTTTGAAAACACGATTGGACGATCTCTTGCCGTTGACGAATCAGTTCATCAAGAGGACCAGGGAGCGCGTAGATTTGTGCAAGGACAGCCGTTCCCTCTGCTAAAGACCGCCCGGTGAGCAGACTTTTGACACGGTTTCGTTCATAGGTTTTGCCGTAGTGCTGCAAAAACGCTTCTTGAGACATATCCCACAATGGTTCCGTGTCGATCAGCACACCTTCGGCATCAAAGATCAAGGCACGAATTTTACGGAGGCTCTTTGGATTGTTATTCATTTCATGTTGCTCAATGCAAAGCGAAATCGTATTCTTTATTTTACGGGATCACGTGCACGCCGTGATGTCGTACATCACAGCATAGAAAACAGAGCCGTACGATGATGAAAACGAGCCGTAAACGCAAATACTCTTTGGCAAGAATTGTCTTCTGGAGTTTGACTCTGGTGGGGTGGTTGCCGCTCATTTTCATAGGGATTTTATGGGTTGTGGACGACCATGTCGATTTTCGTCGGTTCGCCACAATGACCCGGCAAGAACATTTTTTAGAGGTGCGTCGGAGACTGAAAAATGTCGTTGACCAAGCGCTTGTCAACATCGCTTATGATAGACAACGCGAGGAAGAGTCCATTGAGACGAGCATTCGTCTCGGACTGGAACAGGACAAGGATTTGTTGATCATCAATGGCACGCATCTCCGTGACATGATTTTCAATCACGCTGATGGAACCAATGCCGTTCACCTGCTTTTGCTTCCTTTTCGAGACATTCCTGGATTTTTCTTTTCCGCCTCTCAACGAGATCAATCGATGCGATTGTTTTCCTCGGATGGTTCTACTTTGAAGTCGTCTTCGTCGATGAGAACGGCCATACAAACCGCTATCGATTTTAGCTCCACGTCATCGAACGAAATTGTCCGTATGGAGCAACATGTTGAGGACAGCGATTCAATTCTGTTGTTTGCGTTGGCTATTGATCAGAATGAACAGGTCATCGGTTGGGGAATACCTCGAAGCGCGTATGTGAGCACCATTCAAGCACGCGTTCTTGAACGATTGCGGCAAACGCAAAACCCTGATGGACAGTTGCTTTTTGGAGGGACGTTTGATGGCGTGTCCATCTTGGGCCCGGCAGTCGGCAAGAACATGATTGACGCGGTCGATGTTAACGGAGTTGCGATAGTTCGAGAGCTTATCGCGGCTGCCCAAAATGGTGGCGGTTTCGTCCAATATGTCATGCCGGCCATCAATGGCCAACGTACAATCATGAAATTGAGTTATGCCGCAGCGGTTCCTGGTTGGCCGTGGTATATCGGAGCCGGAAGTTATCTGGATGATATTGAGGCCGAATTGGAAAAGCGCCAAGCTGTGATAGATCACAATGTTGTGACGCATTTTATGTTTATTGGCTCGACCATGATTGCACTTGGTTTGGTTTGTCTGTTTTTGTCACGATGCATAGCCGAGCGTATTCGACGAAATATCAATCTATTCTCATCGTTCTTTAAAAAAGCCGCAGAGTCTTCAGACCCCATCCCTGACGAAGAAATTGTAGTCAATGAATTTATTGAACTCGCCGTGGCTGCGAATACCATGATTGAAACACGTGAGGCTGCACTTGCCCAATTGCGTGAAAGTGAAGAGCGTTATCGTGGAATTTATGAAAACACCATGGATGGCTATTATCGGGCCGATATGCATGGTCGGCTGGTCATGGCCAGCCCTTCTGCACTCAGCATGGTCGGTTATACTTCTCTTGATGAACTTGCCGGTCAAGATGTTGCACAAATTTTGTATCGTGATCCCTCAGATCGCAATAGACTCGTAGAACATCTGTTGCAATACGGGGCTATTCGTGGATTTCGTACGACATTAGTATGTAAAGATGGAAGTTCCATTGAAGTGGAAACTAACTCCCGCCTGATTACCTCCCCTGAGACCGGTGAGGCTGTGGGAGTGGAAGGTATTCTTCGCGATGTGACCAAGCAACACGAAGCTCAGAAAGAACTGGCTACTCGTGAACAATATTATCGTAGTCTGTTTGAGAATACCGGTGCAGCAACGATTATTTATGGTGACGACATGATTATTCGAAGCTGTAAT
This sequence comes from Desulfovibrio inopinatus DSM 10711, assembly GCF_000429305.1. Taxonomy (NCBI): domain Bacteria; kingdom Pseudomonadati; phylum Thermodesulfobacteriota; class Desulfovibrionia; order Desulfovibrionales; family Desulfovibrionaceae; genus Desulfovibrio; species Desulfovibrio inopinatus. The sequence goes on from NZ_AUBP01000032.1 coordinate 57,325, forward strand.
TCCCGGTTTGTTGAATTGAGCGGATACTCGTTGGAAGAAATTGTTGATCATATGAGTTGGACAGATTTTGCGCATCCTTGTGAGCATGGACGTATGAAAGGCTATCATGCTGCACGGATTCATCCGGATTTGAACAATACGGCACCTCCCGACTATGACTTCACCTTTCTCGATCGTGCGGGCCAAGTAAAGACTGTCCATATGCGTGTAACCGTTATTCCAGGAACACATCAGCGCATTAGTTCCATGATTGATATTACGGACAGAAAGCAAGTGGAAGAGAAACTGGCGCAATTGAATCGAGATTTGGAAGCATTAGTTCAAGAGCGTACAGCAGAACTGGAGGCCAAAGCCCAGGCGCTGGAAGACGCGAATGTCAGACTGCGGGAGCTCGATGAACTCAAGTCCTCGCTGTTGTCTTCGGTATCGCACGAGCTGCGTACCCCGCTCACCTCCATTATGGGATTCGCAAAGATTACCGGAAAGTCTCTTATCCGACTTTTATCAACGTACAACCCCTCGGAGACGCATCCTGATGCAGAACGGTTTGAAAGAGAATATGAAAGAATTTTGGATAACCTCGATATTATCGCTCGTGAGGGTGAACGTTTAACCCGCCTTATCAATGATTTCCTTGATCTCGATAAGATAGAATCCGGCCTTATGCACTGGCGCGATGCCGACATTGATCCGTCTGAAGCGATTCAGCATGGAATCAATGCGGTCAGAGGGCAATTTGAAGCCAATAGCAACGTCAAACTCGTTGTTGATGTCGGAACGCTTCCTTTTGTCCACATGGACCGCGACAAGCTTTCTCAAGTCGTCATCAATCTCCTCAACAATGCGGCGAAGTTCACCGAGGAAGGAGAAGTGCGATTACGCGCGGTCAGTGAAAATAATGTCGTGAAGCTCACCGTGACGGACACGGGTGAAGGAATAGCGAAAGAACATCATGACAGAATTTTTGACAAGTTTCATAAACTGGACAATAGCGACACGCTGAGTGGCAATAAAAAAGGGACGGGATTGGGGTTGTCCATCTGTAAGCAAATCATTGAACATTACGGTGGGCGTATATGGGTCGAAAGTGAGCCGGAGAATGGAAGTCAGTTTATTGTGGTATTGCCCATCGTGGAGAACAGTACTCCGGGGCCGAACTCAGTCCATTCCGTATAACAGATGTGTTTGAGACAATAAGGATAGTATTTCAACAAAATAGGGACGAGCATGCAGTGAAACACCGCCTGCTCGTCCCTGCCCGCGTTTGTTTCACGTAGCCTCTGCCTGTATGGCCTATTCGAGGGACGGAAACTGTTTTATTTTATGACTCGACTTTTCTAAAAAATCAAGTCTTCTGCGCGTTCAAGTTCGTGTTGAAGACAAACCTTTTCACTTAGCCGCTGTTGTTCACGGTGGCAATAAGTTCTTGCAGTACCGTCTCCGCTTGGGATGTATCAACTTGGCATGTTCCGACTTTCATATGGCCACCGCCACCATATTTGAGCATGAGTTTTCCAACGTCGGTTTTATTGGTCCGGTTGATGATACTGTGACCTACCGTGAATACGGTGTTTTGCTTCTGTTTGCCCCAAATGATTTGGATGGAGATATTGCATTGCGGGAAGATCGTATACAGGGTGAAGCGATTTCCCGTATAAATTTCATCTTGATTGCGTAGGTCAAGCACGATGCAGGACCCGTGAATGGTCGAATTATCTTCGATCATTTTTCGGAATAATTTTTCCTGTTCGAAGTATCGACTGATACGCTCTTTGACGTCATGGTCTTCAAGGAGCGTGTCCACGGACATGGTCCGGCACATGTCGACGAGCCGCTCCATGAGTTGATAATTGCTGATTCGGTAGTCGCGGTAACGGCCAAGGCCTGTGCGGGGATCCATGATGAAGCTGAGAAGAATCCAACCTGCTGGATTGCTAATCTCGTCGGCTGTAAGATTACCGCTATCGCACCGGTCAACATATTCCAGCATCTCGTCAAGGTGTTTGGGAAACGTCTCATGTCCGCCGTAATATTCCCAAATCACACGAGCACAACTCGGATAGTCTTTGCTTGCTCCCTTGAATTCGAAATTGAAATCAAGCCGCTCCTTTTCACTGGAGTGGTGATCGAACCACAGTCCTACTCCAGGGGCATAGGGCACATTGGCCAGGATATCATTGTCGCTTACCGGGACGAGACCATCCTGCACATCTTTGGGGTGGACAAACTTCCATTCGTCCATCACGCCGGCCTCTTTGAGCAGCACGGCGCAAATCAGTCCATCGAAATCAGAGCGGGTTAACAGTCTCATGATATTTGCTTCCTTTCACAGTTTCGTGGAGTTGACGTAATCCTTCTGCTTGTAACGCATTTCGAAGCCGCCTGACAAGACAGTTTGCCAGTTATGTCGTCATCAAGCCCGAAATCTCCGTTTTCGGTTCATGGAGGAATTTAGAGGAATAAATCGTATTTTTAAGGATTAAGCTATTTCAGGGTATATATCTGGCTTATCGCACTCAAGCGTACCTCACACTGTCTTATCGTCTCTCACTCTAAATAATTCTCAATTTGACAGAAGGCATTTCCTCGCATAGTGTTCTATAATGAAAGAACGCTGATACATGTGGTGAAAAATCATCAATTGTATGAGCGATATCAGGCAGTTTTTTTCTGCAGAGAAGGACTACCTTACATGATGTCTTGTTCTTTACACAATCACATTCTTTTGCTGCCGTACATTTTTTTTTCGCGTTCTCCCGGAGTTGCGTTATTTATGTAACACTTAGAGCGGCCAAAAGATTTCCCACTACAACTTCTATCAAACCTCACATCGTCCGGGCGATGTACGAAGATCATATGAGTAAAATCGAAGTCCAGAATCTTTACAAGGTGTTCGGGCGCAATCCCGAGCGGGCTATCCCTATGCTCGAGCAGGGAAAGGCAAAAGATGAAATACTCAAGAAAACGAAACTGAGTGTTGGGGTCAATAATGTTTCCTTCTCTGTTAATGAGGGGGAAATTCTTGTTATTATGGGCCTTTCCGGGAGCGGTAAATCAACGCTGATTCGTTGTGTCAATCGACTTATAGAACCTACTGACGGTGTCATCAACATTGACGGCGTTGACGTCATGGGGCTCTCGCATGATGATTTGCTTGCCTTTCGACGCAAAAAGTTCGGGATGGTCTTTCAGAATTTCGCGCTGTTCCCCCATCGGACCGTTTTGGAAAATGTCGAGTTCGGTCTGGAGATCCAGGGAAAAGATGCTGCCTTCATGCGCAAAAAAGCCACGGAATCGCTCAATCTTGTCGGATTGGAAGGTTGGGGTGATTATTACCCCAAAAATCTGTCCGGCGGCATGCAGCAGCGCGTCGGCTTGGCACGTGCTTTGGCGGTCGATCCCGATATCTTGATTATGGACGAAGCGTTCAGCGCTTTGGACCCACTTATTCGTCAGGATATGCAGGATGAGCTTATCGCCCTGCAGGATCGCGTCCAGAAAACCATTTTATTTATCACCCACGATCTCGATGAAGCCCTGAAGCTTGGTGATCGCATTATATTGTTAAAAGATGGTAAACTTGTTCAGGAAGGCACCGCCGAAGATATCCTCACCAATCCTGCCACGCCGTATGTCGAGAAATTTGTCGAGAATGTGGATATGTCGAAAGTCTTGACGGCCAAGTCTGTCATGAACCCTCCACGTGTCGTTGCCTATCGGACAGATGGACCACGAGTTGCTCTGCATAAAATGCGTGAAGCCGGCATTTCCAGCCTGTTTGTGTTAGGGAAAGGCCACATTCTGCGTGGTATGGTGACGGCCGAAGATGCAGCCGATGCCATCAAAAACGGCGCAAAAGATCTCGAATCCATTTTGAACACCGATATTAAAACCGTTGAGCTCGATACCCCGGTCCTTGATTTCATGCAGGAATTGGCCGCGTTGCCGATCCCGATTGCCGTGGTCAAGGAAGACGGCAAATTGGCTGGCGTTATTGTGCGTGGCTCGCTTTTGGCGGGTTTGACGGAAAAGGGACAGGCGGAAACCAATGACTGATTACAGAATTCCTATCGCGGAAACCGTTCGCGGCACCATTGATTTTCTTTCGGATAATTTCGCACCGCTGACGAAAGCGGTGTCGAGTGTCATGGAAACGCTCATCGAATTTCTCGTCGAGGGTTTGCTTCAAGTTCATCCGCTCATCATCATTGTAGTTGTAGCACTGATTGCATGGCGGGTGGCGAGCCGGGGGGTGGCACTCTTCACGTTTTTTGGCTTGCTTCTTATTTGGAACCAAAACCTTTGGGAACCGACTGTCGAGACATTGGCGTTGGTCGTTTTTGCTACAGCTATTGCCGTACTTATCGGTCTGCCTCTTGGCATTCTCTCGGCGATCTACAAAGGCGTTTATCGAGTTGTGTTTCCCATTCTTGATTTTATGCAAACCATGCCGGCGTTTGTCTATCTTATACCGGCGATTCCTTTTTTTGGTCTTGGTCCAGTTTCGGCGATATTTTCCACGGTTATTTTTGCCATGCCGCCAGCAATCCGGCTCACGTGCTTGGGCATCAAGCAGGTGCCTGAATCCTTAACTGAAGCCGCTGATGCGTTCGGTGCGACCAAAAGCCAAAAGCTTTTGAAGGTTCAATTGCCGCTTGCGGGGCCGACAATAATGGCCGGTGTCAACCAAACTATTATGTTGTCACTGTCCATGGTCGTTATCGCCGCAATGATCGGTGCCGGAGGCTTGGGGTCTGAAGTCTGGAAGGCCATTCAACGCTTTCAACCTGGCCAAGGGTTTGCCGCTGGCTTGGGTGTTGTTATCTTGGCCATTATTCTTGACCGTATTACGCAGCAGGTTGGAGCAAAGAATTATTAACCTTCGCATTCTACGGCAACTTTCACCCCGGAAGACATGGTGTGGCGGGTGGGGAAAAAATGTTTCCGCATTCCGTTTGAACGGTGTATGACCGGACATATCCACGCATCTCCGCCGACGAGGCGGGGATGCGTTGGTGTCATAGATACGCGCACATGGCGCAGGGTCTTATCGTAATTGTATATTTCACATGAGACCAACCACGAAGACGAAAACTCGAACAAGGAGACATCACATGAAAAAATTACTTTTTGCCTTCATTGCAGCTTGCTTGATTTTGCCCAGCTTGGCAGGACAGGCTTTGGCAGACGACAAAAAGATCGAGTTTGCCTATGTTGAATGGGATAGCTCTGTGGCGACCATCAATGTAATGAAAGCCATTCTTGAAGATGAACTGGGCTATAAAATGAAATTGACGTCGGTTGCAGCGGCAGCGATGTGGCAGGCGACGGCCTCCGGAGATGTCGACGGTTTCGCTTGCGCTTGGTTGCCCGCCACACATGCTGACTACTACAAAGCCTTTGGGAAAAAAGTCGTCGATCTTGGAGCGAGCCTCAATGGCGCGAAAATCGGTTGGGTTGTTCCGACCTACGTGACCATCGATTCTATTGAACAAGTTAATGCCAATGCCGACAAGTTCGACGGCAAGGTTATTGGTATCGATCCCGGCGCTGGCCTGATGCGTGCTTCGGAAGAGGCCATGAAAGAATACGATCTGAAAGACATGAAATTGCTCGAAGGATCGGACGCCACGATGACAGCTGCCCTGGGCGATGCCGTCAAAAACAATAAATGGATCATTGTTACCGGCTGGACTCCTCACTGGATGTTCGCCACATGGGATCTGAAATATCTCAAGGACCCCAAGAGTGTTTTTGGTGGAGAAGAATCCGTCCACACCATAGTGCGCGAAGGGTTTGAAAAAGACCATCCCGAAGCAGCTGCGTTCCTGAAAAATTTCCATTGGACAGCCAAAGAAGAAGCCCAAGTCATGGTTGCCAACCGCAAACAAGGCTCGGATTTATTAGAAAACGCGAGAGCATGGCTCAAAGAACATCCTGAACGTGTGCAGGAATGGCTCAAAGGCGTGAAAAAATAGTTTTTCCTGACTTACTTCGCATTATGCCCCCTGCAAAGCCGTGTCGCTTTGCAGGGGGTTTTTCGTGCGGCAGTCATCGCGTGTTGCCGAGGAAAACAGTTTGTCGCCTGATGTGAAGATCGAAGGAGCTTACGGTGTACTCACGAAGAGAGGAGACACCATTGTTCGTTGATCTCAACTGGTTTGTTGGGTGGGCGGAAAGAGCATATCTCAGTATCCCATTCTTCAAGGGGTTGGAGACTATTGGGGGGACTATTATATGAAATGCCGGGTGATTTCGTTTTAAGTGATTTAATTTCATTACTATTTAATAATCAAAACGAGAGCGTGAGACTAAATCGAATAAGGAGACCACTCATGCCGCAAAAGAATGTGCTATCCGAGTGAAGTTCTCTGAGCACAGGAGACTTTGGGATATTCCGGGGTTATTATTTCGATATGTGCACTGTAGAGGAGTCTGTTGTTCTTTCTCTGTGCAGGAGCGGACATGATGTCGACGAAGTTTGACAAAATCTACAAAAATGTATGTTTTTGTCTACCCCGGTGTACACTCTCTGACAAGATAACAGTGAAACGTAAATCTTAACATTTTAAAATACAAAGATAAATCTGAATGGCATAAACCTTGTAATAGAAGAAAAACAGACATACGGCGTTGTCCTTTTTGTACAATAAAAAAGAATCCGCCGAAGCAAAAGGAATGTCATGGAACCCATCATTTTCGACGAACGCAAGGATCAGATATACCGCAAGGGCGGCAACGAACCATTTGAATTAGCCTGCAACCGAGATTCCTTGGCCGGAGCAGTTAGCCAACGAGCCTGTGTTTTTTGTGGATCACGCGTCGTGCTGTACCCCATCGCCGACGCTTTGCATCTTGTGCATGGTCCCATCGGATGTGCGGCATACACATGGGACATTCGTGGCTCTGTATCCTCGGGCCCGGAACTGCATCGACTCAGTTTTTCGACCGATCTGCGCGAACGTGATGTAATTTACGGTGGCGAGCCCAAGCTTGAAGAAGCCCTTCGCGAGCTTATCAAGCGACACTCTCCGAAAGCCGCGTTTGTGTATTCTACCTGTATCGTCGGTATTATTGGCGACGATATGGAAGCGGTGTGTCGCAAAATGACCGAAGAAACCGGAATTCCGGTTATCCCGGTCATGTCGGAAGGTTTCAAAGGGAACAAACGCGCCGGATATATGGCTGCATGCCAAGCGTTGGACCGTCTTGTCGGTACGGGAGACACCACGGGAATTTCCCCGATTTCAATAAATATTTTGGGTGACTTCAACCTGGCCGGGGAAATTTGGATTTTGCGTTCCTATTTTGAACGCATGGGCGTGGAAGTTGTTGCCAATGTCACAGGTGACGGTCGAGTTGCTGATATCGCTCGCAGTCACGGGGCCGCACTCAATCTTGTGCAGTGTTCTGGTGCCACCCAGGAACTCGCCAAGATGATGGAGGAGCAATACGGCATTCCCTACAAACATATTTCGTATCTTGGCATCGAAGACACGGCCGAATCGCTGTATGAAGTTGCACGTTTCTTCCAGGATAAAGATCCCGGCATCATGGAGCGTACGCAAAACCTCGTCCGTGAAGAATTGGCGGCCATTTTCCCGGAAATTAAGGAAATGCGTAAAGACCTTGAGGGCAAGAATGCAGCCATTTATGTGGGCGGAGCCTTCAAAGCATTCTCACTTATTAAAGCCTTCCGTCACCTCGGCATGAAGGTTGTGCTTGTCGGCTCTCAGACCGGTACGGAAGAAGACTATCGCGAACTCGAAGCGATTACAGATGAAGGAACCATCATTGTTGACGATTCTAACCCTCTGGAATTGTCGGCCTTCATAAAAGAAAAAGATGTCGACATCTTTGTTGGCGGCGTGAAGGAACGTCCTATTGCCTACAAGCTCGGTGTTGGTTTTTGTGACCACAACCATGAGCGGAAAGAAGCCCTGGAAGGCTTTGTCGGCATGCTGAATTTTGCTCGCGAGGTGCACCGTACGGTCACGAGCCCAGTGTGGAACTTTATGCCCCGCAAACGCAAATCCAACCTCGCTCAGACCGTTAAAACGGCCGTGGGAGAATCGTCATGAACAAAAGTGCACTCAAATCCATGAAGAAGACGAAGGAAGCGTTTGTTTCCACGACCAACGCCTGTAAAATGTGTACCCCCCTTGGTGCTACTGTGGCGTTCCGCGGCATCGAAGGATCTGTTCCATATCTGCACGGTTCTCAGGGGTGCGCCACGTATATGCGGCGATATATCATCAGTCATTTTCGTGAGCCCATGGATATTGCTTCGTCATCCTTGAGCGAAAAGCACGCCGTGTTTGGTGGTGGCCCCAATTTGAAAAAGGGCCTGCTCAACGTCATGCAAAAATATGGTGCCGGCCTTATCGGGGTTGCAACTACCTGTTTGACCGAAACTATCGGTGACGACGTCTCGATGATCCTGCATGAGTTTCGGAAGGAATTCGGCGAAGATTTTGACTTGCCGGAAATCGTTCATGTTTCTACCCCGAGCTATCAGGGAACGCATATGGAAGGATTCCATGCAGCGATTCGGGCGACGGCGGAACAATTGGCAACGGCCGATACACCCACCAAAGCGGTAAACGTTTTTCCCGGCTTTGTGTCGGCGGCCGATATTCGGTATCTGAAAACGCTGTTCAAAGATTTCGATCTTCCCGCCTCCATTTTACCTGACTATTCCGAGACGCTTGATGGTCCGGCCTTGGAAGATTACGAGAAAGTGGCTTCCGGAGGACTTCCTGTAGCAGCAATCAAAGCCATGGGAGCTTCGCCAGCATCGATTGAATTCGGGCGCGGTTTGTTCGGCAAAGACACCGCGGCATCGCATCTTGAGTCGAAGTTTTCCGTTCCCGCGCATCGCATCGGTATGCCGATCGGCCTTCGTGAATCCGACGCCTTGTTCTCGGTGTTGGAAGAATTGTCGGGAAAACCGACTCCTCGTGAACATGCCATGGAGCGTGGACGTCTCCTTGACGCGTTTGTTGATGGACATAAGTACATTTCCGGCTTGCGCGCAGTCGTTTACGGTGAAGAGGACTTCATGATTGGCATGACCTCGTTTCTCGCCGAAATCGGCATTCGCCCCGTGCTTGTTGGTGGTGGTGGCGAATCCGGACGACTGACTGAGCATATTCATGCGGTCTGTGAAGGTCTTATGCCTGAAATGCCGCAGGTCTATGAAGGTGTCGATTTCTATGAAATCGAACAGCTTGCCGAAAGCCTGGCTCCTGATTTGCTTGTTGGCAATTCTAAAGGCTATAAATTGGCACGCAAACTTGATATTCCGTTGGTGCGCACCGGTTTCCCCATCCATGATCGCTTTGGAGGACAACGTATTCTCCATCTCGGGTATCGCGGAGCGCAGTCCTTGTTTGATACCATTGTCAACGTTGTGCTTGAAAAGAAACAATCCGATTCCGAAGTCGGATACTGGTACTTGTAAACTCATCAGCGCAATTATGCGCCGTGCGGTACGATACATCTCATCGAAAGAGTCTGACTCTTTCCAATGACGTGAAGAGAACTTCAATTTGGTCGCCACAGGCCCTTGTCTTCCCCCCGCGTGAAAATGGTTTGAGGAAGGGGGGGGAGGAAGGGAGGCCTTTTCAAAAAAGGAGCATCACAATGGATTTGACTCGGCATCCATGTTTCAACCCCAAGGCCAAGGGAGAATGCGCCCGGATTCATTTGCCTGTGGCTCCGAAGTGCAATGTTCTGTGTAATTTTTGCAATCGAAAATATGATTGTGTCAATGAGTCGCGTCCTGGTGTGACGTCGGCTGTGCTGTCTCCTGCCCAGGCTGAAGAATATTTGGCCAAAGTCATGGAGCGGGTTCCCAATATCACGGTGGTCGGCATTGCCGGTCCTGGCGATCCGTTTGCCAACCCGAAGGAAACCCTGGAGACCATGCGACGCATTCGCAAACGTTGGCCCGAAATGCTGTTGTGCTTGTCTTCGAATGGTTTGGAGATTGGCGACTATATAGAAGAAATTGCTCGCATCGGGGTTTCTCATGTGACCATCACGGTTAATGCCGTGGATCCAAAAATTGCATCCAAGGTGTATTCCTGGGCCCGAGTCGGTAAAGTAATTCATCGTGGTGACGCGATTGGCGAAGTGATTGTCAAAGCACAAACCGACGCGATTAAACGACTCAAAGAACTCGGTGTGACGGTGAAGGTCAATTCGATTTTTATTCCGGGCGTGAATGATCACCATATGGAAGAAATCGCTCAAACCATGAAAAGTTACGGTGTCGATCTGTTTAACTGCATGGGACTCATCCCCAACCCTGACACCAAGTTCGAAAAGGTGCCGGCGCCATCCAAGGCTGATATCTGCATCATTCGCGACACATGCGAAACCTATTTGCCGCAGATGCGTCATTGCCAACGTTGTCGGGCTGATGCCGTTGGATTGTTGGAAAAAGATCAGTCGATGGAACTGAGCGGTCTGCTTGGCGAGTGCAGCCAGATGATTGTTCCCGCCGATGCAACGCGGCCCAACATAGCTGTGGCGAGTATGGAAGGCATGCTGGTCAATCAACACCTCGGCGAAGCCTCACGGTTTCTGATCTATGGTCAGGATGCTGATAAAGTTGTCTTACTGGAAGAACGTGATGCGCCCAAACCGGGCGGCGGAGGCCAACGCTGGTATACTTTGGCCGATACTTTGAAAGATTGCCGAGCAATTCTTGTCAGCGGTATCGGGGAAACTCCCCGAGCTGTTTTGGAGGAAGAAGGCCTGACAGTTGTCGAGATGGACGGTTTGATTGAACAAGGATTGGAAGCAGTCTACGGTTCTGGTGATATCTCTCAATTAGCCAAACGCCGCCGTGGTGTTTCCGGTGGTTGCTGCAAAGGCGGCGGCGGTGTTGGCTGTGGCTGATTCGAACACGCCTCCCATTCTTCTCAGCAATGTGAAGATATAATAATACGCGTTGATCCCCCCACAAAAAAAGCGGCCCGAAGGCCGCTTTTTTTGTGCTGTAATGATTTCCCTTGTCTACCGGAGCGCTTCACGCAGGCTCTGGAGTGCTGCCTCGATGCCGGCCGCAAATAATGTTTTCGTTCGCCACAAGAAAAAATCTTCATATGATGTAAACAGCACAACAGCATTCGGTGTTCCTGTTTGGACAGCGGTATCGAGTGTTGTGCATTGTATGGTATTCGAAGGGTTAATATCTTGATAACAAACAGTTGAGACATTGAAACGTTGGGCTGCTTCTGTATCGATACAGAGCCAGATTTCCGGATTTTGTCCGGCTTCCGTATACCCCATTGCCTTACCGACCTGCACGTTGCCGACAAAAACAGGCATCGGTGTTTTCAGCGGATCACCGCCCACGAGCGTGGCATCGATTTGTGTTGTTGAAAATGGATCACACATTTTCAACACCTGATACCATTCCGTTTGTCGAACCACATAGAAGCCAAGGACTATGACCACGATAATGGTCAGGATAATTAAAATCGCATTCAGACTGCTCAACGACGAGTGTTCCTTTTCCATAATCGTCCCTTTGGGCTTGAATAGCTTTGAGATTTGCAACCCGTTGCCCGACACCAATAATGACGTCGGTCCCACAGCAGAGATACAATACATTTCCGCAGCTTGGTATTCAAGATGAAGGCATCAACTTGTGCGTGTTTGGACCATGCCTTGATCTTTTCATCGAAATCGCCAAAATATCCTTTTTCCCGATGGAAGGCCGACGTGCAACTCTACACATGCAACATGGAGCACTCTCCTATGGATATATGCAGACCAAGTGAATTCATGACATCCTTTCTCGTCATGGATATTTTGGAAAAAGCCTCGATTTTGGAACGACAAGGGAAGCATGTTGTGCATCTTGAGATCGGTGAACCCGACTTTGATACGCCGGAATGTGTCAAGGAAGCGGCTTGCCGAGCTATTCATGATGGCAAAACACATTATACGCATAGCCAAGGACTGCTGGAGTTGCGTGAAACTATTTGCGCTCAACACTATGAACAATTTGGGGCCGACATTTCTCCGGACCAAGTGTTTGTCACCAGCGGAACGTCACCGGCCATGCTCATGGTTTTTTCACTGCTTGCCGAGGAGAATCAAAAAATTGTCCTGACAGATCCGCATTATGCCTGCTATCCCAACTTTATTCGTTATTGCGGACTTGCCCCTGAATTTATTCCAGGACGGGAAGAAGAAGGATTCCAGCTCAAGCCCGAACGCGTCAAGAAACGTCTTGATGGAACCGTCGCCGGTATCCTGGTCAATTCTCCGTCTAACCCGGTGGGGTCGGTCATGCCCGGGGATGATCTCGAAGCCCTGTGCGATCTTGGCTTGCCGATCGTTTCCGATGAAATTTACCATGGTCTTAGTTATGTCGAGAAAGCAGCTTCGGCCTGCCAGTATACAAAAAATGCGTTTATCCTGAATGGCTTCTCCAAATTGTACGCGATGACGGGTTGGCGTTTGGGCTATGTCATCGTGCCTCCTAAGTATTTGAAACTCATTCAGAAGTTTCAACAGAATTTCTTTATATGTGCCGGTTCAGTCGCGCAGTGGGCCGGCCTGGCGGCCTTGACCGAAGCACAAGACGATGTGGCTAAAATGGTCGCCGAGTATGATGCCCGACGAAAATACCTGCTCGAACGTCTCGCCAGCATAGGACTGGTTCCGGCTTTGGAGCCGACCGGTGCTTTCTATGTGCTCGTCAATGCCCGACATATTGATGGGGATTCGCTTCGTTTGGCCGGTGATATTCTTGAGAACGCCCTTGTCGGGGTGACACCCGGTATTGATTTCGGGCAAACTGCCGAAGGCTATATCCGGTTCTCGTACGCCAACTCCAAAGAGAACATCAACGAGGGAATTCGTCGTTTTGGCGAATATTTGAAGAAGCGAGGGGGCTAGCCCGAAATTCAAAGGAGAGGGGGAACGGTGAAAAAGCAACGTTCCTCCTTGCCGCTCTTCCCATCATCTTCGAACACTTTTTCCTTTACGATGCGTGCCATGCCATTTTTTCGTATTGGTTCAGCGTATGTCTTTTCTTGGCATTTTCTCACAATATGTTGATTGCGCGTCTTCCATATCCCTCTTGCCGGAGATGTTCGGCTGTGTGACAATCACAACCTCGTGAAGGTGATCATCGTCGGAATTTTGCAGGTGTGATCATGAAAGCATATTTTCGTTTGGTGTGTATTGCATGTATGCTCTGTATTTTTTTTCCTGTTCAAGCATCGTCGGAACAAGGAAAAGTACAGCGTAAGCACGTTCTGTTTCTGAATTCCTATCAGAATGGGTATGCATGGTCTGACACCATACTTGAGGCAGCTCGAGCCGAGTTTGCGAAAAGTCCGGTGAGTGTGGAATTACAGGTCGAGTACCTTGATGCGAAGAAATATCCTGAAGAGAATGTTCATGAGCTGTTGTCCGATCTTTACGCCATCAAGTATAAAAATGTTCATTTCGATGTTATCATTTGTTCCGACAACCCTGCATTTAATTTTCTCCTCTCGCGAAAAAACACGCTTTTTCCCGGGGTGCCGGTGGTTTTTTGCGGTATCAATGACTTTCGGGATTCATTGATCGCAAACCGTACGGACTATACCGGCATTGTGGAAGCCGCGGACTTTAAAACGAATATCGCACTTGCCAAATTACTTTTCCCCAAACGCAACAAGATGATTATTATTGGCAATCGCTCGACGACATCGTTGGCGATTGAAAAGGATGTTCGCCAAGCGGCAAGCACATTTACCAATGCATTTCAGTTCGAATTTCATAATGATTTGAACTACCAAGCTATTTTGTCTCGTATTAAAGAAGTCGATGATAAAACCACCCTTATGTTGCTTCCGTTTTATATTGACGCTGACGGGGATTTTTATTCACCTCAGGAACTCCTTGATGCGATATCGAAAGTATCGGATGCGCCCATTTTCAGTGCGTGGCGTTTCATGTTGGGACACGGGATTATTGGAGGACGGTTGATCGGCGGAGAGACCCAGGCTGAAATCGCCGCACGTATGACGCTTGATATTTTAGCCGGTGCTAAACCGTCCGATTTGCCGGTCGTCAAAGAGACCGAACTTCACGACGTGTTTGATTATCTCTTGGTCAAACGCTTCAACATCCCTGAAGACCTCCTGCCCGAAGGCTCAACGTTCATTAATGAGCCCAAACCGTTCTATGAGCTGCAAAAGCAAGTTTTCTGGACCATCATAGCCAGTCTGGTCATTATGAGCGTGGTCCTGTTTTTTCTGGCAAATAATATCCTCAAACGACGCCGCGTCGAGGCGGCTATTAAAGACCAGCTTTCGTTTTTAAGTTTGCTCATGGATACCATTCCTATGCCCATCTATTTCAAGAATCCAAATGGGCAGTATGAGAATTCAAATTCCAGCTTTGAAAACTGGTTTGGGCCGTCACATACAGGGGAGATTGAGTCGGGGTCGGATCAAATTGATTTAGAGTTGCTGCGCAACCCGGGAGTGCGAATCTACGAAGAAGAATTGTCCGACCGGTATGGTCGACGTCATAATGTCATCGTGCATAAGGCCACCTATCGCAATACGGCCGGAGGTATTGCGGGGGTCGTGGGGGTCTTGTACGATTTCACCGATCGCAAGAAGGCTGAGGAAAAATATCGTTCGTTGTTTGAGAACTCGGCGTTAGGTATCTTTCGAATCGATCCTTCCGGCCGTTATCTTGACGCGAATCCGGCCATGGCCGTTATGATGGGGTGTTCATCGGCGGAGTCATTTATTCAATCCGGTCTTGATGTGCTCAATAATGTCGCACCGGAACTTCACTATCGCGAAATCGATGACTTGGGAGTTACCTGTCCAATCGGTTCCGCCGGTTCTCACGAATTCGAAGGCGTGGTCAAACGGGTGGATGGAGACGATGTCACTTTACATCTCTATGTACGGTCCGTTTCGGGTGAAGGCGGCAAAACAAGTCACTTCGAAGTGTTTTGCGAGGATATCACCATGCGTCGGCGCGCCGAACTTGAGTTGGAACGCTCGCAAACCATGTTGCGCACGGTTATCGATAACATTCCGCAACTGGTGTACTGGAAGGATCGGAACTTACGCTTTCTTGGGGCTAATAAAGCCTTTGCGCTGCAATTTGGGTTGAGCGATGTATCCTCTATGATTGGTATGACGATAGCGGATATTGATCTTTCTCCCGAAGATGCACAACACAGTGAAGCCGTTGACCGTGATGTGCTTAAAACAGGACTGCCGCGCTATCGTCAGTTATGGGAATTCGAGCGGGAGGGACAACCACCCTTTACTTTGGAAGTCAGTAAAGTTCCCTTGATGGATTCGTCGCGTCGGGTCGTTGGGGTGCTCTCCACGGCGGAAGATATCACCAAGCGGCTGAGTCTGGAAAAACAACTCGTGCAATCACAAAAAATGGAAGCCATCGGTACATTTGTCAGTGGTATTGCACATGATTTCAACAACATTCTGACAACTATTATTAATTCCAGCGAACTTGCGCTTCTGGATTTGCCTGAAGATACCGATATGGCCGCCGATATCCGGCGTGCGCTCACCGCTGCCGAACAAGGCAGCCGGCTTGTCAGCCGTATTCATACCTATGCGAGGCCGTCGCGAGAAGGCTTCAAGCCTATGGTGCTCACCGAGGTTGTGCGGGAAGCCTTGAGTCTTGTGCGATCAAGTCTGCCCGGCAATATTCGTTTATCGGAAACGGTTGATTCGGACCTCTGTCCGTGTTTGGCCGACCGGGCTCAGATTCACCAGATTATCATGAATTTGTGCTCCAACGCCTTTCAGGCAATGCGCGATGCCGGTGGACTGCTTGCGGTCTCATTGGGGCAGGAAACATTGTCTCCTGATGATGCCGACTTGTTGAATATGGAATCGGGTGATTATGTCGTTCTGACGGTGCGTGATACCGGTCCGGGGATTCCGGAGTCCATTCGTGACAAGATTTTCGACCCGTTCTTCACGACAAAAGACAAAGGGGAAGGGACCGGATTGGGATTGTCCATGGTGCAGGGAATCATCAAAGCGCATGCCGGAACCGTCATCGTGACAAGTCAACCCGGAGCCGGTGCCATGTTCGAAGTGCACCTCCCCTGTCTTCGCGACAATGTGACGCAGGAAATGGATATGGGTGGAGATGCACCGGCCGAGGGGGATGAGCGTATCCTTTTTGTGGAAGACAATCCCGATCAACTTCGGGCAATCCCGTCCTACCTCGCACGGTTGGGCTATCACGTGACGGCCTGTAATGGTGCAGATCAAAGTTTGGATGCGATTTCTCGCGCTCATGAAGCCTTTGATGTCGTGGTCACCGACTACGACATGCCCGAGGTCAGTGGGTTGGAATTGTCTCGAACGCTGTCCCAAATTTTGCCCGATACTCCGGTTATCATGGTTTCCGGTCGAAAGAGCGTTGTCGAGGCAGCCAAATCATTGGTAAACGTCAAGCAGATTGTCCTCAAACCGTATAGCGCCCGCACGCTGGCCGAAACCATTCGGCGTGTGCTGGAGCAGGATAGCAACTGATTATGGCCAATATTCTTATCATCGATGACGATCCGGCATTGTGTGAAACCATGGAGCGAGTGGTTGCCAGGGCTGGACATACCGGCCATTCCGCCGGAACGTTGAAACAGGGTGTATCACGCGTTGCCAATGAAGTATTTGATGTCGTTTTTTTAGACGTTCGTTTGCCTGATGGAAACGGCCTCGATGCGTTGCCGGACATCATCCAGTCGGGAGATTCGCCGGAAGTGATTATTCTGACAGGCAAAGGAGATCCTGAAGGCGCGGAAATGGCGATTGAGGGCGGGGTTGTCGATTATCTCGTCAAACCATCGTCTATTCAAAATACGTTGGGGGTACTGGAACGAGCCCTGAAATATCGGCAGGAAAAACAGGAAGCTAGTCGACCGGCATTACTCAACCTTGGTGGGGTGGTCGGTGTCAGTCCACGCATGCGGGCATGTTTTGAACTGCTCGGACGAGCTTCGTCGTCCAATTCCAACGTGTTGATTACGGGAGAAACCGGCACAGGCAAAGAACTCATAGCGCGTACCATTCATGCCAATCATCGTCGTTCTAACGAGCCGTTTGTTGTTGTTGATTGTGCTGCTTTGACAGAAACTCTCGTGGAGAGTTCCCTGTTTGGACATAAGAAGGGCTCGTTTACCGGCGCAGACCGTGACTATCTCGGTTTGGTTCGCATGGCTGACAAAGGGACGCTCTTTCTCGATGAAGTTGGAGAAATGTCGCTCACTATCCAAAAAGTCTTCTTGCGTGTGCTGCAGGAGCGGCGGTTTCGTCCGGTGGGAGACTTGCGCGAGGTGACGAGTGATTTCAGGCTTATTGCTGCGACGAATCGTGACCTTGGCGTCATGGTGGAAGATGGCCGATTTCGGCGCGACCTGTATTTTCGTCTTAAGACTATTGCCTTGGAGCTTCCACCATTGCGTGAACGTGGTGGAGATATCAAAATATTATCGATGTATCGGCTCAATGCATTGTGCGAAGAATACGGTCTCCCGGCAAAAGGATTTGACCCGGCGTTTTTCGATATGTTGATGGCATACAATTGGTCGGGGAATGTCCGCGAACTCTTCAGTGTACTTGAAACCGCGTTTATCGCTGCTGGTGATGCCAAAGCCTTACATCCCATGCATTTGCCGCGTGATGTGCGTATTGCGGTCACGAAAGCATCACTTGGGACTCGTGTCGATGCTTCATCGTCAGGGAAAGATGATGAACCGGAGGCTTCGGTTGTTGCTCCAACGTCTCCGAATTCTTCGACTGAGCCTGCCTCCTCGGAAGAAGAGCCCGAAAGCACAGCAACACCAACCTCGGCACGGTGTATTTGCGCTGTGGATGCCGTAAATAGACATGTTGCATTGAAACCTTTTAAAGAAGAAATGGAGCGTGATTATTTACGCGCACTCCTTTCAAGTACGAACGGGGATGTGGACTGCATGGTCGACATTGCCGACGTCTCGAAATCGCATCTCTATGCGTTGCTTAAAAAAAACGATTTATCCATGAAAGGACCATGGTAAACGACAGTCCTTACGCCATCCTTCCCGGGAGGAACGGAGATGACAATGCAAACGACATGTTGCATTCGGATGATGAATCGTCTTTGTATTTTGGTGCTGATGACGCTCTTCGCAATGGCGACGGCGGCTATGGCAGCTCCACCGGATGATGAAGCCACTCGACAACTGACGAATCAATACTTGTCACGCATCGAATCTGGTCTTGTCACCGAGCTGGACCAACGTCAGACCGGCATTGCCGACTGGGCCCGTACACAAGCCATCGATCTGAGTATGTGGGGACCGTTCTCCAGTATATCATCCTGGACGCTTGAACTTCTCGGAGAGAGCTCACTCGCTCGCACCTGCCTGTTTTTTGCCATGCCTGTTGTGCGATACATGAGTGCCCCCTTTCTTTTCCCCGTTGAGACGGATGGAACGTCGGAAGAACGAAACCGAGACATCGACCGCATTTTCCGCCATATTGCTATGATGGAGCAGAATGGGATGACTGCTACGCTGGACAATGTCGGTGACGCCTCCCTCTCCCAAGCCGACGCAAAATCCTATAAAGGCTATTATCTTGCCTTGATACGTCGTTTTGCCACCTCCGACTTGCCTGCGCTTTTTTTGTCGCTCAAGCTGTCTGCCCTGACCTATGACTTGGACACAGCGTTGCTTGACAATGCTGCAGGCATGACCAAGCGTGAGCAGATCAAAAGCGCTTTGGTCGAATTGCTTCAGGCTGCTGCCGACGTCCCGAATCGACGCGTACTTATACGTGTCGATATGGAAGAATATGTCTATAAGAACCTGACATTGGATCTTGTGCGGCAGGTCATTGACGAACATCGCGATCTCGTTCGTGACGTGAGTGGTAATGTGCGTCTCGGAGTTGTTATTCAAGCTTATCTCCATGATGCACCGGCCGATGTGGAGGAGCTTATTCAGTTCGCCAAGGATCGGCGTATTCGCTTGCCGCTAAGATTGGTTAAAGGGGCCTACGAGAAGTACGAAAAGGCGTTGGCTGCAAAGGAACATCGACCGAGTCCGGTTTTTGATACAAAAGCCGAGACGGACGCGTGTTACGAGGCGCTCACCGCTGTGTTGCTTGATCATCTTGATGCGATTGATCCGGCGTTTGCCACCCACAATGTCCGCACCATGGCCCATGTTATGGCCTTAGCGGATCAGTGGAAACTTTCTGACTCCGACTGTGCCTTTCAGATGCTTTATGGCATGGGCGACCCAATCAAAAAAGTCGTTGTCGCCATGGGCTACCCCATGCGTGTCTATATTCCGGCAGGCTCTTTTGCCCGTGGACTCAAATACGCTGGTCGACGCTTTCATGAATTGGCCAATAGCGACAATGCCTTGGCCAGGACTATGCGCGCCGATTTTTCGGCGGTGGAAGAAAAGGGCAAAGACTCCGAAGAAACGCAATAGAGCGTTTGGACATCACAAAAGATTCTTTTTTATCCTCTTACGCCGAGAAGACTCCTTCCTTCAGGTAGGGGTAGGGGATGAAAGGCGCTCTTCTCGCCTTGAGGCGGGTGTGCGTTGCTGTTCTATGTACTGCCTAATTACGGAAAGAGGAGTGCCCCCACAAGAAGCGGCAAAATAACTTGGGCTCCAAAGCACCCCCTTCCAATACCTCTTTCTTAAGTCCTCAAATTTGTTACGCATGAGACGAGAAGACGCACCTTTCAAACTGTTCACGAGTTTAGACAGAGACACTTTCGGCGGATAATTCACGAGTAAATGCACATAGCCGTCTTCTCCGTCCATCTCAACCAGAGTGGCTTCAAAATCTTGGCATATTTTGCCAAAAATTTCTTTAAGCGCGTCCAGATGTTGTTTTGTGAATACTTTTCTTCTGTATTTTGTG
>NZ_AUBP01000037.1 GCF_000429305.1 Desulfovibrio inopinatus DSM 10711
TTGGCAAAATATGCCAAGATTTTGAAGCCACTCTGGTTGAGATGGACGGAGAAGACGACTATGTGCATTTACTCGTGAATTATCCGCCGAAAGTGTCTCTGTCTAAACTCGTGAACAGTTTAAAAGGTACGTCTTCTCATCTCATGCGTAACAAATTTGAGGACTTAAGAAAGAGGTATTGGAAGGGGGTGCTTTGGAGCCCAAGTTATTTTGCCGCTTCTTGTGGGGGCGCTCCTCTTTCCGTAATGAGGCAGTACATAGAACAGCAACGCACACCCGCCTCAAGGCGTAAGAGGATAAAAGCGGACTGTCCCTTGCGTTCCCCTTGCCAAAACTGCTCAAATCGTTATTTTTTCCACGAGTACAGTCAAATGGGGGAACACGATGATGAGCGACACTACACGTTGGGACAATGCCACGCTGGACGAAAAGGTCCATTTTGCCGAGGATCTGATTGAATCGACGTTGAAACAATACGAAGGTGCCGTTGCCCTCTGCTTCACAGGTGGCAAAGACAGTACTACCCTGTTGTGGATGGTGCACAATGTCTGCAAACGCACGGGGTTGCCCTTACCCTCGTGCGTTTATATTGATGAAGGCGACGTTTTCGATGAAATTGAAGAAGCGGTAGACCGACTCACCACCCAATGGAACCTCCCGTTGGTCCGCCTTGGCAATACAGATATTCTTGATCGAGATCCCGAAGTTGGCGAGCCGATTCCCGTGGCTGACCTGTCTCCGGAAAATCAAGCTGAACTGGCAGCAATTGAATTTGACGAAGACTATTTTCGCTTCGAACCTGAATCGTTTGAAGGAAGCCACCTTATCAAAATCGTACCACTTCGCGACTATATAGAAGCAAACGGTATCAAAGCAGTATTCGTTGCTTTACGGTGGGATGAACACGAGGCCCGAGGCGAAGAAACCTTTGAAAGCCCGCGTGAAAATCCAGATCACCTCCGCATCCATCCTCTTTTGCCCATCACCGAACGCGAAATTTGGACACTGACCCACGACAAGAGCATTCCGTTCTGCGAACTCTACACGCAAGGATATCGATCCATCGGTGCCCGATACAACACCAATCCTGTATTTGCCGGTATACCAGCTTGGGAACAGGATCTTGAAAATACATCGGAGCGCATGGGACGCGGTCAGAACAAAGAGGATATAATGGAACAATTGCGCAGTTTAGGCTATATGTAACCATGTCGTTTCATCATTGAATTCGACGAGTTCATTATGTCCAATGTTATCTGCTCCATCGACCTCTCGACGCGAATGATTGAATCGACTCCCGTCGACGCCGACTTGAGCCGGCGTTATCTTGGGGGACGAGGCATTCATATTCGCCTCCTCTATGACCTCGTATCTCCAGGGATGGACCCACTGGCCCCCGAAGCTCCACTTCTTGTCGGCGCCGGACCATTAGCCGGCCTCCCGTGTCCCTCGGCAGCCCGAACCAATGTGACCGGAAAATCCCCGGAATCGTGGTTTCTTGCTGATTCGAATTTTGGCGGCCACTTCGCCCCAGCCATGCGTAAAGCGGGTTTTGATCATCTTGTGCTGACAGGAAAAAGTGATGAACCCTGCCTGATTCTTCTCGAAAACAACACCGCATCCATTCAGGATGCCAGCGGGCTCTGGGGTAAGGACTCCATTGCGACCATGGAACTTCTCAAAGAACGATACGGTAAGCGAGCTCAAATCGCCTGTATTGGACCAGCAGGAGAAAACCTTGTTCGATTTGCCTGCATACGACATGGATATAAAAGTGCGGCGGGAAAAGGCGGTCTCGGATGCCTCATGGGGTCAAAACGTATCAAGGCGATTGTGGCCTTAGGTCACACCCCGCTCCCCATCCATAATCCTGAAGGCTTGCGTGCCCTCAATAAAAAGCTCACGGACCGCATCAAAGCATCACGAACGCGTGAGATACTGCATACGCTGGGAACCGCCTACCTCTTTGACCTGCACAACTTCAGCGGCGTGGTTCGTACGCACAACGCCCGGTTTTCCAAATTTCCCCAAGGCAAGGGGTTGCGATCCCGATCACTGGCCAAGCGCTATGACGGACACCGTGCATGCTTCGGGTGCGCAATCGGCTGCCGCCACACGTATCTTCGTCCCGATACATCGTGTCATTCCCGCGGCGTTGGTGTCGAATATGGCACGTTGGGCGCCTTCGGCCCCATTTGCGGAATTACCGATCCTGAAACGATTTTACATCTCAACGACCTGACCAACGACCTCGGCTTAGATTCCTGTGCCACCGGCAATCTCATCGGATGGGCCATTGATCTGTTTCAAGAAGGTCTCCTCACGACGACCGACACCGATGGTCTTGAACTGTCTTTTGGCGACGGTCCAACCATTGTGCGACTTGTGGAAGATATTGCATATCGACGTGGATTCGGCTCCACACTCGCAGATGGTCCCAAAGAACTCATGGAACATTTTCCCAAAGAAGCTACAGACCGTCTCGTTCAGGTTAAAAACTCCACACAAACCGACTCCGTTGACGTGCGCGCTTTTAAGGGATTCGCTCTTGGTGTTGCCACATCAACGCGAGGGGCCGATCATTTACGAAGTCGGCCAACAATGGAAGCCATCAACCTGGATGCCGCCACGCTCGAAAAATTCTATGGCCGCTCCATCCCCACCGATCCCGACGCTTACGACGGCAAAGCCTTTATGGTCTGGCGAAGCGAACTTGAATACGCCCTTGGCGATGCGCTCGGCCTTTGTCGATTTGTCCAACGCTTCAACAGCCCCGATCACATCTCTCCGGACGAAATACGGCAACTCCTCAATCTCGCATGCGGTATTGATCTGACGGCCGAAGAACTCGAAAACGCAGCTGAACGCATTCTGACGACCGAACGCCTATTTCTGAACCGCGAAGGTATCACGCGCCGCGATGATACCCTGCCCCCGTGGGTCTTCACCCCAATTCAAGACGGTCCCCGCAAAGGGGCATATATCGACCGGGAACGATTCGAAGCCATGCTCGACGAGTACTATAGCTTGCACGGTTGGGATCCCCAAACCGGCAGACCGACGCAGGAAACACTGCGTCGCCTGGGCATTTGAGGCGGAAATATAAAAACGGCTGGAAAGGTCACCCCCTCCAGCCGCTGAAGTACAAAACGTTTTGCAACTACATCACGTCTGTCAGTGACAGCGCAACGTGCTTCGTGTTTTCCAACACATCTTTCGCCCCAACAATCACAGTATCGGCTTCGGCCATGGCTTGACGCAACACCGTCCCGAATGCGCGAAAATCCTCTTGCGTTACGGCAAACATTTCTTCACGCATGCGTTGCCGATCCTCATCGGTATCACCGACCAAAGACCGGATCATACCGGAAAAGCCTTTGGCATCCGGCAGTTTGTAGGCATCAAGATCTCCAACTGCACCGACGATATTTTTATCCAGCTCTTCCTGGGACAACGTCAGCTCTTCAAGAAAGGCACCAGCCTCATCGTAGGCGACCAGCGTCTTATCAGTATTGGGATCGCGATACGAAAGCAGTGCAACAAGACCATTGAATCGGTCAACCAGGCTGAACGCACCATATGCTCCGCCACGAACACGAATACGTTCCCAAAGGTAGCCCGTCCGCAGATAGCGGCTTATAACGTGCGTGGCGCCATTGATCTGGTATCCCAATTTTTTCACATCGGCCGCTTTCCCGACATAATTGACCTGCGCCGCAATAGTCAGCCCTTCTGCGCTCGCCCGCGTTACGGATGCTTGAGGATGGCGTTCGATATCACCGGTTTCCAGAGCCGAACTCAACTCGGCAAGATTGTCCAGAACGCGTGCTGCCTGATGCTCGGCCACGGTCACGTTGGCGACCATGGCATTTTTGATGAGCAACCGACGACGAATTTCCTCAAGGTCTTCGCGGACACCGTCAAAATCCTCGCGTACGCGCTTTTCCAGCCTGCGTAAGAAGAACAACTGCTCCACCCCGCTCAAGCGTTCATTCATCGCTCCAGCCTGACTAAAGCTCGCACCGAGACGAAGTCTGGCTACGCTATGTCCTGCAGGGATAAGACGCATTTCGGCGCGTGTTCGTGATTCCGTCACGATTTGGAGAAAACGATCTCGATTTCCCAGATTTGCCGTCGTCAAAATATCCAACAACACATCGGATAACTCGGAAAATTTGTCGACCGTCGCCTTCCCACGCAAGAAGAGGCGTGCCGCCACATCCCCGGATTTTGTCGTAGCAATTGAGGGGCTCCGAACGATCCCACCGGTCTTCGCACTGATACGGCGAGTCAAACTGACTGCATCCTGTTTGGCCGTCCCCATTTCGAGCAAGGCTCGGCCGAACAGATTGATGTAAGGGAACAAATGCTCGGGCAAAACCGTCAGATCGAATCCGAGATCAAGATAGGCAACGCCATTGGTTTCAAGATCATTGAAATAGAGCTGTTCCATGTCTGCCGATCGTTCCATAGTCAACGTTGGCATGTTCTTTGGAGGCAAATCAGCCGGAATCAATTGCGGAATACTGGCCAATGCTTCGGCTGAATCCGGAGTATGCTGAAACGTCGCCAGTGCTCCAGCGTCATCGGCAACGCGCTGTTCCCGATCCTCTCCAAGCCCTTCATATAGTGCCTTGATGCGGTTCTGCTCTTCATTTTTACGTCGTTGCGCCAAACCGGCATCGGGCTCAAGAATCAACGTAACGCGATGATTATTTTGTAAAATGAACTGGTTGAGCAAATCTTCCAATACCCGTTTACCGGCGGCCAAATCATGCTTGATTTCAGCCAACGGCGCTTCAAAACGCAGACCGGCGATAGGATCACGTTCATAAAGCCAATCAGCAAGTGACATGAGCATCATCGACAGCCCGCGGGGAAATGCCCCTGTGTTCTGTTCGCGCAAAGAAAACTCAATGGTGTTGACTGCCGCTTCAATCGCTTCAGACTCGATTCCATTTTCAGCCAGTCCTTGCAAAGTGGAGATGATAAGTTTTTCCACTTTCCCTTCATACCCTGGAGCAACGCCCTTGAGTCCTGTGGAAAAATAGAATTGCCGTAACTCTTCTTCGAGTCCGACACCCGCAAGATCATCTCCATAATTGGAATCTATCAACGCTTTACGTAACGGCGATGAAGACAATCCGATCAGCGCATGTTCAAGAATGTGAAGACCGAGCCGGGTTTTCAAATCCGTAATTTCAGGGAACAACCAGCTCACAGTCATCATGAGCCCCATATCCGGGCTGGAAGGCTCCACCGGCATGCGATGCGTTTTCGGTGACGTCGCCAAAGGTTGCAAATCGACAGCCGCTTTTTTCTCCCTTGGGCCGAATTCACGCAAGTATTCATCAAGCTTGGCGAACCGCCGCTCAATATCTCCATCTCCATAGAAAAAGATACGAGCATTCCCCGGGTGATAATAGGTTTTATGGAAATCGATAAACGCCTCATATGTCAAATCAGGAATTACAGCCGGCTCGCCGCCGGAATCGACTCCATATGTCGTATTCGGAAACAAAAGACGCTGAGAAAATTCGGACAAAACACCATCAGCGGCAGAATATGCCCCTTTCATTTCATTATAGACCACGCCACGAATAGACAATCCGTTGTCATCGCCAGTTGGATCAAGATGCCATCCTTCCTGATGGAAGATCTCTTTGTTGATGCGTGGGAAAAAGACGGCATCGAGATAGACATCAATCAGGTTATAGAAATCTTCTTCGTTCGCACTGGCCACGGGATAGCAGGTTTTATCAGGATAGGTGAACGCATTGAGAAAGGTATTGAGTGACCCTTTCAACAATTCAACAAACGGCTCTTTGACAGGATATTTTCGTGATCCGCACAAAACAGAATGTTCCAAGATATGCGCCACCCCCGTAGAATCGGAAGGGGGTGTTTTGAATGAAACGCCAAACACCTTATTTTCGTCGGCGCACTGAATCGACAATATCTCGGCACCAGTCACAATATGTCTGCAATACAGGGCATCAGCGGCATATTCTGCGATGTGCTCCTGCCGGATCACTTCGTATCCTTCCACTTTGAACATGCATTCTCCTTAGAATTCGGCACATCAATCGTTTTGCTGCGCCGCGGTTCGACGTTTTCACATGCTACGGAACGGGTCCTCATCAAGAAAACACGCCCGCTCCGGACACGGTATCCTAAAGAAGTCACTCTTTAAAGTCGCGTTCAAATCATTGCTGGCCACAAAGAAAACAAACCTTTTGCGTTTTTTTGATGGCAATCGCACTCTCGGGCTTTACAAATACTGGTGATAGTGACTAATACTACTAGCTGTAAACTCGTTCGGCTCCATGAAAATAGAATTGCACTGAACAGGTGCTGAATGCAAAAAAAAACACATTTTTTTAACAAATTCTATTGACATAAGCCGTCCGATCTTGTTTTACTCTTTAAATCAAAATACCGGTTTCTGCACGAAGTCGGATTTTGTCAAGATCGATCTCGATCTTGCACGTTCATGGTGCGTCGCCTGAAGGGTGGGCTTTTCACCGTGAGCATGAGGGTGTTTTTGGCAATTGTGTTGAAACTTCACACTGTTATGTTGGTAAGGAGGAATTATGAGAAGGATTTCCATGAAACTCGTCGCTTTGACCGCTATGGCTGTGATGCTGCTCGGCTTCGCTGGCCCGTCTGCCGCCAAGCTCGTTCCCAAAGTCGACAACTTCATCCTCTTCGTTGACCATTCCGGTTCCATGGGCACCGCGTACAAAGGTTCCCGTTATGTCCAGATGGGTGGTATCTCCAAGATCGCCCTGGCCAAGAATCTGCTCCTGTCCATGAATCAGGAAATTCCTGAACTGGGTTACCAGGGCGGCCTGTACACCTTTGCTCCGTACAAAGAGTACGCTGCGATGGCTACCTACAACCGCGCTGACATGGAACCCGCCATCAACGCTATTACAACCGAATACAACCTGATGCGCCGCACCCCCATGGGTTGGGGTCTGGAAGACGTCGATAAGGTCATCGGTGGCCTGTCCGGCAAGACCGCTGTCATCATCTTCTCTGACGGTGCCTCCAACCGTGGTGTCGATCCCCGTGTTGTTGCCCGCCAGATGGTTGACAAGTACGGCGACAAGATCTGCTTCCACATTGTCAGCTATGCCGACACCAAGTACGGTGAAGAAGTCCTGAAAGAAATCGCTGCCATGAGCGAATGCTCCTGCATGGCCATCGGCGAAGACCTCGTTGCCAAAGAAAACCTGGTCCAATTCCTGATGTGCTCGCTCTACGAAGACATCGAAGAAGACGAAACCGTCATCTTCCGCAGCATTTACTTTGACTTCGATAAGTCCAACATCAAGCCCGAATTCGTGCCCGTGCTCGAAGAAGGTCTTGAAATCATCAACGCCAAGCCCGAAGCCACTGTTGTCCTCGGCGGCCACACCGACAGCGTTGGTACGGTTCCCTACAACCAGGGTCTGTCCGAACGCCGCGCCAACTCCGTCAAGGCTTTCTTCGTCAAGCGTGGTGTTGATCCCATGCGCATCGAAGCCGTCGGTTACGGCGAACTCAATCCCAAGTACAGCAACGCCACTGCTGAAGGTCGCCGCATGAACCGCCGCGTCGACATCAACTTCAAGTAGGCGATACACCTTTTAACCTCGGGCCAGTCGGCAATGCCGACTGGCCCGATCTTGTCTTTTAGCGAGGTACTATCTGTATGAAAAAGGCACGTATCCTGGTCATCACCGGTCTTCTCGGTCTGCTTGCCCTCCCTGTTCACGCCGGTTCCCAATTGACCCCCATGAACGGAAGTATGAGCATCACGCCGACGAAGGCCACGACGGTCGCAGCAATTCAAACCACCGCGCCGAAGTCACCAGATGCAGCCGCAGTTGCCGCTGTCACCAAGACAGTCCCTAAAGCTGCAAAAACCCAGGATAAACCTAAGCTCGTTGCCGCCATCACGCCTCCCAAATCTGCTTACACCTCTTCCTCTTCCAAAGGCGATGCAAAGCTCAGCGCTATCGAAAAAGAATTTTACGCATACGCGCAAAACTGGCTCCAAAAATCCGCTCAACTTGGCGTTGGCACCAAAAAATCCGACATGCAAGTTACGAAGATCGGAGATAAATTTGTGGCGTCCTATCAAGAAATCGAATTCAACTCACTGCGCACCGAGGTCAAAAAGAAAAACTATGACCATACTCCTTACGTAGGCCACATGTGCTATAAGGTGCTCACCCACAAATCCATTGCCGATACCAAGCAAGCCGCTCTCAATGGCCCCTTCGTCGCTCAAGAGCACTCCATGCGCGAAATTTTCGGATACGACGGCAAGAAGAAGGCTTGGCGTTAAGTCCACACTCCTTTTTACGTTCACGAATCGAAAAAAGTCCATCGCCTCTTGCGATGGACTTTTTTTTCAGTATAAATCCAAACTAAGATTAAAAACCCTTTGAAACGGTGCTCATATGCACTCTCTGGAGGATATCACATGAGTTGTGACGAACATCACCATCACGATGACCACCATCATATGCTCGACCACGCGAAAGTTGGAAAACCGGTGACACCGTTCACGATGGAAACATTTGATCCCGAAGAAGGTTTCTTTGGAGAAATCTCACTTGAAAAATGCCTGGACGAAAAAAAGTGGGTCGTGCTTGTTTTCTATCCCGCCGATTTCACATTTGTTTGCCCGACAGAACTGGCCGACTTGGCGGACAAGCATGCTGAGCTAAAAAAAATGGATTGCGAAGTTATCTCCGTGTCCACTGATACCAAATTCTCGCACATGGCCTGGAAAACGAGTGAAAGGCTGCTGGAAAACGTAAAATACAAAATGGCAGCAGACCCCACCGGCAAAGTTGCTCGCTATTTTGGTGTCTATGATTGCGAAACCGGGTTGGCGCTGCGGGGTACGTTCATCATCAACCCCGAAGGTCTGCTTGTTTCATCGGAAATCAACTTCTATAATGTGGGCCGTAATGCTGATGAGCTGCAACGCAAAATGGAAGCCAATGTCTACCTGAAAGACCACCCGGCAGAAGCCTGCCCTGCAAAGTGGAAACCCGGCTCCAAAACGCTCACCCCTTCGGAAAAACTCGTCGGTAACGTATACTCATCTATGATTGATTAAACGTATGCCGTTTTCCGACCACGCAGATCGAGATGGTCTGGTTATGCAGCAAAAAACCACGCATATACATCGATATTACTCTTCTATCCTGCCCTGCTAAAATCACAACACGGCGGCCGTCCGAAAAAAAGCCGCCGTGTTTGAAAAATGGTATTCAGAAAAACAACAAGTAATTTTCGGCGTGTTATCGCCCATACATCGTTGTCCAACGCTGCATTCGACGTGCAATTTCGTCGGACAGCAAACCGGGCTTCAATCTCCACGTCCAGTTGCCCGCAGGTAAAGATGGCGTGTTCATACGCGCTCCAGCCCCCAAACCAAGAACGTCTTGAAGAGGAAATATCGCCATCTCGGCCACACTGGCCATCGCAAGACGAATAAGTGCAGTGGACACCTCGTCTTCCGAAACTTCATGCCCAATGTAGGCAAACAGGCTTTCTTTAACCTCTTCGGACGCTTCTGATGAAAACCACCCTTTCGTTGTATTATTGTCGTGTGTGCCGCTATATGCAACACTTCCCACATCGTAATTGTGCGGGATATCACGACTATCTGCGAGATTATCACCAAAGGCAAACTGCAAAATACGCATCCCCGGCAAGTCAAACGCACTTTTGAGTTCTTCAACATCCGCTGTAATGATGCCAAGATCTTCGGCAATAATGGGTAATCTGGCAAAGTGTTTGAGGAGTGCATTGAAAAAATCATGTCCTGGGCCATCCACCCACTCACCATTAATCGCAGTTTCTTCTTCGACCGGAACTTCCCAGTACGCGGCAAAACCGCGAAAATGGTCAAGACGGATAAAATCGGTCAAATCAAGATTATGCTCAATCCGCTTAATCCACCAATGAAAATGAGACAGGCGGTGCACATCCCAGGCATATACAGGGTTCCCCCAACGTTGCCCGGTTTTACTGAAATAATCGGGAGGAACACCGGCAACAACGGTGGGTTCTCCTTCACTATCAAGTTGAAATAACTCCTGATGAGCCCAAACATCAGCGCTATCGTGGGTTACATAAATCGGAATGTCCCCCATCGTCAGAATATTTTTATCCTGAAGATACAACTTGAGGGCAAACCACTGTCTGTGAAAAAGGTATTGAACGTACTTCTCGTAGCGAATAATCGAGGCAAGACGGTCTGTCGCTTCTGCCAGAGCACTTGGATCACGATATCGCAATGGCTCCGGCCATTTGGTCCATTGTACACCACCATGCTCTGCCTTCAACGCTCGGAATAAGGCATGGTCATCAAGCCAGTACGCATTAAGCTTTTGAAATTGTCCGTAACAGCAATCGTTCTCCAACGATGTTTCAACCTTGGCATACGCTGTTTTCAGAAGATGCGTTCTGTGCCCTTCAACAGCCTGATAATCAACACGATCAGGGCGTGTTGATGCAAGTTCGGGAACATCGAGTGGATCAACATCTCCATTCTCCACCATCAGTTCCGGGCTGATAAAAAGAGGATTGCCGGCAAAAGCAGAATCACTACTATACGGGGAGTTGCCGATATATGAAGATGTAGGATTAAGCGGTAAAATCTGCCAATAGGATTGCCCGGCATCTGCCAAAAAATCCGCAAACCGATAGGCTTCTGGTCCCAAGTCTCCTATACCATAGCGGGACGGCAGAGATGAAATATGAAGGAGAATTCCGCTACCTCGTCTGTGCATAAGGACTCCATGGTAAAAACGTACTACTCAAAATGGAAGAGTCACATTGTGACAGCCCAAGAGCCAGACAATAGAGGCACTTGGGCTGAACACAAGCTGATCACAATCAGACATCAATCATGAGACGTAGCGTCTAAATTACGTGCCATCCCACAAAAGCAAAACAATCGTTCCGCATACAAACGATGCGCCTATTTCTTATTATGCAGGGGTTTAAAATACACAGCCCCAAGCGGCGGCAACGTCAAATTGAGCGTATACGACTCCTTCGTGCCTTCGGGATCAAGAGCTCGGACCTGGCCGGCATTACCGACTCCAGATCCACCATATTCAGCGGCATCACTGTTGAGAATCTCCATCCAGTCGCCCCCAAATGGCACACCGATACAATAATTGTAGCGCACAATCGGGGTGAAATTCATTGCGGCCACAACCACATCATTTTCATCTTCACCACGACGCATGAAGACAATCACACTTGATTCCGCGTCATGAAAATCAATCCACTCGAAACCCGTATTACTGAAATCACATTCGTGCAGAGATTTTTCAGCAATCAGCAATCTGTTCAGGTCTTTCAAGAATTGATTCACCCCATTATGTAAGGGATGTTTAAGTAAATTCCACTCAAGTTGTCCGTCATGCGCCCACTCGCTCCGTTGCCCAATCTCGGCCCCCATAAAGAGCAATTTCTTGCCGGGATGAGCATACATATAGGCATACAATAGACGCAACCCAGCAAATTGTTGCCACATATCGCCAGGCATTTTTCCAATGAGAGACCCTTTCCCGTACACCACCTCATCATGGGACAATGGTAAAACAAAGTTCTCAAAGAAAGCGTACCAAATAGAAAACGTCAGCGCATTGTGATGATATTTTCGATAAACAGGATCATGAGCAATATAATCCAACGTGTCATGCATCCAGCCCATGTTCCATTTCAGACCGAATCCCAAGCCACCGAGATAGGCCGGGCGAGAGACCATAGGCCAGTCCGTTGATTCTTCGGCCATGGTCTGCGTGTCCGGAAATGCCTCGTAAACGGACTCATTGAGTTTCCGCAAGAAGTCGATAGCTTCCAGATTCTCTTTCCCGCCGTACTTATTGGGAATCCAGTCACCATCTTCTCTGGAGTAATTCCGATACAGCATACTCGCCACAGCATCGACCCGCAATCCGTCAATATGGTATTTATCAAGCCAGTAATGTGCGCTGGAGATAAGAAACGCGCGTACTTCATAGCGTCCCAAATTGAAAATATAACAATTCCAATCGGGATGAAATCCTTCACGAGCGTCGGAATGCTCATACAAATTCGTGCCGTCGAATAGAGACAGCCCATGCCCATCCGTCGGAAAATGCGAGGGCACCCAGTCGAGGATGACCCCGACACCGGCTTGGTGCAAGCGATCGACAAGATACATAAAATCGCCAGGAGTGCCGTATCGGCTTGACGGGGCAAAATACCCTAAAACTTGGTATCCCCACGATCCGAAGAACGGATGCTCCATGACCGGCATGAATTCCACGTGGGTAAAGCCCATTTCCTTGACATAGGCAGGCAGTGTTTCGGCCATTTCCAGATACGAAAGAGAACGCCACCCTTCTTCCGGAACTCGCTTCCATGAACCAAGATGCACTTCATAGATGGACATGGGAGCATCCAGCGCATTCTTCTCGTTGCGATGGGTCATCCATTCCTGGTCTCCCCAGGTATATTCAAGATCCCACACGACCGACGCTGATTTGGGCGATACTTCCCAGAGAAAGGCGAATGGGTCACCTTTATCGGCTTGAAATCCGTTCGGACCTCCTATGTGATATTTATAGGTAAATCCCTTCTGTGCTCCCGGGATAAACCCTTCCCAAATTCCGGAAAAATCATCACGTTGTTGTAAGGGGTGTGCCCCCTGGTCCCAGTTATTGAAATCACCGACCACACTGACATATTCGGCATTCGGCGCCCACACCGCAAACAAAGCGCCCTCTTTGCCGGCCACGGTCATTCTGTGGCAGCCGAGTTTGTTGTACAATTCAAAATGATTGCCTTCTTTAAACAAATAGATGTCGTGCTCCGTGAGCAGGCTGACGTCATAATAGACAGGCTTTTTCATTATCATCTCCGGCAAACGCATACAGTGCGCGGCCTTCGGTTCTGGTTTCGCACGTTTGTACCACTGGTTCCGCTTTGCCAAGCGAAACCAAACCATTACCCACCATACGAACCTGCGGCATGTCCTGCAACGCTTTTTTCATTGGAATTCGGTGTCTCTTCGGTGAAGAATCGCAAAAATAAACAATAATGGAGAAAGAAGAGATAAAAACGAGATTATAATACAATAAACTGGACGACTCGTGATGTAACGAGACAGTCTCGTATGTATTCACAAGCCTGGGGAGGATGCTTCCCTCCCCCCCTGGACATTCATAATGCAATAGACGGAATACGAACCTCTTGAATCCAAGCTGTTTAAGGCGTTAGGATTTTTTCTTTCTCCACGGTTTTTCATGCCCCATGGCCAATCGATCAATGTTTTCTCGGTGTTTCCAAAAAACAAGAACGAGAACCGCTAACGAAACAGGAATAAGAGCATATTTTCCGGTGAAAAGGAGAAAAATCGGTAATACAGTCACAAGCAAAAGTGAGCCCATGGAGACATATCCTGACAAAACAATTGCCAAAATACAAACAAGGCTCGACAAAAAAGTCGCCGTAAATGCCAAAGCTGCGAAAACACCTAAGGTTGTGGCAACTCCTTTCCCGCCTTTGCCGTACAGAAAAGGCGAGTACATATGCCCCAAAATGGCAGCAAGAGCTGTCATGCTCAAAAAGAAAGTATTGTCAGAAATGGCCATGCCCACCCAAATAGGCATAAACCCTTTGGCAAAATCGAAGACCAGTGTTGCCACTCCGGCCTTGAAGCCACATAACCGTGCCACATTCGTAGCACCGACATTGCCGCTACCGGAACCTCGGGGATCCACGTTGTAATAAATGCGGGCGATAAACAACCCAAACGGGACTGAACCGGCCAAAAACGTCAGTACCCACCACAGAAAATAAGACATGATATCCTCCACGCTCAATCGATGCCGTCACATACAATACCGAGTGGGGATCGGTATTATCGGGCCTTTGTTGCTCTGAATGCACTTCTCGTCAGTTCTTACACCGTGGCCTGGTCGTCGAATTCAGGAAAATCGTCCATATCCGGTTCTTCCGATGCCTCAAGAACACGAAATTCATTAGCAAGTGGATCTATTTTACCCATTCGTAGCCGAAAGCGTTGACCGATGTAAATCTTTTCACCCAGCATTTCGCGCCCGGCGCGAACGTAAATCTGAAAATCCGGCAAAGACAACGTGATGAAGTTGGGAGCTTCTTCCACAACGACAGCCAGCCAGGTTGCCTGCTTGGCATTGGCCTGCATGTGAACAAGTTTCCAGTACCGCGGTCGAAAACGCTGAATAGGACTGACTGCTTCAAGTCGAGCATTGAGCATCAGCATGAGTGAACTGAGTTCTTCCTTGTTCCAGCGAGGCGCGTTGTTTTCAAGCCAAGACAACATCTGAGCCAAATTGATAAAATCAATGCATCGGCGCAACGGAGACGTAATGGAACAATACGCTTTGACCGCCAGACTGGCATGGGCTCCCGGTTCTGTATCAAGCACCGCCGAGGTCATGTGCTTGACCGCAGCATGAATTTCTTCTGGCCGAATTTTTACTCCGCGGGCTTCATCAGGCAAAACGACATCTTGTGCCCGAAACAGAAGAGGGAAGCCATGCTCTTTCGCAAACAAAGCAGTCGCTTCGTTTGCCAAGATCATAAATTCACTGACAACAAGTTGTGACATTGGTGTGACAACTGGCGGTTCAATATGAACTTTAACATTCTCGGGGTAGCCTTCGACAGTGGTTTTGGGATCATGACGCTCAATACAAACCGCCCCCGACGCAAGACGACGGCGGCGAAGAATTTGGGCTGCATCAAAAGCATCGACAAGATGTTGTTCCGCTGTGTGCTCTTCTAAAGCAGTCTGAACGTCACTATATGTCAGGTTTGCCTGAATACGTACCCAACTGAAGCGCGGGGTAAACGCAAGCATCTCTCCCAATTCGCTCAGCTCAATATCGAGGACAAGTGCCGGCCGGGACTGCTGCTCCACAAGACTAAATTGATCCGTGCCCAATACTTCGGGTAACATATGACTAATGCCTTCCGGCAAATATATGCTCGTTGCACGTTCCAATACGGCCTTGCCGAATGGAGAGGTAAGGTCAATACACAACGCAGGACAAGCCAGTGCAAGATGTACGTGAAAGCCACCAGAACCATTTTGTTCAATATAAAACGCATCATCAATATCACGAGTCGATGCCGAATCAATGCTGACAAAAGGAGTATCTTCAGGGTCACACTGTTTGCGCTCGAAACAGGCAACGATGTCAGCTATTTCATCGGTATATGATGCAACCCATGACTCATCCAGCACAAATCCAGCTTGATCCGCCAGATAATTATGATGAGGTTTTATAATTCCCCATTCTGTTGCCAAAATATATGGCTGCATAGGATGATCGGGCAGTCCTCTTTTCAGAAGCTTGAAGAGGGTCAACGCATCTTCATCATCTGGAGTGGCAATGAGTGTTCTCAGCGTTGCGGCCAATTTGCTCACGGCTTCCGGGGCAAGTCCGGCAACCAGGCGTTCAACATCGGTACGCTTTCCCGATGCCCATCCCGACCACAGAGCCTGAAAAAAGTCACTTCCCGCACCAACCACACGCTCCCGTTCCTGTGCGGCTTCAAGTTCAGACAGACGTCTCTCGACAACTTCAGCCGGATAGACTTCGAATTCAGGAGGATGAAATTTAAAATGGGTTTTGCATCCAAGCAACGCACGCCCACAACCGGCAAGTTCATCCGTACCAGGCTTGTCAAAAATAAGTTGCGCAAACCAAGTGGCGGACGCTTTTTCAACCTCTCCCTGAGCAAGTTCCCATATCTCCATGGGATCAATCGTTTCAGCAATCGTATTGCGTAAATCAAAGTGTTGAACAAGTTTTTCAAACATGTCTTCACGACTCAGTCCCGGTCCATAACTCGGCCCAGCCCAGGGCAAGAGCCTGGCTGCAGCCAGCTTCGCATCGCGCCTGGTATGTGTAAACAACTTGAGTTTGCCGCCCGATTCCTCGACGACAATAGCCAGAAGGGGCTGGTTCCCTTGCATGAATTCCACAATGGTTCCCGGCCCCGGGACATGGGTCAACAGTTTCGACATGAAATGCGCCTCCGACGCGCCACGATGCCAGCGAAGCCAGCACAAAAAGGAAATATCGGACATGCTTTGGCTATTCATCCGATATCAAACATTCCCCCGTCAAATGCCGTCTCGTGCAGATGACCTCCATTGTCCGGCCTCCGGCCGGTACCGGGAAAAGGGAAGCAACCGCGCCTGCACGCGGCTCTTCCCTCTTCCTCCCGTCTGTCCCGGCAATAGCATTCCGAGACTTTTCAAAACGTCGAGACGATTAATGCTTGAATGATCGCTGTCCGGTGAAGACCATAGCTGCCTGCGGGGTCGCTTCATTGACAGCTGTAATCACTTCATAGTCACGAATGGAGCCACCAGGTTGCGCAATGGCTTCGACGCCCTGTGACAGCACAAGGTCCACCCCGTCGCGGAAGGGGAAAAAGCCATCGGAAACAAGAACCGAGCCCCCCAAACCACCTTTGGCTTCATCCGTCCGCCGACGAATATCGGCCAGCGCCTGAGCTTTGGCCTCATCGGTTTTGGCCGCAAGCTCCAGTTCGTACAACGACATGCCCTGCTCGGTAAAAGCGAGGCGATCGGCGTATTTAGTGCGGGCTTTGTGAATTGTCAGTTCAACGACGCCAACTCGATCCTGTTCCCCCGTACCGATGGCCAATGTGGCGCCATCTTTGGCGAAAATAACCGAGTTGGATGTGACACCGGCTTCAACAGCCCAAGCAAACAGCAAATCTTCAGCTTCAGACGGGCTCGGAGCACGAGAGGCAACCACCTTACCATCATGTTCAACCTGTGCAGGCAAGAAGTCGTCTTGACTGAGAATCCGGTTACGGAAAGAGAACTGCAGAACGAGCCCACCGTCAGTGAGCGATTTGATGTCGAGAAACGGTTCTCCTGCTAAGACCTCAAGGTTGGCTAAACCGGGCATTTCAAGAATGCGCAAATTCTTTTTTGAGGTCAAAATCGTCAGAGCAGCCTTATCAAATGCCGGCGCAGCCACCACCTCAAAGTACGATTGATTAATGCGTTGTGCTGTGTCCGCATCCATCTTGCGGTTCACCACAATGGTTCCGCCAAACGCAGCGATACGGTCAGCCATAAGCGCTTTTTCAAAAGCCGTTGCCAAGCCGTCATTCGACCACGCTGCGCCACACGGGTTATTGTGTTTAAGAATAACAGCAGCCGGCTTTGCGGTGAGATACTGCAGAATATTTATGCCGTTATCGACATCGGTCAAGTTAATCTTTCCAGGATGCTTTCCGGCCTGAACCATATTCTCTTCGCTGATTGCGCTAACCAAACCTTTTCCCGGTCCACGCAATTCAACGCCGCCGAGGGTGAGTTCGCCGGCAGAGAGTTCATACAGCGCCGCTGGTTGATCTGGATTCTCACCATAACGCAATCCTTTTTCCTGGCCATCAATTGTCCAGGTCCGTTTGGTGAAGGACAACTCGGCATCACCTACGGTCAACCGCAACGTCTTCGGAAAAGGATCGTCCTGAAGGGTGCGGTACATTTTTTTCAAATCACTCATGATCGTCTCTCCTGACTGGTACGGAAGATGAAAGAGGAAGGATGCTAGCAAAATCCCATTCCCCCGGCAATTTGCAATTGGCCCTTGCTGAGACTTTGTGCTAGCGTGAAGACCGTTTGTGAGACCACAGACAGCACGACACTGCAACAGCGGCCCTTCTTTTTTGCGCAGAAGAACAAGGAGATAATGCAGGGTGGAACGAGCCCTTCTCAAACTCGCCAGACAACTCGGCGCCTACGATGAAGCATCACTTATGGCGCTTTGGGAAAAGTATGCCGAGCTGGTGCGTCAATTCGAACCGACAAAGCGATGGGAAGAGGCTGTCATCGTCCTCAACCTCATCCAGGCTGTCCGATTTAAAAACCAACTTTTCAATTACCATTGGAGCCAAACAAATGCCGACGCTGTCCCCCATCCGACACCGCCACGATCAGCCGCGGGGGGGCATGGAAATCCCTTTTCTTCAGTGGGATCACTCGAATCAGACGATCACGAGAGCAAAAAGAAAGGAAAGCTCCTGAGCTTTACGCCAA
The DNA here is from genome assembly GCF_000429305.1 of Desulfovibrio inopinatus DSM 10711. Taxonomy (NCBI): domain Bacteria; kingdom Pseudomonadati; phylum Thermodesulfobacteriota; class Desulfovibrionia; order Desulfovibrionales; family Desulfovibrionaceae; genus Desulfovibrio; species Desulfovibrio inopinatus. The sequence continues at coordinate 18,146 of NZ_AUBP01000037.1, forward strand.
AATCCGAATCCACTCCGGACGATGAATTCGAAGACGAATGATTGCTTATCCAGTTTCCCCGAGAAACTGCACGCCTGTACAACGGAGCAATGATGACAGAATGTTTCATTACGCTGGCCACGTACAATCGTTGGGCCAACACTCGTCTTTTGGAAGATCTCATCGCCGCGGACGATGAAGCGCTTCTTGCCACGGAAACGGTGAATTTCGGCTCGATTATGGGCATTCTCAATCACCTTCTCCTCGGTGATCAACTCTGGCTTGCCCGTTTTACCGGACAAGGATCGGCCATACCGTCCCTGTCCGACATCCCCTTTCCAAAGCTCGATGCATTTGCACAAGCCAGAGCCCAAGAGGACCAACGCATCCTCGACTTTGTCGCCACACTCACACCGGCAGGACTGCGACAGGAATTACGCTATACGAACACTAAAAATATTCCTTTTGTTCGGCCTCTGGCCCTCTGTCTGAGCCATTTTTTCAACCACCAAACCCACCACCGAGGGCAAGTTCACGCACTCATGGGGCGTTACGGCCTCTCGCCGCGTGATATCGATCTTATTTTCTGTCCATTGGGTGAATAGTACGCCATTTCAATTTCCTGTTTTCGATCCCAGCTTGATCCATGTCAGCTCATGTTTATTGCAGCTCAAATGGACAAGCCGGGATCCGGGAATAGCCGCGAATGCATTGGCTGTTTCCAGATCGGTTTCGCCCTGAAATTTGATCGTTACGACGAAGTTCGTTGCCGCATTTGCCTCACGCCACCGTTGAACCATGGCATAAAGTCGTCTGGGATAGCAAATGACATCGCTAAAGAACCAATCCACCCCGGGGATGGTTCGCGGATCAACCCCAAAGGCACTTTCTCGCAAACATCGTACGTTGGGTAACGCTTCAACTTTGGGATCAAGCGGCGCTTTGTCGACACTCAGCACATCGGCGCCAAGCTTTGCCAAAGCATACGCCCACCCGCCTGGACTGCCTCCCATATCAAGACAGAGTTCTCCAGGCTGCGGCATGACACCGGCTAGAGTCAAGGCTTCCCACACTTTCAAATACGCTCGACTTGGCGGTCCAGTTTTATCTTCAACAAAGAGAACGTCTCCATGAGGGAACGGGCTCGTACAATCGGTTGAAGCCAGAATTAACTCTGGCTCCCATAACGTCCACGATCCCAAAGGAGCTGTTGGTAAAGGATCGCCAAAGACATGTGGACGAAATCGAATCGCCGGTAATTTGGATTGCACCAACTGAGCCCGACGATGATGTCCCGCTGAATACAATACCCAATTACGCTGCAAAGCACGCAGATTGGCCGCGGCCTGTCCGATGGACGGCGCTTCAACGGTAACAACATTTCTCCAAATATTTTGTGCAAAATAGGCGGGCTGCTGTGAACCTCGTGTCAGAACGAGCCGATCGCGTACGTCAAGAACGACTGCCCCAAGTTGTCGAGTCACATCCAATACATGGTCTTTTGCTGCAAGATATAGAGTCCGTTTTTCCGACACGTCAGTTAAATTCCTTTTTCCCACGCAGGCGCTTGCGCCCTTGTCTTGAGGTGTTTATACCATACTCCACGTTTCGTAGCGAAAGGATGAACACGTGAGTTTACAAAAAAATCTCGTGTTTCAAATATTCATCCAGACGTTGCACCGTTGTTTTCAACATAGGCATCCGAAGCACCTCTTTCTCTTCCACTCGATAACGACAATATTGCCGATCGCTTCAAAAATGCCGAAAACGACAGACCGTAACATCCATCGAGCAGGGAGGAACATTTATGCAGTTTCAACCTAAAACGAACCTCTTGGCTCGCTTTCAAATTGTTAGTGCAAACCTATTGTCATGGACTTGAAACACGTAAAAACCAACATGGTGAACGTATCCACCCAGGACGAGAAAAACAATGCTTCCCATATCTTTTTTGATTATATCCCCTAGTTCGTCGACGTTCTCATTTTCTGATAAGCTCTGCAATCGCCATTGGCCACTATGAAAGAACAGCACTTGTCGATCGATTTTGCCGACAAAACCGAATGGAGTACAACTCCTGACGCCGACGGGTACGTTGGCCTGCCTTCGCGTGAATCTCTCCTGATCACCTTAAGTAAACGTATTGAGTCGGGCAAAGCCGTCCAGTTTGTTTCCGGCGCCCCGGGCATGGGCAAAACGCTCCTTGCCAGAATTCTTGAACGCGATCTTTCAGCCAAACACCATCCTGTTTGTCTGGTCAATGCATCGCCCGACGCAATCGGACTTGTTGAAGATATCGTGTTCCGTCTGGGCCTGGCTCCGCACTCCAAAACACCGCCTGACGATGCTCCCCATGATGTGACGTCACAAGGACTCTTCGACAGTCTCATTGAGAGTCTTTCCGAATTGGCCCTGCGCCGTCGCCAAGCTGTTATCCTTCTTCTCGACGAAGCACAGCTTCTTCATCCGACAGACGTTGTTTATCTCGTAAGCGCCCTTGGTGCACGCGCTCTCACGCAGGAAAAGCCTCCAGTATATTGCATACTTTTCGGCCATCCCGAATTGGAAAAAGCTGCGACACAATGCGGTTATGAATGTATCCCGCTCCTTCCTCTTGAACGCGACGAAGCTATGAGGCTGATTCATGCCAAAAGCGAAGCATACGGAGGGACGACAAAACGCTTCGTGCTCACGGGGCGCGCATTGGCAGATGTACTGCACGCCAGCCAGGGCAACCCGCAAATGCTCGTTCGACTTACGGCATGTCTCTTCATGGCCATGGCCGATGAGCATGTTTCCCGACCGGATAAAGCCATGATTGCAGCCTGTCTGGCCAAAGATCCGGACGTCGCTCAACCAGCATCACGAACACAACGAGCACTGTCGGCCGTTGCACTCCTTGGTATTGCAGGAATCATCTGTGTCGCGCTTCTCCTTACGCCGAGCTTCTGGTCGAATACACCAGAAGACTCGTTCATTACCAAAGTACGCATGACAACGAAGACTCTTGGTACTGACGTTCTCGGTCTCTTTGGTCACAAGCCCTCTTCTGGAGACACGTCACGTTCCGACGGAATGATTATGCCCCAAGATGCAACAGGATCCAATTCGGTCCCAATGCTTCTTGGTGGTGTCCTTGCCACACCTGCCGAGCTCAACCAAATTCTCGTACGCCTGTATGGTCTTCCTGCACAAGAGACCTTTCCCATGGTGAACCTCCTCAATCCACACTTGGCGCAGACACCAAAAACGGAGACGGTCCCGATTCTCTTACCTTCGCTCCCTGCCGATGCCCCGCCCAAGGACGTGAGCCTTATTGTTTTGTCATCAAGCGGCAATATAAACGATGGGCTCAAAGAACTGGCTCGCCTTTCACCTCTCATCCCCGAGGCCAGAATGTTCATCTGGTTCACGCCCAAAACCGGCATGCATGTCGATATTGTGCTTGTCCACTCCAAATCTGACCCCGCGGGCTATGAGCATGTTCTTTCACAACTTGCCCCGTCGATTCGTGCCAACGTCAGGTTGTTGAACCACTTCCCCGAAGACGCACTGTTTTTTAGCCGAGTGCAACCCCTTACCAACTCAATTTATTAGAGAAAATAGTATTCCTTAAAACATGAAATTCAATTGACAGCCTCGGGAAGAGCGCCATATAGGACTACCCTTGGAGTCTTCGGCCTGCCTGTATTACGATGACGTAGCAGAGAGCTGGCTAATGTCCTTTCATGGTGTCCCAACTCGTGAGCGTATCACAATGTCAAAATTTAAGACTTTATTTTTACTGACCTATGGTCGATCGGGATCCACCTTGCTGCAAGGTATACTCAACAGCATTGATGGCTACCTTATCCGTGGCGAAACCAATCTTGTTTTATTTCAATTGTACAAGGCATACGAAGCACTGGATTATGCTCGTTTCCATTTCGGAAAAGATCGGCGCATTACCATTGACCCCTGGTTCGGCATAGACCGAGTGGATCCTCCTGCATTCGGTGGCCATCTCGCTAACGCTTTTATTGACCACGTCCTCAAACCTCGAGGCAATGTTCGTGTTGTTGGATTCAAGGAAATCCGCCATGACCCGTTCCATATCGCTTCTGATGAAGACTTTTATGGATACATCGATTTCTTACGAGACTATTTCCCTGAACCATGCTTCATCTATAACAGACGCGATATCGCCAAAACATCCATGAGCCAAAGTTGGTGGTCGGAGGAAGAACGCTCGCATGAAAATCTTTCCCGCTGCCTTGAACGTTTAGAAGCCGCATGCGAAAAGTACCCAGAACGCAGCTATATGGTTGATTATGATGAATACATCGCTGATCCGGACAAATTAGCAGGACTTTTCGCATTTCTCGATGAAACATTCGATCGTGCGACGATAGATGCTGTTATGGATGTTCGTCACTCATTCTAAGCACAGAAGAGACTGAGATTCACTCATCTCCTCTCTCTGCGCTTATTCGACAATGCGCGTCATACAAGCGACAAGGCAGGAATTTTCTTTTTCCTAAAAAAACGGCGAAGTCATGACCTCGCCGTTTTTTTCGTACGAGACTCAAATTCTTGTATACTTACAAAAGGCTCCACAGCATCCTGGTTCCGACAATAAAAAGCAAAACAGCAAAGACCTTTTTCAATGTCGCAACTGGTAAGGTATGAGCGAGTTTTGCTCCCAAAGGTGCCATAGGGAAACTCGTTGCTACAATCCCCACCAAGGCGGGCAGATAGACATAGCCTATCGTCCAATCAGGCAGGCCGGCCACACCGATGCCATTTACCACGTATCCCAATGTACCAGAAAGAGCTATGGGCAACCCAATTGCCGATGCTGTTCCAATGGCGACAGGTATGGCTGTATTGCACCACACCAAAAATGGGACGGACAACGTCCCTCCACCGATACCAACCAATGCCGAAATAGTACCAATTCCACCACCGACTCCGAACAACGGAATCATCCCTGGAATAGTTCGGCTGGGTTTCGGTTTTTTGCCGGTGAGCATCTGGTAGGAGACAAAATATAAAAACAAACCGAAAAACATTTTGAGCACGGCTGTACTTAAAAGCGAAGCAACCCAAGCGCCGAAGAATGTGCCGATTAAAATACCTGGCATGATTCGCCAGAAAACATCCCATAAAACCGCTCCACGCCTATGGTGCGCCATGAAGCTGGAGATCGACGTGAAAATAATGGTGGCAAGCGAAGTTCCCAGGGCCATGTGCAACAAGTGCTCTGAAGGAATACCTTGCCATGTAAACGCAAACGTGAGCATGGGAACGATGACAAGCCCCCCCCCTATTCCCAAGAGCCCCGCAAGTATCCCTGCGAAAACGCCAAGGACGATATACAAAAGAAACGCAGTCAACATATTGAATCCTTTGTCATGACGGTTTCACGGAAGCCACTGGAGGCATGTCCGTGTGAGTTGCAGGAAAAAGCAGTGTCATCAGGTGGTCCATATGGTTTATCATCGCTTTGCGTGCTGCCTCAGGATCCCCCTTAGATATGGCTTCGACAATCATTTCATGATATTTGACGGATGCATTTTTCCGCATAGCCGATTGTAAATGCGGGCTTCGACTTTCCTCTAGGATGTGTGTAATCCCTTCTACCAACTCGGTAAGAACAGCATTGTTCGCCAGCCGAACCAATGCAGCATGAAACGCTGAATCTTCGTGGCGTCCAGTTCGCCCAGCTTCAAGAGCTCGTTTTTGGGATTGAAGAATCCGCACAAGCCCCGCAACATCCGCCGGCTCTGCCTTTGACGCCGCCATCTCAGCAATATGCGGCTCAAGCAGCGACCGAACCTCCATGACTTCTCGTAAGGTATTCCGGCCGCGCGCAACCGAAGCCATAAGCGCATCAACTTTGGCTTCATCTTCACCGCTCGCAACAAAAGCACCACTCCCCGGACGAATGACAAGAACATCAGTTTTCTCAAGATTCTTGAGAGCGTGACGTACTGTTCCACGCGAAACGCCAAGCATTTCGGCAAGCCGACGCTCTGAAGGCAAACGATCCCCTGGATGAAGTCTCCCCGTGTTGACCAAATCCAAAATGCATTGCTCGACCTGTTCGGCAACACCTCGTCTATCCAACTGAAAAGCTTGATCCTCTTGCATATGCTCTTCCAGACTCGATTTACGCTTTGAGCTTTCCACAACAACTTCCTCTTTCAATACTCTCGATACGCGACAACTAGACCAAATGAACCAATTGGTCAATCAACTATTTCCAGGGCCAAACTTATTCCTCAATTGTCTCTCGACGCATGAACGTCTGTGTATTAAAAATATAAACAGAAAATAAAGCTCCCTCAAAATGATGCGCTGGAGACATAATGCACCGTGGTGATCTGCAAAAAAATATATTATAGCACACAGGAGATGTTGTTTAAGAAAAAGACAGGTTAAATACTTAACCTCTGAGAAGTTTTTTTTGACCATTCCCCCCTCTCTTGGGGAGATTTATAATTTGACTAAATTGTATGAAGAGCAACCTTAACAGCCACACATCATACAGGCCCCAAACGTTACACGTTAAGATGGCCAACAGAAAAGAATTCATCTAGAATTATAAACGTCACACAAACAACAGCAATAAACAATGAAACACAACAAACCTATTACTAACAAATGGCATATAGATCATGCAAAGAAATCCTAAAGCATTCAACACAAACGATGCAATGATACTTTATATTGCACAAGCATATTCTCAATCCATATCATAGTAAGCGAAACTGTATGCTTCGATTCGAGACCACTCGGTTGAGAAACTTGAAAGCATTGTATCTTCGTTTCATGGTAAGCTGACCGTCTAGAGAAGACAGGAGAGTACGAATGCAAAACATTACAATTCGTCTCTTTATCAACGATCCAAATAAAATTAAGGATGCCGTCTTTTATGTTATAGCGGATTCCAAAAAGCGTATGGCGTTCATCAGCTATCAAGAAGCGCTTGACTTTGCTATTTCCATCGCAAAAATATTCAATTCCATCACAATCTGCTGTATCCGTCGGGATAATTTTGAAATAACTCCACCGCCAACACAAGTTCCTGTTCCCGGTTCGCATTATAATGATAATGCGTCCCTTCGATCTCCTGAGATTGTCAGCATTGTTGCGCGCAGTGAAAATAATCTCGAGGAGGAGCACACCATGAGTTCAGCATAAAAAACGCCGGCATAATACCGGCGTTTCACCATATGCATTATGGCCAAGCCTAACGGAAAGCAACAAGACACACAGGTTTTTCATCCTCTTCACCAAGAGGGACACACAAAAGAAGAACCTCTTCGCTTTGCAAAGCGACTGTCTCAGCAAAAGACAAGGCCTTGTCATAGGAAACAAAAGCTATGCGGCTCTTTTCCCGGATTTGTACGTAATACACCGCATTCCTGTACTCTTCCGGCTTGTTGTAAACCAGCATTTGTACGCATTTCTCTCTTGTCATCCCACCCTCTACTGCACAGCTAAAGTAGTGAAGATATTCCCTCCCCCCTGAAAGCATCCCCCTAGGCGCATAATGTTTATTATCTTGGCTGATAGTGATTTTATTGCTCTCACAGAAGATAAAATTTAGCAACGACTCAAAATACTATGGATGATTGTAAAGTCTAGCCATCAACTCCTGCTAGGCGACGACACAACGAAATCACAACTCCCGCTGCTTCTTCTGCATTCACATGCTCGGCAAAATCACAAGATTTGAGATCTTCAGGAATTTGCTTTTCCATGCGCTCAGACTCGAGAAACATAATGAATGATAACACAAGCGCAGCCGTATTATCAGACGTACGATCACATAACACCTCAATTTGATTCAACGGGACCGTCTCAAACAGTCTGTCTGCAAACATCTCAATCCATTTTCCGTATAATTTCGGCAAAAGCGGAGGAATATTCTGACACACCTCGTCAATGACGGAAGTGGAAACATCGGGTAACATGACGCCAAAATATTCTTTCAGAGCCTCCTGCCGCCGCTCTTCTCCTTGTGTCACATGGCGCATGATGGCAAGGTGCATTACAGCCCGCAATTGAATCTCATTTTCGCCCATAACTTCTCCTTCAAACCCTATTCCGTATCCAAGCACACGTTCTCTCGCAGCATTCGAGACAAATGCGGTACCATTACTAGAATATAGAGTATTGCAGTCTTCAGTGTTGAAATCGTTTTTTTCCTTGTCTGGCAGCACCCGTTTTCTTTGTATGGTTCTGCTTCGCCCGTAAAGATTTTTCTCGGCGTTCTGATGAATGCTTTGAACGTGTTGCTGCTTTTTCTTTACGCGGTCCTTCGGATTCTGCATGCTTTACAGTTCGCTTTCCCATCGGTGTTGTTCCAACCGGAACAAGGAGGCCATGTTGTTTCAGACGGTCAGCGTCAGATTTGGCGACATATACCGGGCGACCGCGTTCGTCGACCCCGGCATAGAAAATGGCAGCAGCCATGGTTCCTGGTAAAGGGATAAAGCATTGTACCTGTTGCGGTCGCCAATTTCTCGCGGCAAGATATTCACCCAGTTCTCGCATATGGGACAGAGTGCAACCTGGGTGCCCGCTCATCAGATACGGTATAACAAACTGCTTTTTCCCCACTTTGTTTGATTGCCGATCAAATTCCTGGAGAAATCGTTCAAAGACTCCCACACGCGGTTTGCGCATGACATGCAGCACCTCGTCACAAATATGCTCAGGAGCAACTTTGGCTTGTCCTCCAACAAATTCTCGAATCATGATACCCAGCGCCGCTTTATCCTGCAAAGCGAGGTCCATGCGCCATCCACTCGCCACCCGAACATGACGCACACCATCAAGCCCCGCAATATCACGCAACAACGAGACAAACGCCGATTGATCCACGATAAAATGTGGACATATTCCCGGAAAAAGACAGCTTGCGCGTGCGCAGTCATCGGGATTTGCAGAACAGTGTGCTCCCCACATGTTCGCACTGGGGCCACCGACATCAGTAACGGAACCACGAAATTCCGGCAAATTCCGCAACCTTTTGACTTCTCGGAGAATCGATTCCCGACTTCGCGATCGGATTCGTCGCCCCTGATGAAGTGCCAGCGCGCAAAACGAGCAGCCTCCACCACAGCCACGGTGTCCGGCAACACTCGACCGAATCATTTCCTCTGCCGGAATGGAATCTGTATAAACAGGATGGGCTCGGCGTTGAAACGGCAATTCCATCAGTCCATCCAAAGCCTGCCCTGCCAAACCTGCTCCCGGTGCAGTCAGAACAACAGCCCTCTTGCCGGAAACTTGTATGGCCGTTGCACGGCTCTGATGAACATGTTGCTCAAGGAGACGTGTTGCTCTGACGAGTTGGGCCGGATTGGCCACGATGGCTTCATGCGAAGGCAACTCGGTAAGAGGAACTTCCGCATTGTGCGCAAGCGTTTCAGCTTCAGCGAGGCTCGTTGCATAGGCGACTCCAGGCAAATTCGCTACAATGGTACGAACAACATCAGGGTCGTCCAGGCTCCCGACATGGCTGGCCTGATCCAAGGCTCTGGCAAGCTGAAGAATAGAAACCTCAGCCATCCCGTATAAAATAGCCGTCGCTTTACTATCAAGAACCAAAGACCGCCGTAGACTATCGCTCCAAAAATCATAATGCGAGACACGACGTAAAGACGCTTCAATCCCCCCCAGCACAACAGGCAGTCCGGAAAACGCTCGCTTTGCAAGATTAGCGTACACCAGGGCTGCCCGGTTCGGTCTCGCTCCGGCCTTTCCTCCCGGCGTGTACGCATCGTCACGGCGCTTTTTACGAAAGGCCGTATAATGAGCCAACATGGAATCAAGACACCCAGCCGAAATCCCAACAAACAAACGAGGTCGGCCCATTACCGTCATGGCATCAATACGATCCCAAGGAGGTTGCGCAACAATCCCGGTGCGAAATCCATGTTCGACCAACCAACGCCCTAACAGTGGCACTCCGAACGAGGGATGATCCACATACGCATCGCCGGACACGAGCAGAACATCCAACTCGTCCCACCCCAATGCGTCCATTTCATCCCGCGTCATAGGCAAAAATTCGGGTTGCCTCACATCAGATCGTGAATGCATCAGCACGACCACCCTTGCAGTATTTCATACGGTTCACTGGAGAGAAGAAAAAACAATAGATACTACCTGACATGTATCCCCTAACATTGCCTTGTCTCTACGATGACCTTGGAGTTGTTTCGCAGTCGCACTCTTCTGCCTTCACTTCCTGTTCAGACGCAATTTCAGTCTCCATATCCAACATTGGAACCGACGGAACGATCCGACGATAGTACGCAACAACAAGGCACGTCATGGGCAACGCAATAAGGAGCCCAAGCAATCCCAACAGCTTCCCCCAAATTGATAAGGAAAGCAGAATCATGGCCGGAGACATCCCCATGACTTTCCCGAGAATGCGCGGAACGAGCACCGCATCCTGAATGAGCTGAACAACACCAAAGACGGCACCCGTCATAAGAAGAACGGTCCAAAGATTCTGGCCGCTTTGCAAGGCATGAACAATAGCGAGAAATACGGCAGGAACCGTCCCCACAATCTGAAGATACGGAACCATATTGAGCAGACCGATAAACAATCCAAGGACAATGGCCATCGGCAGGCCAATGATTGAAAAGCCGATAGACATCAACACGCCAACCAGTCCAGCAACGAGGGCTTGTCCCCGAAAATATTGGTTCATCCCGGCTTCGAAAGCATTGGTGAACTCAACAACGGCCTCGCGATATTCACCGGGGATAAAATTCTTCCATTGCACTTTGAACGCTTTAAAATCGATGAGTAAAAAGACAAGGTACAAGAGTATAAAAAACAGTCCAAAAACCCAGGCTCCAAGACGTGCCGTCCCTGAAATGACGCCCCACAAACCGGGAAGAAGCTTTTTCGCTGTCGCCTGCAACAAAGAAAGAAAGCTGTCCGTTGCAAAAAACGATTTCACCTCATCACTGCTCAAAAATGCTTTGATGGACGCCCAAAGATCGGGAGGTAAGTGCCGCGCTGCGCGTGCCGCCACCTCGGAATTCCCGACAAAATCCGACATCAGGCGCCCCATGGTACTGAACTCATTCATAATGATCGGCACAAAATACAATGCCAAACCAAGGATGGATCCAAAGACAAGCACCAAACTCAAAAACACGGCAACGGGTCGCGATCCCAAACGAGCTTCCACCCAGACAACCAAGGGGTTGATGAGGTATGCCATCAACAACGCAACAGCAAAGGGAATAAGGACATCACTGAGATAGGATAAAAGATTGACCAGCCCCCACAACAACGCGGCCATTATCGCCATGCGTACAACCCGATCAAATGTGTAGGGTTTCTCGTCGAGCACGGTCATATCAGACTCCTTATCTCATCGTACCGATGAAGACCGACGTTCTGCCGCGAGGCCGAGCAAAATGGCTCCGGCTTGTGCGACATTCAGCGATTCAAAATCACCGGGCATGGGAATACGAACATGAACAGGGCATCGTTTCGCGATGGAAGCCCGCGCCCCTTTTTCCTCTCCACCAAGCACAAGAACCATCGGAAACGGCAGCTCAGCTTCAAAAGCATTGATTGCGTCTTCGCCACTATCGGCCAACACCAGGTGAAATCCATGTTCGGCAAGCTCGTCCAAAGCGCGGCCAAGATTCGTCACGCGACACACGGGTAAACGCCGAAGTGCTCCGGCAGACGCCTTCAACGCACGTTGCCCAATGCCGGCGCCTCCATGTTTTGGCAATACAATGCCACCACCGCCAAGCGCCAACAGCGTTCTGGACAACGTCCCGACATTACCACCATCCTGCACCTGATCCAAAACAACAACAATCGGTAACGGCCCAGACAACGTCGCCTGCATAACGTCTTCCAGCTCTACAAACCGTGTTGTAGCTAAACGCGCAACAACGCCCTGATGATTTCCAGGGTGACGGCTGTCCAACGACTTTTGCGGAACAAATTTATAGGCAATATTGTATTGCTTGCACAATCGACGGATTTCCGCGAGCGGGCCATGGATGGGGCCTTGGCGAAAAAAAACGGCATCGATAGCATCCGGGTCGGCCGTGACGGCTTCATGAACAGGTTTTCGCCCGACAACGAATGCAGCATCATCGTCGTTTTCAACGTATGTCATACATATCCTTTTGAATTATTTAAAGAAAGCAAGATATCAACAAGAGGAGGCGACGGCGTGAAAAGTTAAAGTAATACTTAAAATTTTGTTGCAATGCGCCTTGACATACGGTACCAATTTCGAAAGCTCAATGTCAAAGTGAAAAAATCCTGAAGGGACGTGCGCGTCGTGTGCTCCCTGAGTGGGTTGTCTTGTGTCCATACCCCCCTTTGTCCTCATGGAGGCTTCATGAGAAAGTTCACCAAATTTCTCATCTTTTTTATCGCCATCGTCTTGTCCGGCTGTGGCAAAGGCTACTATGCGGACAAAGAAAATTACGACATGCAGGCCAACCTCGAACCCGAGTTGTGGGAAACAAATTTCCTCTCGGTGAAGCGGGGCCGCCCCTTGACTGAAGTTGAACGCAAAGCCCTTGCATCGAAGCCGACGATTCCATTCAATCTCGACGTAACGCAAACGGCTCAAGTTGAACGATTTCTCCAATACTTCGCGGAAGACAAGCGGTCCACGATGGAGCGCTGGCTCCGACGTTCGGAGCCGTATCTTCCCTATGTTCGCGCTGTGCTTGCGAGCTATGACCTTCCGCCGGACCTCATTGTTCTGCCGTTTATCGAGTCCGGATACAATTCAAGTGCTTATTCACGCGTTGGAGCTGGCGGCATGTGGCAGTTCATGCCCCTCACGGCTCGACGCTTTGGATTGACGGTAGACTGGTGGGTCGATGAACGGCGTAACCCGTACAAATCGACGGTTGCCGCGGCGCAATATTTGTCGAAACTCCATCAAATGTTCGGGGATTGGCATTTGGCCTTGGCCGCCTACAATTGCGGTGAAGGTCGCGTCTCTCGTGCCATGACAGGCAGTGCGCAAGTCGACTTTTTCGACTTGGCTGCAGCCAAAAAGCTGCCTCGGGAAACACGCATGTATGTCCCCAAATTTCTTGCTGTTCTCATGATTTTCCAAAACCTCAAAGCGCTCGGTTTCAAACCTGTCAATTGGAACGTTGGAGACATCATGAAGGAAGTACCGGTCAAAGGCGGTACCGACCTTCTCGCTATGGCAAAAGCTTGCGGCATGACATGGGAACAGTTCTCTGATGCCAACACCGCCTTCCGGCGCCAGGTCAGCCCACCGAACCGCGAAGCAACGGTTTATGTCCCCAAATCAAAATACCAGCTTGCCATGGCATTCTCCAAAGACCCGAGCAAATATCCTCCAGCCGGTTACACCGCGTATGCCGTGCGTTCAGGGGAATCCTGGTGGAATATAGCCCGTCAATATGGAGTTCCCATTGACTCCCTCCGTGAATTCAACCCCGGACTCGGTGGACAACTCTCCGCCGGAACGACGGTCAAAGTTCCCGGCCATAGCACACAGCAAGAATCCATGATCGCACTGAGCAGCATCAAAAAAACGCGGAAACACAAAGTCATTGCCAGTGCTGCCTGTAATTACTCGAAAAATAGCGTGCGTCATAAAGTCAAACGGGGAGAGACACTGAGCGCCATCGCTGCACGGTATGGTGTTTCACAAGGCTCTATCATGAAAGCCAATGGTCTTCGCTCAGCTAAATATGTCCAAGCTGGTAAACGATTGACCATTCCTGGCACAAATACCCACGTTGCATCGACATCTTCCAAAACGAGCACACGAGCGAAATCCGTCCACAAAGTAAAACGGGGCGAAACGCTCTACGCCATCAGCCAAAAATACGGCGTCTCTTCTGCAACAATTATGCGTGCGAACAACTTATCTTCGCCGAATAGTCTTCGCAGTGGAGCAAAGCTTGTCATTCCTGGAAAATCAGGATCGGCGACACGGTTGTCGACCAAGGATAGAAAAGCCTTCAGCTATAAAGTCGGTTCCGGCGAAACCGTTTGGAGTATTGCTCGCAAGTTCCAAATAAGCCCGACAGCCCTGTTGTCATGGAACAACTTGTCGCGCACCACAAAACTCCAAATTGGACAGCGTCTGACCATTCACAAATAAGAAACTTACTTTTCCGTCATCGAGAGAGTGGCCACACGACAATCGGGCGGTACGCATAGGGTGTACCGCCCGATTGTCGTGTGGCCACTCTCTATGGCGTCATCATGTGCCGTATAATGCCTGTTCCAACAGCCTGCGCGTTTCATCGACGGGTAAATCTCGTCCCGTCCAAATACGAAACTGTTCAAGAGCTTGATAGAGGAACATTTCCACACCCATGATCACATTGACACCCAAAGACTGAGCCTCACGCAAAAAACGTGTTTCTCCGGGATTGTAGACAATATCATAGGCGAGCTGCCCTTTCTCGAAATCATATTTGTTCCACGGAGAAAGTCCTTCGAATTTCCCTGCCATTCCAATCGGTGTTGTATTGACCAAAATCCTGGTTCGACACCGTCCTCGCTCGGCCCAAGGAATAAAATTGATATCGAAATGTGCGGCCAACTCTTCGGCCTTTTCATCCGTACGATTGGCAAGATACAAAGGGCCTATACCGAGTTCTTGCAAACCGACAATGACCGCCAAAGCGGCACCGCCGGCACCCAGAACTAACGCCGACCCTGAACGCACATCGCGCACTGCCAACGGTTTGGCAAACCCCGCGACATCAGTATTGTCACCCCAGAGTTTTCCGTCACGCCAAAAGACCGTGTTCACGGCACCGACGGCGTGCGCCAAACCCGTGATTGAATCGAGAAAAGGAATAATGGCTGTCTTATGCGGGATGGTTACAGATAAGCCGGCAATAGGTTCGGAACGGATGCGTTCGACCATACTTTCCAAATCTTCCGGAGGGGTTGGCCATGCAGTATAGACGGCATCAAGGCCAAACTTCGAAAATCCCCAATTATGCACCAACGGACTCAACGTATGTCCCAAAGGGAAGCCGATGATCCCCAATTGCTGCGTTTCCCCCTGGCCACATCGTACTTGCTGCCCCAAGACCCAACCTCCTTGCCATGTTTGGTCGCACTATAGGGTGCTTGGGCAACAAATAAAAGGGGCTGAACGCCAGTTCCCGGCAAAGATATCGTGTTGGCGTAGTTAAGACGCATCACCGCAATGCTCTTGCGTGATGAAAACACCGGTCAGAGTCTGGTATCCAAAAGAATCGGTTCGCTTGTCTGTATTGTGCCACTTTGTCTTGAACGCATTGGGATCATTTTTGCAAAATAACGCGAGATCTCCTTTTTAGCGTCTCACCAAACCTGCAAACGAGGTCTTTACATCTCATCATTCAGAAAATTTTGGCTACAGCAGCAAAATCTTCTTCACTCAAGCCTTGCGCAACCGCTTTACTGAAAAGTTGGAGCACCTGGTGCGCACATGGAGCACTTGCCCCGCTTTCATACGCTGTATCCACAACAAATTTCAGGTCCTTAGCCATATGCTTTGCCGGAAACTGTGTCGGGAATTCGTTGGTTCGCAGCATGGGCTCTTTCAATTGAAACAAGCCGTTTGCCAAAGGCCCGGACATGACGACATCCAGCATGGTGTCAACGTCCAATCCGTTCTTTCCACCGAAATGAAGCATTTCAGCCAAACCGGCCATCATTGTGCCGAGCAATAAATTGATGGACATTTTCATCGCCGCGCCATGTGACGCCGGACCACAATGGACGGTGCGCTTTCCCATAACATCAAACATGGGTTGCAACTCTGCAATATCCGTTTCTTCACCGCCGGCAAGAATCACCAGTGTTCCGTCTTCAGCCGGCTTTTTCGACCCGGAAACGGGTGCATCCACAAAGCGCGCACCTGTTGCTTCAATACGTGAAGCCAACTTCCGGGTATACCCCGGAGAAACCGTACTCATATTCACAACCGTCATGCTTGGCGTGAGAGCTTGTGCTGCTCCATCAGGACCGAATACAACCATATCGACAGCCTCGGGACCCGTCAGCATCAAGAAAATAATATCACTCGCTTCGGCCAAAGCGCGAGGAGTCGGCGCGACCGTTGCACCAGCTTCAGCTGCGTCCTGACAACGTTCTGCCGTCCGATTAAACACGGTGATCTGAAATCCTGCTCGAAGTAGGTTGAGTGACATCGGCAAGCCCATTATGCCCATACCCACGAAGCCAAGAGTTTTTGCCATAGTGTTTTCTCCTCCCTCGTAAGGGGTGCACGGCTGTATGCACGTTCTCAAAAGCCTACATCATATCCCGCATGGAACCAAAAAAATGATCAGGATCATAATCTTGCCCGAGAAGTTCCGGCGCCTTTTCAAAAAAATCGTCCCATCCAAGAAGTTCTCCCAGCTTCTTTTTGTCACGAAAGAATTTAAACGTCGTTCCCTTCGGACACTTGGTTAAATTGATTTCCACATACGCTCCCGACGGCATAGGTTCCCCCCAAACAGCCGACCATGACGTTCTATCCCCCTCTGTTTTCTTGTATTTTTCAAAAAACTGTTCAAAAACATCGCGAATTGTACTGTTGTCCATATTTTCCTCCATCCTTGAGCATACCACCACTTCCCCCAAAAAGAAAAGCCGGCCACAATCGGCCGGCTTGTATTTCAATGAAGAGACCACAAACATTGTGGTCTCACGAATCGTGTGTCTTATTTTTCAGTCATCTGGTCAAACGCTTCCAAAGCGTGTGAAGAATACACGAACGCTGCGCCAGCGTTCAAGGCAACCGCCATAGAGAGCGCTTCCATCAATTCGTCTCGTGTTGCACCAAATTCGACGGCTTTGCTCACATGCACGGCAATACACGTATCACAGCGGGTGGTCGACGCCACGGCGAGAGCAATCAATTCACGGGTCTTGGGATCAAGCGCTCCTTTGGCTTGGGCAGCTTCGTCAAGGGTACCAAGCCCCTGCATAAGCTTGGGATTTCCCTTGGCCAAAGTTCCAATAGCGTTCACAGCATTGCCAAGAAATTCTTTCCAATTCAACAGCATTCCTCTCTCTCCTTTGATTGTAGGCACATGCCTATGGTGTTGTCGTAAGAGAACAGCGCGGAAAGCAGTCTGTGCGAAGGAACAAACGACGGGGAAGACGATACGGCCATCTGTGTCAACGAGTACTGACTGCCATAAAATTCATACTACGACGGGTACGATCTCTGGTCAAACGAGAAATTGATTCCCAGCTCAATCAACTCCCAGTTCCTCACAGGTCTTCGATTGCCGACCAGCCTCAAGTCCTATACAGTCTGCATTCTCTTTCCTTTAACATCATCGCAAGAAAATATGAACGACGCACACATTCACGCTATCGCCAAAGAATTATCGCTCCCGGCCCCTTCCGTTTCTGCCGCTGTCTCCCTGCTTGACGAAGGGGCTACGGTCCCGTTTATCGCACGCTATCGCAAAGAGGCAACCGGTTCTCTCGATGAAGTCGCTGTCGCGTCCGTGCGCGATCTTCTGAACCAACTCATTGAGCTGGACAAACGCCGGGAATCCATTCTCGCATCTCTGCGAGAGCGTGACCTCCTCAATGATGCTCTTGAAAAAGCCATTGTGGCCGCTCAGACCAAAGCGGACTTGGAAGACATATACCTCCCCTACAAACCGAAACGCCGCACACGAGCTGCGCTCGCCAAAGAACGCGGACTTGAACCGCTGGCAGTGCGACTTTTTGCCCAAACCGGTCAAGATCCCCAAAAATTGGCGCACGAATTCGTCAATCCTGACAACGATGTTCCCGATGAAACGTCTGCGCTGGCCCAAGCCAGAGACATCATTGCCGAACAGGTGAGCGAAAGCCCGATATTACGATCAGCTATACGAGAATTATTCACCACCAAAGCACGTTTCCGTTCCAAGGTCGCCAAAAAGAAACAAGACGCTTCCGAAGCCACACCATACCGCGACTGGTTCGATTGGGACGAAGCGGCCCGCACCATTGCGGGCCATCGAGCCTTGGCAATGTTTCGCGGCGAACGCGAAGGAATCCTTTCTCTTTCGATTCGACCGGATCAAGAAGAGGCCATACGCCGCCTTCGCAGTCGTGTGCTTAAAGGACGTGGCAAAGATTCGGAGCAGGTCGGTTTAGCCATCGACGATGGATACAAACGACTCCTCGCGCCCTCACTTGAAAACGAACTCCGTACCGCTATTAAAATTCGCGCCGATGAAGAAGCCATTCGCGTTTTTACTAACAACCTGCGCGAACTCCTGCTTTCATCACCCCTTGGGCAAAAGCGCGTCCTCGCTCTGGACCCAGGCTACCGAACCGGTGCCAAAACCGTTGTTCTCGATGCCCAGGGAGGGCTTGTCAGCCATACCACTATTTACCCGACGGGATCACAAAAACAACAGGACGAGGCCGCGGCCACTGTCCGTCGACTTGTCAACGATCACGCCGTTGAAGCCATCGCCGTGGGCAATGGCACAGCCGGACGTGAAACCGAAACATTTGTCCGTGCTCTCAACCTCGA
Source organism: Desulfovibrio inopinatus DSM 10711 (assembly GCF_000429305.1). NCBI lineage: Bacteria > Pseudomonadati > Thermodesulfobacteriota > Desulfovibrionia > Desulfovibrionales > Desulfovibrionaceae > Desulfovibrio > Desulfovibrio inopinatus. The sequence continues at coordinate 36,672 of NZ_AUBP01000037.1, forward strand.
CCTTCCGGTTGTTCTCGTCAATGAATCCGGCGCGTCCATCTACTCTGCGTCGGAAATAGCCCGCCGAGAATTTCCCGATCTCGATCTCACCGTACGTGGGGCGGTCAGTATCGGACGCCGGCTTATGGACCCATTGGCCGAATTGGTAAAAATCGATCCCAAATCCATCGGGGTGGGGCAATATCAACATGATGTGGACCAGGCGGCGTTGAAACGTGCTCTGGACGATGTCGTCACAAGCTGCGTCGGAGCCGTTGGCGTGGACGTGAATACGGCGAGTCCAGAACTTCTGGGATATGTCCCCGGACTGGGACCGAGCTTGGCGCAGAATATTATTGAACATCGCAACGCAGGAGGACCGTTTCAAGACCGCAAACAACTTCTTGCCGTCAAACGACTCGGCCCCAAAGCCTTTGAACAAGCTGCCGGATTTCTCCGAGTGCGCGGTAAGAACCCTCTGGATGCTTCGGCCGTCCATCCTGAGCGCTACACACTTGTTGAACGTATGGCTCAAAGCCTCGGCATGACATCAGCAGAACTCATGACTGATGGTTCCGCCCGAGAGCGCATCGCATTGGATGCATTTATTGATGACTCTGTCGGGTTGCCGACATTGACCGATATCATGGCGGAACTCGCCAAGCCCGGCCGTGATCCTCGACCGGCGTTTGAAATCTTTTCCTTTGCCGATGTGCATGACATCACTGATCTCCATCAGGGAATGCACATTCCCGGTATCGTCACCAATGTCACCAAGTTCGGTGCATTTGTCGATGTCGGCGTGCACCGTGACGGGCTTGTCCATATCAGCCAACTGGCCGACCATTTTGTCTCTGATCCGGCATCGATGGTCAATGTAGGACAACACGTCATGGTCACCGTGACGGATGTTGACACAACGCGTCAACGCATCGGTTTAAGCATGAAGACCGCCCCGCTCTCGACCGAATAAGAGGAGTCCTCCATGTCTTTGGCGAGAAAAATCGGCGGCTATTCCATCAGCAACATCTTTCTCCAGCTCATGAGCGCAGTCACGGCGTTTCTGCGCCCCAAACTGCTCACTCCAGCACAATTTGGCCTTTGGAACCTCCTCAACGTCATCCCCATGTACGCTACCTATTTGCACTTCGGAACACGAGATATCGTTCGGTATCAAATTCCAGTCTATACGGCGTGTGGCGATGAAGAAAAAGCACGAGAAGCTGTCGGGACACTGTATTTTGGTTCCCTGGCGACCAGTCTGGCGCTGAGCGCTTGTCTGATCGCTGCTGCTGCCTTTTGGCCGGGTTCTCTTGTTGAACGCATCGGCCTTGTTGCGTTTGCCGGCATCACCATGCTGAATTGGTACTTTGAGTACAACTTGGCCTTGCTCAAAGCCCATCAATTGTTTGGTATGCTCTCACGGCTCAATTATATCCGCCCGGTGCTCTCCTTTGTTCTCACACTCACCCTTGCCGGTGCATTTGCAATTTATGGATTGTATGCAGCAACATTCCTCGTCATGCTCGTCCTCATTGTTTTCATCCGTCGAGCTGCCGGAACATGGCCGAGAGGAATCTTTTCCTGGCCGATATATGTCTCAATGGTCAAAAAAGGGCTCCCCATCACGCTCTTTGGATTAGCGATTGCCATGCTGATCACCATGGGACGATTTTTCGTCGCCGGGTATCTCGGTGATATCCAACTCGGTTATTATGGCTTATCCACCATGGCGTTTACAGGACTCATGCGTATTCCCGGAGCGGCTCGGGAAGTCATAGAACCCCTCTTTATGACCGACTCAGCGAAAAGTGCGAATCGAGAAAGTCGCCTGGCGGGCATCGAATCGTTTTTTCTTCGCCCACTGCTAACGACAGCAGCCACCATGCCATTTCTTCTTGCTGGCGTGCTCTATGCTTTTCCGCCCTTTGTCCATTATGCTCTGCCACGCTATGAACCCGGGGTTGTTGCAACACTCTGGGCTGTCCCTGGTATCTACTTTTTGTCGCTCTCTTTTGTTTTTCGCGGCCTTCTTGTGGCTCTTGGTCTGCAGGCGCGTGTCCTGTGGGTTATTATTCCCCCTATTGGACTCAATGCTCTACTGATGTGGGGAGCCCTCCACCCTGCCGGTCTCGGAATGGGAATCGAAGCCGCATCCATTGCAACCAGCATAAGCCAATGCGCCTTACTTCTCGGACTTATTTGGTTCACGAATCGCCACATCCCGGAAAAACCCGTATCCTGGAAAAGGACACATCTACGCTTAAGTCTTCCTCCTCTCATTCTCGGGCTCGCGTATGGGATGTTGTATTTTGCCTTTTCTCATCTCTCCATGCTGGCATATCATGCACTTGCCGGTACATTGTTTTGCATTTTGGCCTTACTGGTGTATGTTATTCTCTCTGATCGCGGCCAAAACCTCGGGCTCCCGAGCCCTCTTGCTCGATGGATGAAAAAGACCGATGGCAGATCTCAAAGGTAAAATCGCCGTCCTCGGCCAAAGTGTCCAATTGTATGGCGTCTGGCAGACCATACAATTTACTTGGCGCTTTTTTGTGTACCACATCTCTAAACGGCTCCTTGGCAAAAAAACGGCTCTTCGCCACGTCGACGGTTTTGCCATGATGCTTGACCTCCATACCGGTGGAATTTCCAAAACTCTCTTCCAATATGGTGAACGGGAGCGCGACCAGCTTGCCCTCTTCCGCCGTTTCCTTCACCCAGGAGATACTGTCCTCGAACTGGGGGCCAACATTGGATATTATCTTTTGCATGAAGCCGCCTGTATTGCACCTTCCGGCCGTATTCTCGCAGTAGAACCGGATCCACGTAGTTTTTCCCTCTTGAAAAAAAATATTTCCATCAACCAGCTCGACCACCGCGTCAGCCTTCATGAAACGGCATTATCCAATACAGAAGGAAGTCTTCGTTTCGGTTTAGCGTCAGAAGCCAATTTGAGCCGTCTCCTTGCCGAAAACGAATCGGCCAATGCCTTCGAAAGCGTACGTACCGTGCCGGTTGAGGATACGGGCGATTTTCTTGAAGCACACAACGGGGCAATAGCGGTACGTATGGATATCGAAGGCGGTGAAGTCGAAGTGCTTTCCTCCCTCATCCGACTCTATGATCGTGCCCCGGCATTATGCCCGACAAAACTTTTTTTTGAAGTTCATCCGCAGTATTATACCCACGGCCGCAATATGCCCGCCGTCATGACGCAACTGTTCGAACGCGGTTTTCACGTTCGCGCTGTGACAAGCCAACATGCGCAAGCAGCAACCCGCATTCAGGATCTCGGCTATGAAGCTGAGACCGTCCTGCTCACCCAGTTCAAACAGCGCAGCACCTTTGGCCCCATACGCGACCAGGATGCTATTGCATTAACCATAACGGCGGATACTCTCCGCATTCTCTATATGGAGCGCTCCGAGCATGCCTGATTTGCCCTCTGCCACGATTATTATTCCGACGTTCAATCGCCCAGTTGAACTGACCAATTGCTTGGCCTCCATCATCACGCAGACGGTCAAACCACTCGAGGTTATCGTTATCGACGATGGTGGCGAGTGCAATATCGATCAATATGATGCTTTTGCTGCGGCCCAAATTCCCCTTATCTGCATTCCCAAGGACACTCCTGACCTGACGACTTCACGCAATATTGGTATCGCTCGCGCAAGGGGAGAGATCATCTGCTTTTTGGATGATGATACTGTTGTCGAACCCGATTATTTGAAAGAAATTCTCACTGTGTACCAAAACGACCCGAAGCATGAAATCGGCGGTGTTGGTGGATATGTCACGAATCCCAAGCCATTGGGGGTGATTATGCGGCTTCGTCGCCCTGTCAACGTGGCATTTGGTATTTCCGGATTTCGTGAAGGAAAGGTTCTTCCTTCCGGCTTTGTTACCAATTATAATACGACCGAATTCCCCTTACACGCTTTGACCCAGGTCGATGTTCTTATGGGCTGCACATCGTCGTTTCGCCGTGATGTATTCAAGCAATTTCTTTTCCGCCCAAATTACTACAATTACGCACTTGATGAGGATTATGATTTTTCATACCGCGTTGCCCAGCATTGGAAGTTGTTCATCACCCCCAAAGCGCGGTTGCAACATTTTGAATCTCCGCTCTCACGGCCGAAGAAAGGCAAGATATCCCACAAATTTCTCATTGGCCGTTATCTCTTTTTCAAGTCTTACGTCAAAACAGGCTGGTGGAGCTGGGGCTTTTTCTATTACGCATTAACCGGGTACACCTTGTCACGGATGCTGATCGCCATTGCCGCTTTGGTTATCGGTGATCGAAGTGAATGCAGCCGAATGGTGAGTATTTTCGAAGCCTGGCGTGACATCCTTCGTGGGCGTGTAGAGTATCAGTCATGAAACGAATTCTTTTTGTCCTCATCATATCTATCGGATGCAATCTTGCACTATCATGTCTCGCATTCACAGAAACACTATGCTTACGTCCGTACACCGATGATTCTCCTTGGAACCTTCCCATAGGTCCCGATCCGGTCATCGATCCACAAAGCGACCATTTCATTCGGCAATTTGATGGTATTTTTGGCTGCAATCCTTCAGCATATACCTATCCTGTATACTCCGTTACCCCAACAACACCAGATCGCATTTTTCTTGTTACGGGGATCTACTCAAATGTCGTTGATAACGGAACGAGACTCGATCGACGAAAAAATATTTCTTTGACGCTCAAAGCACCACGTGGTGCCAAACCGGCGCAAGGACATGACGCGCAGATTATTCTTCACAATCCGGTGACAGGAGACGAATGGGGCTTTTGGAAATCGAAAAAACAGGGCCCCATGTTCAAAACGCAGAATGGGTATCATTACAATACACACTGGTCGGGTGTACCTCCTTCCGGTTTTATGAGCCGGGGAGCCGGCATGCCTTATCTTGCCGGGCTGGTACGTCCATGTGAACTTCTGCAAGGACACATTGATCACGCCCTGGCCCTCGCCGTAAATGATCCATCACCACTTTTTGTCTATCCTGCGATCAAAAGCGATGGTGATGGCCCAATCTCCAATATCCCGGAAGGCGCACGCCTCCAGCTTGATCCATCATTAACTGAAGCAGATTTCGATGCAATGGGGTTAAGCGAGCCGGCTCGCATTCTTGCCCGTGCGATGCAAACGTATGGACTGATTGTTGTGGATAAAGGCGGACATCCCAAAATCATGATTGAATATGAAGGAAGTGCCGATTGGAGCGGTCTGCTTGATGAGCATTCCATCAGATCCATTCCCTACCACCACTTACGGGTGCTCTCTCTCAACACTCCTGCGGTGCCGGAAGCTCCTGCGCTTGCAGCAGCCGGCCGTATCCCGGAAAGTCCGGAACACATTGCAATCACGTGGACCCCTTCGGCGTCCGCAACCAGCTACCGTATTTTCAGATTTGATACGATGGACACCCCGAGCGTGATCGCCATTACCACGGCTCAGGTATATACCGACCTCAATCCTCCATCTGCCCCACAATACGCCATTCAAGCGATCAATCATAACGGTGCCAGCGCTTTAACGCCGGTGGTCATGCCATAACAGCAACGGCTTCCACTTGAGCTGTACGAAGACTCGTCAGGGAAGTAACACCAATTCCGGTGATGACAAAACAAGACTCGTAAGCGGAACATAGGGATATTCATCACTAAGATGATGCTTAATGCCATACGACGCGGCCGCGTCGAAGACGCGAAGCTTGTCGGCAAGCGTGCAGTGGTCTTTCAATATGCCCTGAAGGTGAATAATGGGTGCGCCGAGAAGAAGCCCCACCCGAGAGCCGGTTCCTTCTAGTCGCTCATGAATGGGTCGGATATACCGGATTCCCGGATATCGACGAAAAAGACGCGGTTGGAGATCTGGCCAGAGACCAAACCCGATCTTGGTATGGTGCGTGTCTGGATACAACGTAACACGCTGAAAGTAGATAAGATCAAAGTCCATTCCGACAAGTGTCGGCAGAATCTGCTGGAGAGCAGGCGACATGCGTTCATCCGCATCGAGCGAAAAAACCATTTCCGACTGGCAGAGTTCAAGCATGGCATTGCGTTGCGCCGCAAAATCGGCATTCAAGGGACGGGCGCGTTGTGTGATGCCCCGCAAATGGGAAAACAATGCCCCCTCTTCAACCGGAACGTCGAGAGCATCCCAAACAAGGACTGTCTGATGCGCATAATCAGGCAGAGCTGTAGCAAACCCAGACAAATCTGGTTCACCGGGTCTGAGAATAGCGGCTGTGGTCAAGGTTCGTGACTCGTCAGAAGAATGCACGGCAACAGGCTGCGTTTTGAAAAACAATTGCCGTAGCGTCGCCCCTGTCTCCGATTGCACTCTGGTTGCAATTTCCGGATTATTGAGAAACAGCGTATTCTCCGGAGTCAAACCGGATTGTCGCAAAAGGCAAAACAACGCCATGGCGGAAGTATCCGCCACAAGATAAAACGACCGTTCAGGAAAATCATGGCGTGCCTGTCGGGCCGCATCCATAACCCATTCCACAACCACCAACGATACCGTTGATGGGAGTTCGCGGACAAGTCGTTCCACAATTCGCCCGCAACCGACCCCGGCTAAAACAATATTTGCTACGGGCTGACGAAGCGCTGTCTTGATGAGGCGATCTTCTATTCGCTGAGAAACAGGAGCACAGACAGTGGCGTCTTTTTCAGGCTGGCCAAGGCAATAATTCAGAACTTCGTCACTATATCGGGAACTCTCAACGAGGTTCATAAAATACGTTGCGCCTTCTTTTTTTCTAGCAGTTCGTGGTAAACATCTTCAAGTTGTCGGACAATATTCTGGACTCGATACAAGCGTGCAGCTTTGGCACGCCCGGCTTCCCCAAGCAGACGCGCCTGGTCGGGCCTATTCAACAGCCAAAGAATAGCGTGGGCATAATCTTCCGCCGTATTCACCACAAACCCGGTTTTTCCATCCTCAACAAGTTCAAGTTGGGCATTGTCGCGATCCTCCCGTGCCGGGTGTGTTATGACAGGCAGTCCACAGGCCATGGCTTCCGCGATGACCATGCCGAAAGATTCTCCAGAATCATTAGCATGGGCGAACACACTGAGCCCTCCTAAAAACACTGCCAAGGCCATATCCGATACAAGCGGTTTATGCAAAATAACATGGTGAGAAAGCCCACGATTTTTGACAAACGCTTCAAACTCTTTTGTTGCCCCAACGACTCTGAATTGGATATCGCTCCGTTGTGCAATAATACGCGGTAAAAATTCGTACACGAGCGTCGACCATTTTCCCAAATCAGCACGTGAAACCCGCCCCACAATGGGATTAGAAAATTGATGTCCAGGGACGAGAATGCGAAAAAGATCCGTGTCGACAGGATTATAGAGAACTCTGTGCTTGAAGGGATCAAACTCTCGATTAAGCCCGTTGATAAGACGATCAAGACAAAAATGGGATACATAGAGATGACAATCAATCATTTGCGCAAGCGGAGTCGGATCATATCGACCGAATACATTGGTCTCAACAAGTACTTTCGGCTGATATAATTGGATGGGGATCAAGACCTTTCGATTCGGTGAACCAGCGCGATGAACGTGAATAATATCCGGTTGAATACGAACAAGAAAGGAAAACAAGTCCTTACCAATAAAGGTATCAATGCCCGCAGCGCGAATTGCCTTTCCACGTTCTCCATCAGAAAAAGCAAAAACAGCGGGATCGAATGCCTCTTTGTCGAGATGCTCGACAAAGTACTGCAACGTTTTTTCGGTTCCTCCAAGGCCCAAACTTTGACAAACGTGCAGAACGCGAACTGGGGGCACGGTCACTCCTTCTCAACGGGGTGTAATTAAAGATTGCACCACGCGAAGTGAACACCGAAATACCTTGCCTGACAAGAACAAATTATCATAACGCTTCCAGGCTTCGCCCTCATACGATATTCCTCAAGAAAAATTCATTTACGTCTTCTCGTTAGTTATCAAGTTGGGCAATCTGACTTTTCAGTTGTGACAATATATCATCATAATAACCCAATCTCGCGTCAAGGTTAGCATAGCGTTCGCGTAATCGCGTCTCCATTGTCTTAATACGGCGGTCTTCATAGTCTATCTTTTTATCAATATTATCCACGATATCGTCATAGTTCTCTTCCAAAATAGCAAGCGGGCCAACCTCGTCTGCAGTCAATACTTCAAGTTTGTCGATGAGTTCCCCGGTTTTTCCTTGCTTGAAATTGACTTGATGCGAATAGGTTCCCGCATTCAGGTTATTGACCGAAATGACAATACCGCGAGAACCTCCCGAGTCTGACATAATCGTATGCTTCGTATTACCAATAAAATCCGGATTGACTGCTACACCATCGACGGATGCGGACGTAATGTCACCAGATGCATCGACGGTATATTCAAAAGTATAGACACCAGCTTCTGTTGTCCCAGAAATACACGATTCATAAGAAATATCGGATGAATTCGTACTGCCGACATCCACAGCGGAGAACAATAACGCGACGGCATACGGATCAGCATCAAGAGCCTCATCCAATTCTTCTTCATCAAGGACAAGTAACCCCGCATTGACCGATCCTTCCTCCGCATCTGTCAAAATACCGAGCTGAGACAGGGTACAATATGTATCGTCATCGTAGTCAAACCCAGGGGCTTTATCGGAAACAGTTGTCTTGAGCTGTGACGAAATGAGCTGGACCCCATAGTTCCCTGTCAAGAGAGACCCTCTTTGTGTCGTTTCATCAAACTTCGTCATCAACTTAATGAGATTACGGACTTGGTTCACTTGATCGACAAAAGTACGTACATTTTCTTTCACGGCTTCGTAATCGGTCCCAACCGTGATTGTTTCCGTTGAGCCTCCACTATCGCTCCTGAGATTCAGTGTTAGTCCTGCGATGACGTCGGAAATGGTATTCGTCGAACGTTCAATCCAACCAGCCGCAGGCCAGCCATCAACTCTAAACTGGGCGTCCTGGTTGACTTGCGTTTCATCAAATTTCGAGTTGTCGTCGAAATCCGTAACGGTTGTCGTGCCATCAATCGTGATTTCCCCTTCGTCTGCCCCCGTATCCATACTACGTATCTGAAGATAATACGATGTACCGTCGTATAGGACAGACGCTTTGACACCGGGATTATCGCTATCCGCATTGATAATATCTTTGAGATCCTTCAAAGAAGAGCCATTGGGAACTGTGAGAGAATAGACCGTCGGATCGGAACCATAGGAATACGCGAAAACAAGGTCCCCTCCAGTACCATTGACAGATGTATCCTCACTGGCAAAGGACGCTTGAGAGACCATGACTGAAGTTTGGGCCGTTTGATTGACTTCAATAGTATGAGATCCTTCATCGGCGTCAGCGTCTGCCGTTGCTGTCAACACCGAAGAATCCGTAACATTTGCTTCTTTCGTCAAAAACTCCCCAACAGTATCCATACCCTCAAGACTTGTCTTCAACCTCAACATCTGGACGTTCAACGCTTGAAAATACTCAATTTTGTTATTCCATGATGCTTTCCAGTTTTCCAACGTGGTCTTGCGCATGCCCTCTACGGCCAGCAAGCTGTTGATCATAGAGTCGAAGTCGGTGCCGTTTCCAAGACCGGTAAAATGGATCGCTCCGGAAGTTGAGGTGAGATCCGTTGAATCACTTGATGTACTTGAACTGCTTGTGGAGCTTGTTGTCGAGGTCTGTTTCGACGTGCTTGGAACACTATTAAAGCTATAATGCTTATAATCTGCTGTGGGGTCAGTTATCATAATATTAACCTCATTAGGTTTATGTATACTTTGTAAGTAAACTCACCCAACGAGAAGCATCTATCATGCCATTTTAAAAACGGTTCACTTATTCATCCTTATAGGGTATACTTTCAACTCTTAAAGCAAGATTTTCTTCTTTTCCCTTTTGACTCACCTACATTTTTAAATCAAAAAATCTCATTCAATTATAGGTTGTTATGCCAAAAAATACATAGGCAATGCACAACAAAGGATATTCCCTGTCAATGACATTAATTTGCATCATACGTCGATCTCTCGTCGCTGCGCACGCATCACATCGCCAATACACCGATTCATGCCATTTTATGCCTATGAGACCAGAAAATTCTACCTGTCGCTGCCCACCGGCCGGAAGATTATTCCACACAAGCTATATTAATCAACATTATCTATACAAATCGATATATCGATCGAAATTGCTAATTCGATAATCAAAAATTAAGAGCCACTAACAAAACCACAAAGTAATGACAGAGCAAGCCAAGGAACACAGGCAAGATAGGCGTCAGCACTTCTTTCATAGCGAATGCGTAGCACTCCCCCCTTTAGGTTTGGGAGGCTATTGGGGAAAAATGGGTTCAATTATCGTCCACAGGCGTTCAAATTCAGCGGGCTTCATAATCACCTCCCCCTGAAAGAAATAAGAATCATCAAGATGATTGGCTAGTTTTTGTTAGGGCGTGTTTCTAAATTACCGCAACCAGATGAGACATGAGGCGATAGTAACCATTGCCAAGAAAGTCATCTGCAATTTTTCGTAACGAGTAGCGATTCGTCTAAACTCTTTGAGCTTGCAAAAAAAGCACTCTACGAGATGTCGTTCTTTGTAAATGTGCTTGTCGTATTTCCGCTGGTTGCGACGATTCTTTTTGGGCGGAATAACAGGCTTGGCATTCTGTCCGATAATGAGACTTATGAAGCTGTTGCAGTCATAAGCCTTGTCGGCGGCTACAAATTCAGCCTGAAGTCCCTGAATTAACTCTGGGGCCGGAACGCTGTCATGTACCT
>NZ_AUBP01000038.1 GCF_000429305.1 Desulfovibrio inopinatus DSM 10711
CCACTCAAAATCAGCGTCATCTATTAACTTCTCAAGTAGAGATTCCCAGATTCCCTTGTCACGCCAACGACAAAATCGACGATGTGTATTTTTCCAATCGCCGTAATCGGGTGGAAGATCTCTCCATGGAGCCCCAGTTCGGAGTATCCAGAAAACGGCATTAATGAAAAGCCGATTGTCATGGGCGACACCTCCCCACGTTCCTTTTCTTCCTGGTAAATGAGGTTCGAGCAACTCCCATACCCGGTCAGAAATATCATGTCGTCTATGTGCTGCACTCTTCATTCTGTCTTCTTTTTCCTTTTAGTATCCGATGCCAGGAAAAGAAGAATAAAGCAATCTTGTGACGACACTACCTAGGATTAGGTCAGCAAAGGCGGCAAGAATGGTCTTGAATTTTTCAGTATCCATGGCAGCCTCTTCGTAAAGAGGTAATGCCTTTTTTACCAATTTCAACACTGAGTGAGAACAGAGCCTTTGAAAAATACGAAATAGAAGGGGAACGTTGGAGGCAATAAGGATTTTTCTTTATGGAAAGAGCTAATATTTCAAACTGATATTTATGCTCTGCAAGTTCAGCCCAAGCCACAAGATAGTTCTCCGCAAATATTTCCAGATGCCAAAAGGGGGGGCCATCGCTATTATGGGGGCGTCGCTAACATGGTTGGTGCGAGATTCCGTCAATGTGCAGGGGGCATTATCGGGAGCATCGGATGTAGCTTTACAACGCGCGGCGCAACGCCTCGCAACCGGGGATTTGGTCGGTGCACATCGTCTTCTCCCCAAACTTTCTCTTTTGGATCTGACGAGTATTTATGCCAATGCCTTCCAATCGTTGGTTTTTATTCTTTTCATTATGACCTTGATCTCTTCCGCGGCGATATTTTTGCTTTTCAGCCAGGCGAAACGAATGGAGGATGAGAAGGGCTGAAGGTGATTTTCTCTTGAGCTGAGGCGTATGAATGCTTCGAAAATGAACTTTCGGAGCATTCATGACGTATTCAGAGGTGGAGCTTCGCGTGTGAGTTCTTGACTGAGAGCTTGTATTGCTTTCAACGTTGCAGCTTGGACATACAATTCAAGCTTAATGTCTTCCATGCCTATCTGGAATACTTCCACGTAGTGAGAGAGCCCGTGTACTTTGCAGGCTAACTTGATAACCTTTGTTATAGCGCGCAGAAATATTCTTTGCGTGGATTGTAATGCATCTTGAGTTTGAATGATCTGTTGCTCTAGTTTTTTCGCAGCGGAGATCGTATTTTCAGCCGGTGTCACGACGAGAATGATCGCGTCGTTGAGTTTGCCTATTTCTCCTTCAAGGTCCTGTTGCTCCCCATGTAAGTCGTCGAGTGTGTTGTGGAGAGCCTCGTCAATATCATCCATGGCCTCTTCATATGCAGCCAATGATTCCAGATTTCGTGATTCTTTGGCAATTTTCTTTTCGAATTCTCGTGCAATATGATGGATGTCGTCAGAAAACTTCTCAACTTTTTCTTTTGTATCAAGAAGCTCGTGAGCGACGGATTGAGGCCCCTGACTTTTTTCACAGGTTGCCAGAACATAGCGTAATGCTTCCTCCTGCTTCGTCACTTTGGGCTGGTTGTCATGGGCTTTGGCCGATGCAATCTCATGTCCAATTTCACATATTTTTCTTGCACAGCCGGTCATGAGCAAGCAATCTAGACTAGCGTATGCCATGTTTATTGTTGCCTGAAGTCCCATCATACAGAGTAAGCAAATATGAATGAAGAAAGGAAAATGAATGAGATTATGCATTGTGTTCTCCTGCTATCAATTCATGCCGAGTGCGATGCTTATTCCACGCAGGCACGATGAGAGAGATAGCCATGCCGAGTGCACCAAGAGCGCAACTGCCTTGTAAAACCAGTTGCATGGCTTGGTTGAAGTCGGGAAACGTATCGGGGCTCAAAACTTTATCACCAACAACAATGGATATGACCATGGAAATGGCCACCATGCTGACGGTCATGCCGACAATGCGCGTTTGTCCCGTTACGGCCGTGGCGACTCCGTAGTCTTTGTGATCGACAGAGCGCATGATCATTTTCATGTTCGGTGAGACGAAAAATGCAATGCCCAGGCCCACGAGACCGAGCATGCAATATATGGAAGACAAGGCGGTTGTGTCGTCGAACGTGGAGGCCCATCCCAGGCCGCATATGCACATGAGCATGCCGACAGTGACCATGATTCCTGGAGCATACCTATCCGCAAGGCGTCCGCAGACAGGGGAAAGAATGCTTTGGGTGAGAGGCTGTATGACCAAAATGGTTCCGGCCTGCATGGGAGACATCCCGTGCCCCAGTTGTAAATAGAGGCTCATAAGGAATGTAAGGCCAAACGTTGCTGCATAGTTGAGGAACTGCAGCAGATTGCCGGAACTGAAGTCGATACTGCCGGTGAACAAACGCAGGTTCAGTAACGGATTGGGAGAGCGCGATTCCAAGTGAAGGAAGATCAGAAAGGACACCAGGAATCCGCCCAAAGCGAGCAACCCCCAATATGTGTCTACATTCGCTCCACCATACAAGAACAGACCGATGCACGTCATGCTGGCCAGAGCCCCAGGAATGTCAAAGGGGGTTTGGGAGGGGCGAAAATCCCACGGCAAGGTTTTGAGTATAAAGAGCAGTGCCACGAGACAGGGAATAATCCCGACGAAAAATACTCCTCGCCAGCCAAGAGCCCCGGCGATATAGCCACCTAGGAACGGCCCTGCGGAAAGGCCGAGATAGACGCATGCCAAAGCGATACCCAACGCCTTACCTCGCTCTTCTTGGGGGAATACACTGAGAAGAATGGCCAAGCCGGTGGAGACAATCATAGCACCACCGAGAGCCTGCACTGCTCGGATAGCGATGAGTGCATAAATAGAAGGTGAAAATCCAAGCGAGGCTGTTGCCAGGATAAAAACGCTCAGTCCCGTGGTGAATATCCAGTTTCTTCCCATAAGATCGGAGGCCCGACCAAAGCAAAGGAGGGACATTGCATTAACGCCCAGAAATACGGCTTCGACCAAGCTCAATAAAACACCGTTGGCATGGAAGTCTTCGCCAATGCTCGGCAGAACGACGCCGACGGCGGATATCATGAACGGCACGGCAAACTGGGTTACTGCGACGGCGAAAAGAACTGATTGTTCTTTGGTTGTTTGTGATGTCATGCTTCCTCTTTCATTGCACTGCGGAGATTGCAGATTAGCTTGTCCATTATCCCCAATACGTGTTTTTGTTCGTTAGGAGTGAGTCCACGGAAGAGTGCTTCGTTGAACTTGTCCAGCACACCAAGTAGCTCGGGCTTGAGCGTCTGGCATTTCTCTGTCGAATATATTCGCTTCTTCCGACGGTCGTCAGCATCAGGCTCCCTTTTCATCAAACCTTTTCGTTCAAGATCGTAAAGAGCCCTGGTCGTTGCTGCTCTGTCGATAAAGAGAAGCTCGCTCAACTCTTCCTGAAAAATACCTTCGTTTTGCAACACACTGATAATAAAACCTATTTCTCCACGGGTTATGCCCAATTGTTTGAGTGGCCCAGCCATGTAGGCCATGCTTAAACGGCCGAGAATGGAGAGGCGTCTCCCTGGTGATTTCAGCGCAAAATCGTGGATATTGTCTGAGGACATACGAAAAACATCTCCTTGATTTGTCAATGATTGACTTGTCAATAATGATCGGAGCAACAGGTGTCAAGGCCGATGCGTGGTGTATTCTTCACGGCTCGCGACCGTTTGACAGCGCTCTTTATGGGGGGGGCGTTTCTTCCCTATTGGGAAGGGAGTTCCAAAATCACAACCCCTTGTCTTTTTTCCAAAGAGAACGTTCTCGGTGCGCTCTTTTGCAACATGTGTTGCATGGATGCATGTTGCCTTTTGCAGAATGCAATGCCCATTGCGGATTGCAAAGGTTTTTTATCAAGGGGTGAAAATAAATCCTGTAATTTCAATGTATTTATGGTGGCATGGAACTTGATACTAAGGGAGAAAACGGTGAATAAAGGAGCGCACGATGACGAAACTGGGTAAAGTGTTGGAAGACACATACGCTGACGTGGCTTTTGCCGAAGAGAACATGGACCTCCAACTTCATGCTAAGGCATGCTGCGAAAAAACCGCTAAAGGCAAGTCCGTGGGACAATGGCTTGAAGACACCAGCGCAGCCGCGGCTTTTGCCAGCGCGAGCGATCATGACACCGCACGAAGCATTGTCGCTGAAGAAGATAAGATCGACAACGAATCTCCGTTGATTGTCGTTGTTGGTGGAGCGACGTCGTTTTCCTATGAACTGGTCACCTATGCTATCGACATGGCGAGCCGCCTGAAGAGCTCTATCTTGGCGTTGAATCTTGGCTCTCAGAAGAGCGATGCCTTTGCGGCGGAATTCCGCAAGGCTGCTCAGGCAAAAGATATTCCGTTCAGCCACCTCGTGTGCTCTGGACAACGTGACCAAGTCGTTGAAGCGCTCTCAAGAAAATATTCCAATCTGCAATACGTGATGTCCGAACCCCGGCCGACGGCTCGTGCGATTCCTGTTTATTGCCCCGCCCCGTCTGCCCGGACTCGTCCTCGTCCTCGTGCCAGAGTCTAATTGATATACGAACACTGCCTGCAAAGGCGATGAAGACGGAGTGGAATGTTTCTGCTCCGTCTTTTTTTATGTGTCACGGGAAGGAAAGCATCCGGCGGCAAAAGGAGTTGAAGAGTTAGGGATATGATCGGTCGTTCTGGGCTGTTGGTCTGTCATACTGTGTACAATACAATTGTTTCAGCATGTATTGACTGGAGTACTCTTTAGATTCGGAGATTGCTTGAATAGGGTAGGGATATATCTTCTGGAGAGCTATCAGTAAGCAAGAAAGGGAATCATGTTCAGTGCGGAGACAGGGCGGGAAATATGGTATCTGAAAGAAAAATCCGCCGAGAAGATGGAATCTCCTCGGCGGAAACGGAATATCAGATCGTAATGCGTGAGGTTGATTAGTAAAACATCATCAACGCAGCAATCATAACGACAAGGTATAGGATGGTCATACCGGCTCCCGCGCGAACGTAGTCAACCGTTCGGTAGCCACCGGGCCGCATGATCAGTGCGTTAACCTGGTGTGTCGGCAAGACAAATGTATTCGAGGCGGCAACAGCCACGACCATGGCCGCAATGCGCGGATCGGCACCGGCTTGTGCTGCCATGTTCATAGAGAGTGGTATGAGCAAGACGGCGCAACCAACATTGGATATGACCAAAGTAAAAAAGGATGAAAGAATTCCGATGACGGTAAGGAGTACAATGGGTTGTACGTTTCCTAATGCCGAAACAATGGTGTCGGCAATGAATTTGGCCGTTCCTGTATTTTCAAAGGCCATGCCGAGCGGAATAAGGCCACCAAGTAAAAAGACGGTCATCCAGTCAACCGAGTTGTAGGCCTCGTCGATTGTCAGAACTCTGCTCAGAATCATGCCAAGCGCTCCGGTCAGCAGCGCGATGGACAACTGTACTTTGAAGATCAGGATCATGCTCAGGGCGACCAGCAGCCAGCCGACAGCGAATTTCGCTTTGTCGGTGCGCAGAATTTCACCCTGCACTTCTTCGGTGAAGGTCAGATGGGGTTTATCTTTGAGCATGTGGAAGCTTTCCCAGCGACCTTGCAACAAAAGCGCGTCGCCCGGCTCCAGGCGGATATCGCGAATGCCACTGACGAAAATTTTGTCACCACGATACAATGCCAGCGGGTTAACGCGGTAGTTGCGGCGCAAGTGGACTTCATGCGGGGTTCTGCGGGAAAATTCCGAACGCGGGGTGATGATACCTTCCATGATCCCGGCGTTGTTGGGAGACAAATCTTCGGCAAAGGCCTCAAGTTCGCTTTTGAGTTCCCAGCCATAGGTTTCTGCCAATTGGGTGACCATGGCAAGCGGACCGACAACCGCAATGTCGGCGCCCGGACGGACGACATTCTCTCCGTCGGGAGTAAAGACGGTTTCATCATGACCGTGGTTGATGAGGGCAACCACAGTGGTGAAAAACATGGGACGGATGTCGAGTTCCTGCAGCGATTTGGCCTGCGCGGTTTCGGGAACATGCAACTCATAGAGTTCTCCGACATTGCCGTAGGTGTTGGCGAGTCCCGGAGTCATCAAGCCGGTGGCTTCCTCACCTTTGGCGGCGGGCAGGATGTAACGACCGAAGATAATAAAATACGCAATACCGGCGACAACAAGGGCCACGCCGACAGGAGTGACACTGAACAATCCCCATGGTTCGACATCTTCATTAACGACTTTCATGAGGTCGTTGAGCAAGATGAGCGGGCTGGAGCCAACGAGCGTAATACAACCACCGATAATGGCGCAAAATCCCATGGGCATCAGGATGCGGGAAACCGGAACGCCTGTCTGGCGGCCGATACGTTTGGCCGCGGGCATGAACAGGGCCGCCGCACCGATGTTCTGCATGAAGCCGGAAATAAACGCGACAGTCCCAGCAATTAATGCCGTGATGCGGCTTTCGCTTTTGCCGGAAAAGCGAAGAATAACGCGAGCCAGTGTATTCATGACGCCTGTTTTATCCAGCGCCGCCCCAATGATGATAACGGCGATGATGGAAACGACCGCGTTACTCGACAGACCGCTGATGGCCTGTTTGGGGGTGACCAACCCCAGAAGCGGAAGGATGACCATCATGATGATGCCAACGACGTCGACCCGGACCCATTCGAAGATGAACATGAGGATGGCCAGGACCAAAACGCCCATGACCAGGTACATTTCCAGTGTCATTCCAATTCACTCCTTAGTGGTTGTGGACATCATCCGCAGGTAACGCGCATATCGACAATGTCGATGTCGTCATGACCCACGGCCGCGTACCTGCCCGAAAACGGAGCAGGCACGCGGCCGTGGAGTCGTGACTGGTCGTGTCGAAGTCGTCCAGCCCGGGATGATATCGTCTTTGAACGTCGAAGCCAGTGCCCGGATACGCCGGATAGAGGCTTGCAACGTGCTCCTCGTTTATGCACATAACATTCTCAAGCATGGACAAGAAAAACCGGAATAGGCAATTCACAATGCGGAATTTCGTTCTCTTGGGCTTGTATGACAGCAAAGCGAACATCTCTCACCACTCGACAATACTCCTGAATTGCTTGGCACAGCCCGTCATGAACTATTTGATGCAGGCAGATAGCCTCTTTCCATTGAATCATGCGTTGTAAAGCGGCTACAGGTTCTGTCGTTCCGGCTTCATTGACAGCTTTTGATATATTGCCAGGGGGAATTTCAACGCTCAGCGTCAGCACATCGCAGTGCATACGTTCGACAAGACCGGCTGCATAGTGGAGTGCTGAATCGGAAAAATAGAGCCCGTTGGAAGCCAGAATGATTTTGGGATGCGTGCTTTTGCGAATGGGAGAAAGCAAATCGACCAAGCGCAATGCTTCATCACGGCAACCCATTTCAGCGTAGGCAACAGCAGACGCCAAATTCTCCATGGCGGTGCTAATTTTTGTCATGCCCTGTTTTATCCTCTTTTTCATTCGGCGTTACTCCCTCCTTCGTCGAATTCGGCACGGTGTTTTCAAGAGCGAAGAGAACAAATCTTGTGCCAAACTGGGATAAATCGAATAATGCGTTGATATAAAAAGGAAAAAGTGTTTTTTATGTCGATGTTAGGGGTGACGTGGGTGTTGCAGTCTGCAAAGGTTATGGCACGATGTTTCATGAGAGCTTGCAGGAATGACCGCCCGGATTACAACGATCGTCCCGGTTGCCGGGACTATTGCAAAACGCAAAGGTCGTTGCGCATACCGTTGCAAACCAGTGTATTGAGGTGAAAACGCATGGCTTTTTTTCGGAAAAAAGAAAAGGAAGAGGTGCAGGAGCAGCTTGAGCAGGCGCCCCAGATGCCTCAAGAGGTGACGCCGCCCGCGCCACCTTCACGATTGGATGAACTCCGGGCCGAATTGGAACAAATGCATTTGCCCGAGTATGCTCGAACCGTTGCCTTTAAGGAACTGGAGCGGTTGGGACATACAGAGCCGTCGAGCGCAGAGTATAGCATTGGCCTGAATTACCTTGAATTCATTGCCAGCCTGCCATGGTTTGTGGCGACGGAAGATAACCTCGACATGGAACGGGCAGAGCAGATACTGAGTCAGGATCATGCCGGCATGGTGCAGGTGAAAGAGCGTGTTTTGGAACACCTTGCCGTCAGCATCCGTGTGGGATCGCAACCGTTGCGTGTTCTCGTCGTCGATGATGAACCCATTGCCTTGGAGAATATGGCGATCATTTTATCACGTGAAGGCTATGAGACGCATACGGCATCTGGAGGACCGCAGGCTTTGGCCATGTTGGCTGAAGAAGAATTTGATCTTGTTGTGTCGGATCTTAAGATGGATCGATTGGACGGGATGCAGCTTCTTGAGAAAGCAAAACATATTTCACCCAACACCCGATTCATTATCATAACAGGCTATGCCACCGTGGCGACGGCCGTCGACGCTATGCGTAAGGGAGCCGTTCATTTTCTCGCTAAGCCCATCGATCTCAACGTATTGCGTCAAGTGGCGGCAGATGCGTTGTCCGGCGTGCGTCGGCGTCGTTTGGCACCGGGAACGGTTTTGTGTTTTTCCGGCCCTCCGGGAACAGGGAAAACATCGGTCGGACAATCGATCGCGCATGCCTTGGGGCGTTCGTTTGCACGTCTCTCCATGGCCGGCATGCGTGACGAGTCGGAGATGCGCGGGCATCGACGTACATATGTCGGCGCTATGCCTGGCCGTATTCTCTCTGAGTTGCGCCGTGCCGGAGTCAACAATCCTGTATTCATGCTCGATGAACTGGACAAGATCGGCCAGGATTTTCGTGGAGACCCGGCATCCATTCTGCTTGAGGTCTTGGATCCGGCACAAAACACGGGCTTCTTGGATTATTATCTGGATATGCCGTTTGATTTGAGTGGGGTGTTGTTTCTTGCAACAGCCAATATGGTCGAGCGATTGTCCAAGCCGCTTTTGGATCGACTGGAGATTATCGAGTTTTCCGCCTACACCCCGTCAGAAAAGCGTATTATTGTCCAAAATCACCTTTTACCGCGTCAACTTGAACGACATGGGTTGCTCGCGGATGAAATGACGCTGACGCCCGATGCTATTGATCTGCTTGTTTCGGGGTATACACGAGAAGCCGGCGTACGAAATTTGGATCGTGAAATCGGGGGATTATGTCGAAAGGTGAATAGACAACTCATCAGTTGCGAACAGGAATCGTGCGTGGTTGATACAGATATGGTTGAAGAACTCCTCGGACCTATTCGCATTACCAGAGAAGCCGCCCGTGGCGCCGATGTTGTCGGGATGGCAACGGCGATGGTTTGGACGGAATATGGAGGCGAGATTCTGTTTGTAGAAACAGCATGCATGCCCGGCCGAGGGAAACTTCTCATGACAGGGTCGCTGGGCGATGTGCTCAAAGAGTCGGCGCAGACCGCATTAAGTTATGTTCGTAGCCAGTCGGACCGATTAGGCATTGAGGGTGATTTCTTTGCGACCAAGGATATTCATGTTCATATCCCGGCCGGTTCCGTCCCGAAAGATGGACCATCAGCCGGTATCACCATTGCCACGGCGCTGATTTCCCTGCTCACGGACAGGCCGGCCCGACGGAATGTCGCCATGACCGGAGAGCTGAGCTTAAGCGGACGAGTGCTGCCCGTGAGCGGTCTTCGGATGAAGATTCTGGCGGCAGCACAGGCCGGCGTCGTGAAGGTCGTCCTGCCGGAGCGGAATCGGCCTGATGTGGAGGCACTTGAGCCCGAAGTGCAAAATGCGCTTGAGATCGTGTTTGCCAGCAGGGCCGATGACGTGTTGGAACACGTATTGTTGCCGGAAGAAGCTGCTCCGGCGCCAGTGCCGACTCAACCGTCCATACCGTAGGCTTTGAGCTTGCGCCAAATGGTTGCCCGGTCGATATCGAGCACTTGGGCAGCGCAGGTTCTATTACCGCCGCACTGCTCAAGTACCCAGGCGATATGGCGTTTTTCGTTTTCCTTGAGGCTAATCATTTCTCGGGGTGCACTCTGATGTTGGACATGACCATCGGTAACCACGATGTCCGGCGGAAGGTGTTGCGCCCCGATAACCTCTCCTTCGCATAAGACCACGGCTCGCTCCACGATATTTTCCAATTCGCGGACATTGCCTGGAAACTCATAGTGCATGAGCAATTCCATGCAGTCATCGCCGAGGCGCTTTTCTCCCTTTCCGAGCAAACGAGTATATTTGTCAAGGAAGAACGTGGACAGCAAGCCGATGTCTTCACGTCGTTCACGAAGCGGAGGGGAATGGAGCGTGATGACATTGAGACGGTAGAACAAGTCACGCCGAAAAGTTCCTTGCGACACTTCAACGGCAAGATTTTTATTCGTTGCAGCCAACACGCGAATATCAATGGGAACTTCATTCGTTCCCCCCACCCGAATCAGGCTGCGTTCTTCCAGAACCCGCAACAGCTTGACCTGCATCATGAGCTCCATATCGCCGATTTCATCGAGCAGAAAGGTTCCGCCCTGTGCTGCTTCCATTAAGCCTTTCGTTGGGGCGTTGCGTGCTCCGGTGTACGCTCCGGGTTCATGGCCGAAGAGTTCGTTCGCAAGGAGATCCTGGTTGAACGCACCGCAGTTGACGGCAAGAAATCGTTTGTCTCTTCTTGCGGACAAGGCGTGAATGGCTTTGGCGATGAGTTCCTTGCCTGTTCCGGTTTCCCCTGTGATGAGGACGGTAGAGTCCACCGCAGCCACTTTGGCGATATCTTGCTTGAGCACTTGCATGGCCGGACTTTGACCGATAATGAGCGGGCCCTGATGCCCTTCAAGCTGACCTCGCAAGGCGTCGATTTCTTGGCGGAGTTGGCATTTTTCTAAAGCCTTCGTGACAAGTGCAAGCAATTCTTTGATTTGCAACGGCTTGGAAAGATACGAATACGCACCGCGGTTCATGGCTTCGACAGCCGAATCAACGGTTCCATACCCGGTCACCACGAGCACTTCGACGCGCGGTTGCAGTTCTTTGGCGCGTTTAAGAACTTCCATGCCGTCCATCTGGGGCATGCAAAGATCCGTAACAACGATATCGAACGTTTCACGCTCCATAACGGCAATAGCATCGGCTCCCGTTGCTTCGGATTGAACCGTATACCCTTTGCGCGATAAGGCTAACTCCAGATTCTCTCGGGCGATCTGTTCGTCCTCGACTATAAGAATGCGGGCCGAACTCATGAGCTTCTCTCTTTCGTTTCTGCATGAATGGGGAGCGTGATGACGAACCTCGTTCCGATACCTTCTTTGCCTTCGACGCAAATTTCTCCATCATGTTTTCGAACAATACCGTACACGATATAAAGTCCGAGTCCGGTTCCGGTTCCGACATCTTTGGTTGTAAAAAAGGGATCGAATATTTGGCCTCGGACTTCATCGCTGAGACCGCAGCCATCATCTTCAATAACGAGGCTGACGCGATTGCGTGCCATGTCGGATTCGGCGGTGACACTGAGGCCGGTTCCGTTATCTCCGAGCGCTTGGATGCCGTTCATGAGTAAGTTGAGAAGAACTTCCTGCATTTGTTGCCGGTCCATTTCGACGGTAATCGCCTCGGGAATCCATGTCTCAATGGTAACGCCTGAAGGAACCTGACTCGAAATGAGCGCTAATGCGTTGTTGACCATACTATGCAGGTACTCTGTTCGCTTGGTGAATTCGCGTTTTCGCGAAAATTCAAGCAAACCACGAACGATGTCGCGGGCGCGCAAGGTTTCACGCTCAATATTGTTGAGCATTTTGGAGGAAAATTCTGGATCCGGTGTTTCTTCCTCCATAAGAAGCTGGCATGAGGTGGAAATGTTATTGAGCGGGTTGTTCAGCTGGTGCGCAATGCCTGAAGCAAGTTGGCCGATGGAGGAAAGTTTTTTGTTTTGGACGAGTTGCTCCTGGCGGCGCTCCAATTCCATGACCATTCGATTGATGGCTTTCATAATACGCAAAATTTCGTTGTCAGCGCGTCCCATAGGGACCGGTTCGAAATCGCCTTCGGCAATTCGAACCGTGGTTGCTTCCACTTCGCTCAGAGGGCGAATAATTCTGGTATTGAGAAAGTAGATAATCGTCAGGCCCCATAAAATGACCATTCCCATGGAGATAAAAAGATTCTTTCGTAACCGCTCGTTGATCTGCACAATGCGGGTACGTTCGAAACGAACAATTTTTCTGGTCATTTCCTCGAGAAGTTGTCCTGTCGATCGAAGTTTTTTGATCTCACCGGGAGTGGCATTCTCTTGCTCTGTATGAACTTTTTCTATGAGTTGGCCATAGAGAGAGAGCGTTTGACGCAGGCTTTCAACATTGTCGGTAATAAGCAAAGGGCCGTGCTCTTCCAGTTCTAAAAGCTTGTCGTATGCACGCCGGACATGTTCGACGTTTTCATCGTACCCTTGTCCGTAGAGAAAATAGTTTTTTTCGTACCGTCGCATTTCGAGAATGATATTGGACAAGTCATCGGCAATTTCCACGACCATGACTTTTCGTTCGATATTTTGCAGATTATAGTAGGAAACGGCACCGATGGAACTGAGCAGCGCAAACCAGAGAGCGAATCCAAGAAGAACTTGATGGCGTAAATTGAGACTTAACGTTGGAAATGGAATCATGTGTCTATCCTCTTCTGTATTTGGAACTTTGCTCAATTGGGTGAAATACCAGACGCCACCAATATACAAAACCGATAGACGACAGGCACAACGATGGTATTGCCATGTGAAACGATATGAGCGCCAAACCTTTGAAGAGACAACAGGCAGGCGTCTCGCCTGCGTCTAGGCCAATACACGAGCTCACGCCATATGAAAAGAGATGGAAATAACATCGATATCACCGTTGAAGCTGCCTGATTAACGCGTGGAAGAAGAGAAACAAGCGAAGAAAGAGGGATTATATCATATTGGATATCAGCCGGCTTCCCAAAGAAAGATCGCCTTTTAGGGGGACGTGTCCTTCTTATGAAGTATGGAGGAGGACAGAGGAAAGCATCCATAGCGGAGAAGACGTTTCGCATTATAAATTAAAGACAGGCATCAGAAGATTTTTCTTCAGGCATTGGTTTTCTTCCCCGACAAGTACGGCGAAATCGACACGATGAATGCGATGTGTGACGTACCACAAGGCCTGGTCCAGTTTTCCCATGGCCGGAACCCAAGTCAAATGCCGCCGCGTCCCCATCCACTCTCGAATCTGATCGATAATCGGGGGATGGGCTGCGTTCTCACCAGGGGCAATGCTCGAAGAGAGAAAGAGCATTTCGCTGGAAAGTCGCTTTGCCAGTACACATAAATGGTAGGCGGCATCTTCGGGGATGGACATATCGTCTGCCACCACCAGAATCTTTGGTTTTCGACTTTCTTCCATCTCGATTAGCATCCGCATCATTGCCGAAGTGGATTCGGGATCATCCTTTTCAGCCAAAGTCGCGACAGTGACGACATCCTCTTGGTTGCTACACATAAAGTACCTCCTTGTTCTTTTTTTAACAAGAGGCGTGCCAAGTGATGTTTTTCAATTATCATGCTGGAATATAACACGATCGTTTGCTGCGGAGATGTGATAAAAAATTATGAATCGCTGTAATATGCAACGTTTTGTTGAAGACGGCCGATTTGGGTGTGATAATATACAACGATCCTGGTTTGGGTGGTGTGATATTTCGCAACACCTGCACGCTGGATTCATATATCAGTTGAACGACCTTGAGAAATCATTGTCGGGCGACATGTACGCAATATATGGGGGGAGGACCGTGGCACAGCGGTGCGGAGATAAGGTGAACACCCTATCTCTCATCGGTGGATTACTTTATTGATATACTCTTTGGACTTGTCGGTCTTGCGGGAATGAACATGGGGAGGCTTCGTTTCGTCGCTCTACGGTCATAGGGACGTCATTGTGGTGCATCCGAAGGATTGTCCATTTCAAGGCGCTTTAATTTGCGCCAGAGTGAAGCGCGATCAATGCCTAATATTTGTGCCGCTTGGGTTTTATTGCCTTGGGTTTGTTCCAGTACCCATGCAATATATCGTTTCTCATTTTCTTGGAGTGTGATGGGTTCTTCTTCTCGACTCACGCGATTGAACCAATGAGTCTGTTGTTGCAAATCCAAAGGTAAATGTTTCGGTTGCAGCATTTCACCTGTGCACATCACCAAGGCGCTTTCAATGATATTTTCCAATTCACGCACGTTGCCGGGAAATTCGTACTGGCAGAGAATACGGACGACCTCCGGTGCCATATCCGTCGTGTTTTTCCCCATAGCGTGCGCGTGCTTATGCAGGAAGTGGCGGGCCAGCAGCTCAATGTCTTCGCGTCGATCTTCTAGGGGAGGAGTCTGAACGCTGACAACATTCAGCCGATAATATAAGTCGCGTCGAAATTCACCGTCTTCCACAGCTTGCAGGAGATCCTTGTTGGTCGCGGCCACAAATCGGACATCAACATTGATTTCCTCGGAACCACCGAGTCGGATCAGCGTTTTCGTTTCCAATGTGCGCAAGAACTTGGCCTGCATGGGCAAGGGCATGTCCCCTATCTCATCGAGAAAGAAGGTTCCGCCATGCGCTTGTTCCAGGAGTCCTTTTTTTGTGCTGCTGGCACCGGAAAAGGCCTCTTTTTCATGGCCGAACAATTCGTTTTCAAGAAGGTTCTCAGCAAATCCCGCGCAATTAATCGCTAAGAAGCGTTCATTGTTTCGTGGGCTCAAATGATGGATGGCCCGAGCGACGAGTTCTTTCCCCGTTCCTGTTTCGCCGAGAATCAGGACGTTGGAGTCAACAGGAGCGATTTGGGCAACCAGTTCACGTAGGGCCGTCACGGCTTTGGATTGGCCGACAATGAGCGGCATGCTCAATTCTGCGTTGTGTTGACGTAAAGCCTTGAGTTCTCGGGACATAGCGTTTTTTTCCAGGGCCTTACGAATGAGTGCGCGGAGTTCGTCGAGATTATAGGGTTTCGATAAATAGTAGTATGCCCCATGCTCCATAGCCTGGACGGCCATCTCCACGGTGGCATACCCCGTAAGGACAATCACTTCGGTGTCGGGTTGGAGGGCTTTTGCCGTATTGAGAACCTGAACGCCATCGACAAGCCGCATTCGCATGTCGGTCAAGACGACGTCGTATTCATTTTTTTTTAACAACTTGAGTGCCGATTCTCCATCGGGGGCGACATCGACATCATAGCCTTCTCGTTTGAGAACGAGTTGTAAATTTTCGCGAGTAACGGTCTCGTCTTCAACGACGAGGATGTGAATCGGTTGTGCCATACGTCATACGCTCCGGGGCATCCAAGGGAGACGGAGTGGAGGTCGTGGCAACCACCTCCAAAGTCCACATGATGTAAGTCGTCATTCAGTTTATGATATGTTTCTTAACTCCTTTTGTTCTCATACGAAAGCAGGAAATGGTTCATGTTGAAATGAGCTGGGTGAGCGAGCTTCTCGTTGTCTCCTATCCTCCTTCTTCTTGAACAAGGAGATGAAAATGAAACGATGGAGCGAGTGACGTCTTCTCGAAAAGACAGCCGGCCTCGCGGTTTTCCGCAAGGCCGGCTGTTGAATTGATGATGAATCATCATGACCCTGTATTCTCAGTCCTCATAGGGTTTGCAAACTCCAGGCGTTCGCTCTCCACGTCTCATGAGAAAGGGTTCAGAAAGCGGCATGGGAAGGAGAATCTTCTCCAGCCGTTGGAGACAGAACTATTTTTCTACCTCATGCGCTCTTAACCGCACTTCGTGTACCCACACGCTTTGCAAACATGACAGCCTTCTTCGAACACAAGATCACTGCCACAATCCGGGCAATGATGTCCGTTCAAGGATTTGGCTTCGTCGGCCGTATGAACGTTTTGGCCTTGCAGGTAGCGGTTTTCCAACACCCAGGATACGGCATCGGGCAGTGACAGGAGCAAACCTTTTTTCTGGAAGACAGGGTTTTCCCCGCCGATGCCTTTGAGCTGGGCCACGATAGCGGCAACATCGACGCCTGAACGCAAAGCAAGGGAGACCAGTCGGCCGATGGCTTCGGCTTTGGCGGTGACAGAACGGCCGGATTTCCCAATGGTGGCAAAGACCTCAAAGGGTTTGCCGTCGAGTTCGTTGACCGTCAAGTAGAGTTCACCAAGTCCTGTGCGCACTTTTTGGGTGAATCCGTACATAACATCGGGCCGTTGTTTGACCACAGTACCGCGCTTATCCGAGTTCTCTTCCTCGGAAGTGCCGTCACCCGTACAGAGTACTTGCGAGGATTTGCAGCCGTCGCGGTAAACAGTGACCCCTTTGCAGCCGAGTTCAAAAGCCATGAGGTAAATTTTTCGAATATCGTCCTGCGTAACCGAGTTGGGCAGGTTCACGGTTTTGGAGACCGCATTATCCGTATACTTTTGGAACGCAGCCTGCATTTTAAGGTGCCAGATCGGATCGAAATCCATGGCTGTAACAAAAACACGGCGCAATTCTTCTGGCAACTCACGGATATGGGCGATCGATCCCTTTCGTGCGACTTCCTGGGTAATGTATTCGTTGTGCAGCCCGTGTTCCATCAGTGCTTCTTCGAACCAGGGATTGAATTCGACCAGTTTGTCTCCGTCCATGACGTGCCGTGCAAACGAGAGAGCGAAAAGTGGCTCGATCCCTGAAGAGCATCCAGCGATGATGGAGAGTGTACCGGTGGGCGCGATCGTGGTTGTCGTGGCATTGCGGTATGGGCCAAGATTACGCTTGCCGAATGTGGATGTTTCGTACGCCGGAAAGGGGCCACGCTCTGTTGCAAGCGTTTTTGATGCGCTTTTGGACTCGGCCTGCACGAATTCCATGATTTTTTCGGCAAGATTGAGTGCTTCAACGCTGTCATACGAGATGCGGCAGCGGTAGAGTAAGTCGGCGAATCCCATGATGCCCAGACCGATTTTACGGTTCTTGTGGACGTTTTCCGTAATGAGATCAAGCGGGTAGCGTGATGCGTCGATGACGTTGTCCAGGAAGCGCACGCTCAAGTGAATGATGCGTTTGAGTTCGTCCCAGTCCACCATGTCTTTGGCTTCAGGATCGAAAACCGTGACAAGGTTGATGGAGCCGAGGTTACACGCTTCGTAAGGCAGCAATGGTTGTTCGCCACACGGGTTTGTGCTTTCAATTTCGCCTTGATCCGGCGTCGGGTTGTCGCGATTGATGCGATCAAGGAAAATAATACCTGGATCACCACTTTCCCATGCTTTTCGTACGAGAAGATCGAAAACTTCGGTCGCGGACATGGCAGCGCGGGTGTTGCCGCTATGCGGTGCGATAAGGTCGTAGGTATCACCGGCTTCGACTGCTTGCATAAAAGCTTCGGTCAGGCCCACGGAAATGTTGAAGTTATTCAACTCGCCTTCGTGCTCTTTGCAAGAAATAAAATCAAGAATGTCCGGGTGGTCGACGCGCAAAATTCCCATGTTGGCACCGCGTCGGGTTCCGCCTTGTTTGACCTGCTCCGTGGCGGTATTGAAAATACGCATAAAGGAAACCGGTCCCGAAGCGACACCACCTGTTGAACCAACGCGAGAGGATTTGGGACGGAGGCGGGAAAAGGAAAACCCCGTGCCGCCGCCGGATTTGTGGATGAGCGCGGCATTTTTCACGGCATCGAATATTTCGTTCATGGAGTCGCCGACTGGCAGCACAAAACATGCGGCCAGTTGGCCCAGGTTGGTGCCGGCATTCATGAGCGTGGGTGAATTGGGCAGAAACCGGAACGACGTCATGAGATCATAGAACTGGCGGGCAAGTTCATCGGTCGTATACGGAGATTCCGTGTATTTGGCTTCTTCGGCAGCAATAGCCGAGGCCACACGCCAGAAAAGATCGCGTACGGTTTCTGTGGGCTTACCGTCTGGACCTTTACGCAGATAACGCTTGGACAAGACGACGTTGGCATTGGGACTGACGGTTGCCGGCGGAATGTCCGCGGGAATGTCTGGGGATAGCATGGCATCTCCTTCGATAAATAACGTTCCGGGAAAAATTATGTTGTAAAGACATGTGACGGCACGCTCCACACAGGGGAACGTCAAGCCCTCAGCTTTATGCAAACCGATTCCGCCACTGGAAAACGGAATGGGAAGCAGGCTGACCAAAAGAGTTGGGATTTTTCCCCTTCAATTCCTCACAATGATGGTCACATCGAGCGTGACGCAGGGAAGAGAAGAGCACACAATCGCATGAATCATGTTCGTGCGAGGTCATGCCGTCGGACGAAGTTCCGAGCTGTTAGAGGAAAATGGGCTGGGGATCAACTCCCGAAACTCTCGAGGTTGCCATGCCAGTACACGGAATCGTTAAGAAAATCCAATTTGATTTAGTTAACGATTCCGTGTTGTTATATTGGGTAGTGCCTGGGGAGCCGCGCTATTGCCCGATTAGCAGTAAGTGAAAAATTGGAAGAAGTTTTGCGGCATCGAATGATGGTGTCGGCGAAGGTGTTGTTCCATAGGCGGCTTGAATCTTATCGATGAAATAATACGAATCCGTTGGAGGAGACCCCACTCCATCGGTGCTGTCTCCAACGCCCGCACCCAAAAGTACGGCCATAACGCCGGCTTCGGATGTTTCGTCCAGATGATTCTTCCACGTGACGATATCACCGGATTGCGTGATTTTGGGGTCGTTCATGGCGTTGGTGGAAAACCAATTGCGTCGGATCGCTGTCTCGGGATTGAAACTGTCTCCTAAAAAGAACGTGGCTGCACTGTCTTCGTAATGCTGACTGGTATTGTTCAAATCAGGATAGTGTTCACCCGTCTGGGAATTCGTGGCGGTCGAACTGTTGATATGGCCGACAGGAATTTGCCAGAGCACCACGGGCACGTTGGCCGTTTCTCCCAGAGTGTGGGCATATTGGAGGTATGCATTCCAGTGATCGGCATTCCAAAACCATGTGGATTGCTCAGGATCGTCCGGCGACGAAATCCCGGCATCGAGACCGTATTTATCTATGGACAGAAAGTCGGCGCCATGACTGAGGACACCAGCTTCAATTGCATATTGGGCTGTATTGGCTGCAGCCGCCTTGACGGCCTCAAGTCCGGCTTGCAGACCGAGATCGGTCGGATCAATGCGCCGGATGACTCCTCGCGCACTAGCATATGTCGGATCGGCCCAGAGATTGAGCTGCCAACCGAAAAGCAAATTGTCTCCGCTATCGGCGATTGTTTTATTGATGCGGGTAACCGTGTCGACAATCGTGCCATCAGCCGTGGAAATTTGGCTCGGTGACAGCCCGCTGTTTTGTTGCAAATAGCCGAGAAAGTCCGGTTCAAGGACAATGCCGTAAAGCTCGCCTTGCATGACCGATGCGGCATCGGTCAGAAAATCGGCAAGGTTTTGATAATATGCGGTCATGTACTCGCTATCTTGAACGTGTTCCAGGTCGGTCCAATAGGATTCCCCGCCGTCCGGGATATTATAGAATACAAAAAATGGAACGATACCGAGCGCCATGCTTTCCTTGCAAAACGAAATGACTCGGTCCGGATCCCAAGACTGCCAACCGTTGATGGGGCCACCATTAATGTAGATATACCGTACGTCGATGCGCCGACCCTGGTCGAATTCCTGCCAAAACTGGAGATCGGCGGTAGAGTCTTCGGAAACTGAACCGAGCGCAAGCGGAGAGGGCAAGCCGGGTAATGTGCCGTCTGTGGCATCGACGCGCAAGCCCATGAATTGGCTCGCAATGGATTCATCGGTAAATTGGATTTTGAGTCCGGTGCGACCGGAAGCGCGTCCGGTGACCGTCAACGTCTCATTATCAATGGCCAGATCGACAATATTCGGGTTGGAGGCGAGGACTGACGCCAGTTGTGTATCAAACGTGAATGCAACGGTTTCGTTTTGTCGAACATGAATTTGCAATGGAAGTCCGGTGCTCACGGACAACGTGGTCGAATCTCGATCGACCGGTATGCGGGCATCGGGCGTAAAGACAGAACCGGTTGTTCCACCCCCGCTGACGTTCTTGGCCACATTGAGTGTCACGGCATCGCTTTTCGTACATCCCGCTGCATTGCACAGACTCACCTGGTATATATACGTTCCAATGGTCCTGTCGGGGAGAGTGACTGTTCCGGTCTGAGCTTGCGGTGAATTCGCTGTAATATTCGCTTGATGGACGGCTTCGCCGTTCTCTGTCAACGACCAGAATGTTCCATTTTCTCCCCACCACATGTTCCACGTTATTTCAATATCACCTTCGGCAACTTCCTCGGGTAACCAGGCAATGACCGGTACCCCTGGGACGCTTTGTGCCATGGCTGGCAATGTAAAACATAACAGGATGAGATTGCACAGGGCGATAGGGAGTAGTGTTGCTTGGCGTATGATCATGATGTTCCTCCTCTGGTACGCGGAAGAGGAAAAGCAGGAAGTGTGCCGCACGAGTGAGGGCGTCGTCTTATGCGCATTGTCCATCACGATCGATTTATATGAGCATCTTCTCCATGGATATTCGTTGAAAGAATACAATCATGGTCCTATCGCCCTGTTTCGTATCACAACTTGCTGTACAATTATTCGCTGAGCAAAAAGAGCCAAATGGGTGTCAACGCCAAGCTGTTTTTCCGTTTCAATTGGACAACCATGGGACCGGTCGTCATGTCCGTAGAAAAGAGCGCCGTATTGTCATTGGTGAGAACTTCGATGGTCTCTGGAGATTCCACCCCATTGAGTGAAACTACATAGGTGCCCGGGGAAAGATCGCAAACAAGATGATGGAGGCCTGCTTGAGGTGAGCCAATGGTATAGGTTGCCATATCGCGGAGCGTTTCTTCTGCTGAGAAGAGGAGGCACCAGTCACCAAGCTTCGCGCCCGTTTGACCGCTCGACGTGAGATGTTCCAACCCCTCGAATTGTGTTGTTCCGGTCGGCCCCATTTGCATGACCGACAACATATTCACACGGTCACTTTCCGGCGGTTGAATGGCATAATGCCAGAGGCGTTCCGACTCATTGATCTCATAGTCTTCAAACATACTTTGCCATGCCGTTTTTTCGTTGACGAGCGTGAAGGTGCAATTTTCCGGTTCCAAGGTTTGGTGCAACAACACGTGTTTTCCATTCGTGCTGGATTGGGTGATCGTGCGTCCGTTGAGTGTTGGTTGAGTTTGCGCATGAAGGCGATAGATGCTCCAGCCTGCATCGGTGGTGCGCAGTCGATCAAAGACGACAGCGACATCGCCGGACCAGAAGAAATGGCGTCGATATGTTGTAACCCTGTTGATGGCTTGCCATTGGTTTGGGTCTTCGTCCCACTGTTCGTCGCCTTGCATCATGGAGTAGACATATGGGGTGTTGAGTCCAGTCGATGCATCGGAGCTGCTACTGCGATATCGTGCAATGGAGGCCGCACTGGCTGAGCCGGTCATGAGAGGTGAACCATTGGGAAGGCTGTTTTCGATTGCGAAATTATTGAATGCCGGGCCATTGTCGACACCGCCGTAGAGACGACGATCTTTGGTGAGGTAATCGTCTTCTCTGAATAGGACGAAATTTCCGATATCGGATGTTTGGTGGTCTGCAGGGATGGTTCCTTGTCCCGAGAACAAGCCCCAGCGGGCCGTTGTTCCCCAATTATCTCGGAAGAACACAAAATCATCACCATCGCAGAATCGAATGAAGGGCAGGTTGGCTGTGTACGGGTTCAGGGCCTGTACATCGGGCTCCACATAGAAGAATTCCCGAAACTCGTCATTGTGCAGGCTGTCTATAATATTGGCAAAGCCCCGGCCGTAGGCATCCCATATCACCTCGCCTTCGATACCGGCTTCATAACTTGCCATACTGAGCAGTTTGTACACATAGGATAACTCCGCAAATCCCCATGGATCTTGCCAATCGCCGGTATGGTACAGCATGCTACGAGGTGGCGTGGTCACATCCAGCATGGTTCGTATGACATTAGGCCAAAATCCCTTGAGATTTGGTTCGTGTGTGGACGGATCATAGCCACAGGCCGTCCGCAGGCTGAGGTAGTAGTTGCCCAGGCCGGCGCTGTCTGTTCCCATGAAATACATAAAACCGGTATGCCAATGTCCTCCATGCGCTTTCTTGATCCAATCGCGGATAGGCTGCGCCAGGGTATACTGTTCTTGTCCTGAACTGGGGGCGGCACCTTGACCATGTTTCCAAAGCCACCATGCTCTGTCGAGCATGTCCCTGGCTTCGCTGGAGTCACCATACAGGGCGCAACCGAACATGAGATGATGCGCGCCAGAAACAAGAATGGCGTCGGTATCCTGGGCATTTCCACCGGTGCCCGAGTCATTATAGTTCGTCCAGATATCCCGGCTCAGTCGTTCCATCTTCGCGATATACGCGTTGCGTCTGGCCAGGGTCATGGACGGATGATTATACAGCCAGTCATAGCCGAGTGCGAGAAAACCATAATCGACATGCCCGACATCACCGCCTTGTGAAATATCGTCAGAAACACGATCCATAAACACAAAGGCGCGTGTGGCATATTGTTCGTTGAGGGTAAGAAGGTAGATCAGTGCCAACGGAGCAATGCCAGTTTCAACTCCTTGCCAGGGATCTTCCGTCAGTAAGGAGTTGCAATAGCTTTGAAAACGTGTCCATTCCGGGGAACCAGCCTGCATGGCCGTGTTGAGCGCGGCGAGACGGCTCGACGTGAGCCACAAACGAGGTCGGGAGCCATCAGGAATATACACGTCGGGAAACTCCGCCAAAGCAGGTGAAACCAAAGAGACAATCAACAGGATCATGCCGAGAAAAATTTTCATGACATTACCTCTGGTTTATCGGACGGTTAGTGGACTGTTTGTACTCATATTTCGCGCTGTGAATTCTGGAGGAAGGATCGAGTGGCCTCAGCGCATATGTTTGAAAACGGAAGCGCATTCTTTGAAGGCGAATGTATGATGGAATAAGCAGGAAGTGTGCCGTTGGGGAGATGTGGTTTGGAGGTTGGTTTGTTGATTTTGCAATGCGTATAATGCTGTTTATGTCACATTGAGAAAAAAAGGGCGATTAAGGGGAGGCTCAGGATTGTTTCATTAGGATGAAGTTGTTCGGTCGAAATGGTTTGAGAATTTTCAACAGAAAAAATGACACATTGTCTTGTCGACGAATAACAAAAAAGCGTTGACGGATTCAGCTTTCCGCCAACGCTTTTTTTCGATTTGTTGCTTTTCGCTTCTATTAAATTTTGTTGCTGCTTCTACGTCTTGGCAGTCTCTTGCGTCTCACCCCCAAATAAATCCTTCCTTACAACGTCACTTAACGCCTTTGTCCACACGATTTTGGCTTTCGGCAGGCGTTTCGCGAGGAGAATTTTGGGCAGATTGACATGCATGTGACAGCGATATTGATCGCTTTGCACGAGTGTGCCGACGTTGACCATGGGAGGGGCAATGCGCAGTTTGTGTTCCATGGTCTCTTTCATTGTTGTACGCAATTCGTCTTCCCATTGACTCATGGGCTGAAATTCTTGTTCGGCCTTGCGGGGGTCTTGCCACGCCGTGATGACACTCACCGGATGGTCTGGTCCCACTTCAACCAGCGTGACATAATTCACTTTACCTTTTTGCGAGGGGTGGATTCCCTGAATGCCTTCGGCCCAATGGGCAACAGCCTCTTCAGCCCATTCCCAGGAAAACACCGGGATGAGGCACGTATTTTTTCCCAGCCAAGGTTTAGCATCCTTGTGCAGTTTGATGGCGAGCATCAGTCGCGTCTCCTTAAATTCTATCGGCCTTACCCGGGGAAACGAGCGCGAGGTCGAGTCTTAACGTTCTTTGGGGAGAGGAATATCTTTCCATGTCAGGACATCAAGTCCGTGCTTGAGGGCCGATATCACATCAAAGGCTGCCAGGACAAATCCGGCAATGCCCATAGCCCACCAGCATGTCATGGGGACATGAAGGAGTTGTTCAACACGCAAGCGGAGGCAGTATTGCAGCCCGATACCGGCCGTAGCAAGACCAAGTTGCAATGTGCCGATGTCATACATACCGTTGATAAGTTCGGATATTCCGAAGATGACGCCGAGCCAGGGAAGGCAAAATGTCATGACGAGAATCACGGCAGAAACAAGGGCGAATGCCGTATTGTGACCGAATGCGCAAACAAAGTTGCGGGCGTAGCTTTCTCCCATCTCGGTGAATCCTGATGGCATGGAGTGTTTGGCCATCTCCGGTCCAAGGCCGATGACAACAGAAAATCCGGCCTTTTTCACTTTGCGAGCAAGTTCCATATCCTCTTGGGCAACGGTTCCTACACCGGCATATCCACCGGAGGTCCAATACGCATCTCGGGTGAAAAGCATGAACCCGCCACCGGCAAACGCCGCAGCACTTTTGGGATTATGTGTTGCCGCAAGCCATGGACTGGCGAGGTGAGCAATGGTAATCGCTGGCTCAACGATTTTCGCAGCAACGTTGGTCATGTCGTTTTCCGGAAAAAAGCTCAGGAGGCCGGCGTCTTGGTGAACTAATGCAACCAAGGCGCTTTCCAGGCTGCCTGGTTGGAGTTGCATGCCGGCGTCAAGAAAAAGGATGTAGTCACCGCGGGCTTGTCTGACAGCTTGGAAACAGGCCCAACTTTTGCCAATCCAGATTTCTCCGGATGGACATGGCTGTCCATACATGACGCGTAAACGCGGATCATGCTTGGCACGGGCAATTTCAGCGAGTTCGAGATATGTGCCGTCTGTCGATTCGTCGTCGATGACAATGCATTCGAAATATTCAGGATCAAGGAAGGTGGACTCAAGTACGGTCTCAATACAACGGGCAACGTTTCCTTCAACGTTATGAGCGCCGATAATGACAGATACTGTTTTACCCTGAAGAAGGCGAAAGAGAGGCTCGCGACCATAAATGGCTTCGTCGTAAGGAATAAGGTGAGGTAAAACCCGTACAGAGCGTTCCATACGGATAGCGTAGAACACGAGCAGCAAGATTGAAAAAACAAGCAGCCCCCCGAAAATCATCGCTCCCCCCTGTTGCCACAGTACCGTTCGAAGGAGGGGGGCACCCGCACCTCGCTCCTCAATTCTGTACCTTGGCTTTCGACCGTTATCGCGGCACAAAACATCATGTGCGTTGTGAGAGAGCTAGCACAAGTTCGCACGATTTTCCACGATTCATATCTCAAGCTTGCGCTTTGCCGTGAATTTGGCGAAACTTCCGCGTGGAGTTTTGCGGTTCCCAAAATCTGATTTTACATTTAAACCGCCCCCCAATGGAGTTATGGTGCGCCATGTCGACGCAAATTTTGCTTTTGGACGATGAAAAGAATTATCTCGTGCTTCTCGAAGCTATGCTTGAAGGAGACGAGTACAAGGTGACGGCATTGGATGACCCCGAGATGGGTATTGCCTATCTCGAAGAATCCGAGGTCGATGTTGTGTTGACGGATATGAAAATGCCTAAGATAACCGGGCAAGAAGTGCTTGAGCACGTCAAAAAGCACTTTCCTCATATTCCGGTAATCATCATGACTGCCTATGGCAGTATCGAAGCGGCCGTGGAAGCTATGAAAGTCGGGGCTTTCGACTTTGTGACCAAGCCGTTTTCCAATGACGAACTGTTGTTGACAGTCTCGAAAGCCGCGCAATTTTCCAAAGCGCAACGCGACAACCTCCTTTTGCGCCAGAGTTTGGCCGACAAGTTTGCCACACGGCATATTATCGGATCGAGCAAAGCGATTGAGCGCGTGATAGAACTGATTCACAAAGCCGCACCAAGCCGGAGTACGGTTTTGATCACAGGCGAGTCGGGAACCGGGAAGGAACTGGCAGCCAAGGCGATTCACTACGCGTCCAACCGCAAAGATGGACCGTTTATTTCGGTCAACTGCATGGCCTTTAACCCTGGCGTGTTGGAAAGCGAATTGTTCGGTCATGAAAAAGGATCGTTTACCGGTGCCGTGGCGCGTAAGCGCGGTAGATTCGAAATGGCCCATGAAGGGACGATTTTTCTCGATGAAATCGGCGAATTGTCAGCCGACCTGCAGGTCAAGTTGCTTCGTGTGCTGCAGGAACGGAAATTTGAACGCGTCGGTGGAACCGATCTGATTGATGTGGATATTCGCGTGGTGGCCGCCACGAACAAAAATTTGCAAACCCTTGTGACGGAAGGCACGTTCCGCGAAGACTTGTTTTATCGTCTCAATGTCGTTCAGCTCGAAATGCCACCTTTGCGTGAGCGGCGCGAAGACATCCCCATCTTAGCCGTGCATTTTTTGGAACGCTACGGCAAGGAGAACAGCAAAGTGTTCAAGGGGTTTTCACCCGAAGCCATGGATTACTTGACGGCGTATGAATGGCCGGGCAATGTGCGGCAACTCCAAAATATCGTGGAACGATGCGTTGTTCTGGCTGCATCGGATACGGTGGTTGTCGAAGATCTTCCCCCGGAAATTCGTGACGAGGAATCACAGTATAAAAGCGCGGTGGATCTCTTGCCGGTGCAGATCAACCTGAGTGAAACGCTGGAAAAGATCGAAGCCGCCCTTATTCGTCGATCCTTGGCAAAAGCGAACTTTGTTCAAGTGAAGGCGGCAGAAATGCTCGGTATCTCGAAAAGTCTGCTTCAATATAAACTCAAGAAATATAAGCTCACCGGACATGGTTGATCGGTGACGAGAGTGTGATGATACAAAAACGGGCGGAAAGGGCAGCACCTTCCCGCCCGTTATGCATTCTGCGGCGGAGGACAAGATTTGTTTATTTCTTGAATCGCCATGTATAAGACAACCCCGTTCCGGGAATACCGAGCGTAAACTGTCGTCTCTTTTTTCCTTCCGTATATTTCGCCCCCCGCGGTCCGGCAGACACGGAAACTCCTGACTTACTCATATTGAGCCATACGCCGGGAAGAATCTTGATACGTTTCCAAAAACGAAAGAATCCCATGAATCTACTCCATTCTCTACAGGGTGCAATAATGCTTTTCAGGTCGCTCATAAGCGGCACGCACGGCGTGTTATGGAAAGATAATATACCGCTGGCATGACGTCGAAGCAAGTGTTGTGCGTGCGGGAGAGTACCCCTGATATGCTCCCCATTCTACTCTGGAACTTGCGTTATGCCAGATTTGGCAGCATAATTTACCGGTTTTACAGTCTGTGATGTGTACGAAAAGGGGAGATACCGATGAATATTGCCGTCTTTGTTGATGGAGAAACGCTGAGCAGCCCTGTTTCCGAGCAGCTCGAACGATGCAAAAATCTACTCGTTGTCAATGTTGACACGATGGACGTGAAGATCATTCCGAATAAGGACACCAAGCCGGAGCCGGCCGGAATCAATTTGGCGAAAGCTGTGCTGAAGCATAATTGCGAAGCGATCATTACCGGAAAGATCAGAACCAGAACTTTTGATATCATCGCCAATGCATGCGTGACCCGTTACAATGGGTTTGGACATGACGCACGAACCGCGCTGGAACTTATGGATAACAGAGGCCTCGACCTCATCCGCGACCCCAACGGCGGCGGATGTTCCGGTTCGCACCATGATCATGATCACGACGGCGAATGCTCCGGCTCGCACCACGACCATGGACAGCAGTATTTGCAGTAAAATGGCAGCGTTTTTTCCCAACAAATCTGTTGCCAACAGATTTGTTGGGAATGATGAACGTGATGTGAAATGAGACAAGAGAAATAAATATCGTGAACGTGTCGTCTGTTGACAGGGTGACATAGAAAAAAAACAGGAAAAAGAAGTATCTTTAATCAGCAGTATTTATGTAATTTTCAAGCTGTTCGATGAATTATAATAATTCCGTAGCCGATAAAAAGTTTGGGAAGGGGAGAGCGCGAGAGGGGAGAACCCTTTTCAAAGGGTTTCCCCTCTCGCATTTTCGTTAACTCCCTAAAACTGCACCTTCCGCACCGCTTCAAGCGTCTTTTCAAAATCTTCGTCAGTGTGGGCGAAGGAGGTGAAGGCGCATTCGTAGCCGGACGGGGCCAGGTTGACGCCGAATTCGCGCATTTGGCCGTAGAACTTCGTGAACAGGTTCGTGTCCGTGGTTTTGGCAGTTTCGAAATTCGTCACCGGAGTCTTCGTGAAGAAGTGGGTGAAAAGCGAACCGATGTTGCTCAAATAAACAGGCACACCTTTTTCTTCCAAGATCGCTGTGATCTCGTAGGCAAGTTTGATGGTGCGTGCTTCGAGGCCGGCATAGTCTGCTTGTTTGAGCAGCTTGAGTGTCGCTAAACCGGCGGCCATGGCGACCGGGTTTCCGGACAACGTACCGGCCTGGTAGACATCACCGGACGGCGCAATGCGCTCCATGATGTCCTTGCGACCGCCGTAAGCACCGACCGGGAAGCCGCCACCGATGATTTTGCCGAGCGTGGTCAGGTCGGGCTTGATGCCGAAGCGTTCCTGGGCACCGCCGAAGGAAGCGCGGAAGCCGGTGATGACTTCGTCGAAAATAAGTAATGCGCCGTATTGGGTGCAGATGTCGCGCAGTCCTTGCAGGAAACCGTCGGCCGGCAGGACGAGACCCATGTTGCCGGCAACTGGCTCAACGAAGAGGCAAGCGATGTCATCGCCATGCTTTTCGAACAGAGCTTTTACGGCATCGAGGTCGTTGTATGGGGCGAGCAGAGTTTGTTTGACGGTATCTTCAGGCACGCCGGGAGTTCCGGGAATGGACAATGTCGCCAACCCTGAACCGGCTGCGGCCAGGAAGCTGTCACCGTGACCGTGGTAGCAGCCTTCGAATTTGACCATATATTTACGGCCCGTAAATCCCCGCGCGAGGCGCAATGCACTCATGGTCGCTTCAGTGCCGGAGTTGACCATGCGTACCATGTCGATTCCGGGTACGGCGTCCACTATGGCTTCGGCCAGACGGACTTCATCTTCGCAGGGCGCGCCGAAACTGGCTCCACGAGCGATGGCCGCACAGGCGGCCTCGTTGACTTCAGCCGGAGCATGGCCGAGCAGCATCGGACCCCACGACATGACATAGTCAATGAGTTCGATCCCGTCGACTGTGGTGAGTTTCGAACCGGCGGCTTTGGCAATGAAAAGAGGATCGCAAGCCACGCTTTTGCAGGCCCGTACCGGGCTATTGACCCCACCGGGAATGAGGGTTTGGGCCTTGGTGAAGAGATCTGTGGATTTGCTCATGGGGGCTCCCTTGCGTCTTATGCCTGAAAATAGGACATGGATGTTTTCTTGAGTTCTTTGACGCTGTATAACACGTCGTATTCGGTCAGGCCGGTTTCCTGTTTCAATTCTTCGACGACTTGAAGACACTCTTCGGGACTTTTCCCGTGGATCATGGTATAAATGTTATATGGCCAATCCAGGCAATTGCGTCGATGATAGCAATGGCTGATCTGTTTTTTGGACGCCATGTGTTCGCCGATTTTGTCGATATCCTTATCTTCGTCAACGTACCACGCGACCATGGCGTTGGCCCCGTAGCCGGCTTTCTGATGACGCAGAGTGGCACCAAAACGACGAATGCGGCCGTCGTCTTTGAGCTTTTGCAACAGTGTGAGCACGTCTTCTTCGTTCACACCGACTTCGTTGGCGATATCTTGGAACGGGGTTGCCGAATCCGGCAGATTGCCCTGTACCAAACTGAGGATACGGGCTTCGGTCTCGGTAAATACATCATTGGCCGCCATGGGGGTTCCTCCGGAATGTAGAGACAAATTGGGCTTTGTCCTTATCTTCTTCATGTGCTAGATGCAACCCGCACCCGATAGGGTATTGTTTATCACTTAACGAGGCAGAGTTCATGAACATAGCTGTTATCGGAGCCGGATCTTGGGGAACAACACTGGCCGATCTGTTGGCCAGAAAAGGGTATCGTGTTCAACTTTGGGTACGCAAGCAGGAGTTATTGGCCGAAATTCGGGGCAAACTGGAGAATACATGGTATTTGCCCGGAAAGAAACTGGCCAGCAACCTGCTCGTGAATCATGATATCGCTGCGGTCACCGAAGGAACGTCCTCCTTTGTATTTGCCGTACCCAGCCAGCACCTACGAGGAATATACGAACAATTTCTTCCGCACCTTCCGAAAAAACCGGTCGTGGTGTGTGCAAGCAAAGGCATTGAGTTAGGAACACTCATGACCATGTCTGCGGTGTGCAACGATGTACTCGGAACCATTAAACCGCGATTTGCGATGTTGTCCGGGCCGTCATTTGCCTATGAAGTGTTGCGTGGCGCTCCGACCGCGGTCAGTCTGGGATGCACTGAGAAGAAAGTTGGTCAAGACCTTCAGGAAACATTTTCGACGAATGCCTTTCGCGTCTACTATAATAAAGATGTGAAAGGTGTGGAGCTCGGCGGAGCACTCAAGAATATCATCGCCATTGCCGCAGGGGTTGCCGATGGTCTTGGCTTTGGCTCAAATGCTCGGGCAGCGCTCATCACGCGAGGACTCGTAGAAATGGCCCGACTTGGGAAAGCTTTAGGGGCTGATCCGCGGACCTTTCATGGATTGTCCGGCGTAGGCGATCTCGTTTTGACGTGCACCGGCGATATGTCCCGGAATCGTCAGGTTGGCCTGCGGCTGGGGAAAGGCCAGAAACTGCTTGATATTCTGGCAAGCATGACGATGGTGGCCGAAGGGGTGAAGACGAGCGAGGCGGTATACAATCTTGGCCAGAAGACAGGTCAAGAGCTTCCCATCACCAATGAGGTCTATAATATTTTGTATAACGAAAAAGATCCGGCTCAGGCGGTGACAGATCTTATGACCCGGGCTTTGAAAGAAGAATAACAGTTTGGTGATTTTCAGGAGTACGGATCGTACTTGCTGACAATTCTTGCGTTTTATTTCGGGGCAAAAGGGTTACTTTTTGCCCCGAAATATTTTTTAGACCGCTGACGTTGAGTATTCCCATCAGATTCTCAATAACGTGTTTTTCCTTTTACACGCCCCCTCAAGTTATGACGTTCTTCTTTTGTAAGAACAATCCGAAAATAATGATCGATTTATTTGTTTTTTCTGGACAAAGAAAATCAATTGATAACAATTGAAAATGTAATATGTCAAAATAGATAATTATTCGTTTTGTGGCACTCTTTTTTCATGTCCTCTTTGACCTGTATCGTGTGGGAATAAATCATGTTTGAAAAAGAGGAGCTTATAGTGAAAAAAGTATGTTTGTATATTATGTTGATTCTTTTTGCGTTCCCCCTGTCTGCAAAAGCCAGCATAGCAAACGGCGATTTTGAAACAGGAGATCTTTCGAGCTGGGAGAGAAACCTCGTTGAATCTCTTTTGGGAAATGCAGATGTCATTGACTCGTATACATTTGAGGATGGAACAACGATTAATCCCTACGCTGGAAATTATATGGCCATGCTGGGCTCTGA
The DNA here is from genome assembly GCF_000429305.1 of Desulfovibrio inopinatus DSM 10711. Lineage (NCBI taxonomy): Bacteria > Pseudomonadati > Thermodesulfobacteriota > Desulfovibrionia > Desulfovibrionales > Desulfovibrionaceae > Desulfovibrio > Desulfovibrio inopinatus. The sequence continues at coordinate 31,458 of NZ_AUBP01000038.1, forward strand.
TACTTCTCTTATAAATATGAAGCGTTTAAATAAAATTAAACAAACGACCAAGGCCACGACCTCTCTGGAATTCATGTATAATTTTTGGTCATACCGCCACCGTTTATATCCTCCTTCGAGCTTTGAGGTACGGGTAAACGATGATAGTGTGTTTAGCTTTTCTGAAAGTGAAATCGACCAATCAAATGAATTGAATTCAACAGGATGGACGTACGTTAGTCTTGATTTGTCAGACTACATTGGTGAAGATTCAATAACGATTAGTTTTCTCGCTGGCGATGAGTATGGCGTATGCTCTCCGACAGGCGTTTTTCTCGACAATATAAATGTACATGCAACTCCCATTCCTGGTGCAATTTGGCTATTTGGTACTGGAATGCTGGGCCTTTGGGGGATGCGTCGTAAGAAGATCGGCTGTGCCCGTACGTAGCTGCAGTTCTTCGGTACAAGAAGGCATTCGAACAGACCAGAAGCGACTGCGCTTCCGGTCTGTTTTATGTGTGCCAGATATAATGTGAATTTTGGAAACAACAGTTCTTTTCAGGCTGTAATACTTGGAGCATAGAGCTAAAAGCATCTACGTCGTCGTGAGGCGGCATGTTGAGTACTTGTCTTCGCGTCTCCTTCTGCATCATGTTCCCCGCGTACTCTCCTCAACGGACAGTCGTCTTTGCAAGCAAGAAAAAATCTGTATAAAATGGATATTTTTTCTGTTGAGAGCGGAAAATGTTGACTTTGTATGCTCCATTTTCGGCAGAACATTCTAGAAAGATATGTTTTTTTATCTTTGGCATCATTTTCCTATTAAGGGAGCGTAAAGGTGCTGAGGATTATGGTTTGTATATTAAACTTCTTTATATAATAGGAAAAAGGGATTGCAATGAAATCATCAATCGTAATGTGTTTTATTTTACTGCTCATGCCGTTCTCTGCCCAAGCTAGTATAACCAATGGAGATTTTGAAACCGGTGATACGGATGGATGGACCACAATACCGGGAGGAAATGTTGAGGTTCTTGAATCGTATACCTTCTCCGATGGAACCACCGTCACTGCGTATGATGGGAACTACATGGCCATGATCGGCTCCGAAACGAGTGCAACAAATTATAATGTTTTCAACCAAATGATTCAGTCGACTGGATCGAGTAAACGACTGAGTTTTGCGTACAACTTCTGGTCGTATGATTACTACCCTTGGGATGAAAATGCATTCCAGGTGCTGGTCAACGGAGAAAGTGTCTTGAGCTTGGGAGCTGGGGATGTGGACTCTGGTTCATCCTCTATTTCTCTTGACACCACGGGATGGACGTACGTCACATTGGATTTGTCTGATTATGTCGGACTTGGTAATGTCACGATTGATTTTATGGCTGGGGATGTTGGCGATTCAATAAACCGATCCGGTGTTTTTCTGGACAATGTCAGCATACACGCCACGCCTCTTCCCGGTGCAGTGTGGTTGTTTGGCTCGGCGATGCTCGGCCTTGTGGGATTGCGTCAAAAGAGAGCCGCATAAATCGAAAATATCAACGTTTCTTTCTCGATATCACGCAAAACCAACGTCCGGAAGGCATACGTCTTCCGGGCGTTGCTTTTGCGTGGTTTGGAAAGAGGTGCCAGTTCTGTTTCCTTTTGCCATTTTCTTTCGGATTCCTATACTGGAGTTGCGCCTAGTCCCATGATACGGGAGTACAACATTTCGATACAAATTCGGGCATTGGAGGAGGAACTATGCGTGTATGGGGATTTCTGACCGGATTGATGCTTTTGGCTGTCATCCCGGCGTGGGCGCAGTCTGGTCACGATAGCGGAAAGGAACCGTGGCTTCCCGGTACAGTGACGGTGTCAGAACTTGGAAAGGATATCAGCTCTGTACGGGTGATCGATCTCAGACCCGAAGAAGCGTTTGCCGAATACCATATACCGGGTTCCATAAACATTCCGGCAGAGACCGTCATGTCGAAAAACTGGCTCGATGCGGATACAACTCCCCTCGTGCTTGTCGATGGTGACGGGTACCGTGCCATGGCGGTCGCCACGTTAGTTAAGCAAACGAGTATGCGGCCAGTCTCTATTCTGGCTGGTGGAGTTGGAAAATATTGGACGAAGGCGGCATTCAAAAAAGCGGGAGGACCGCGAGACAGCGTGAAAACGTCTATGCCCCCATCGCCCCTGCCGCAAGGAAACGAAGGGATGAAGATACCTGACGTCAGTGCGCCAATAGCGCCGATGTCTCCTGGGACTTCTTCACCAACATCTCCCGAACCGCCTAAACCGCCGAAAACCTATGACATGGGGTGTTGATATGGTGGATCCGCATAAATTCGACGATGAAACCACACAGGAAACTGATACGGATACGACGGAAGAGCGAGACCTTTCGGTCGAGTCAAGTACACAACATAACACAATGTCGACTTCGTCGGAAGAAGCATCCTCAAGTCTACAAGATGAAGAGCCGTCGACCTCATCGCAAAATGCTTTTTTTTCTGCAGCGAACGAAGACCCCGGGATGGCTGGGCCACGTGAAGCTTCTGCCTCGATTCCTTCTGATCAATCGGGGGGGACGGGGTCACAATATGGGACGTATAATAACGAGGCTGACACCCCCGATACGCATCCGGAGCTTTTTCCGAATACACGGCGTCTCATGAATCCGTATATGGCTGGGGTCTTGCTGGGGCTGGTTCTGTTACTGTCATACCTGACACTTGGTGCTGGACTTGGGGCATCGGGGGGCATTGCACGCATTGCTGCAACCCTCGAAGAGGTGATGATGCCCGGCCATGTCGGCACAACGTCATATTTTGGAGCCTGGGGTGAGAATCCCTGGATGTATTATCTCGTCTTTATGTTTGCCGGGACATTTATTGGCGGCTTGTTGTCCGCAGTTGCCGGGCGGCGTGTGCGATTGACCATTGAGCGAGGGCGGCGTTGTTCTGCGTCGACTCGACTGATTTTCGCGCTTTTTGGCGGTATTTTGGCGGGCTATGCTTCGCGTGTGGCCCATGGGTGTACGTCGGGACAAGCTTTGTCCGGTGGGGCGTTGCTTTTGACCGGCTCCGTGGTCTTTATGGGGAGCCTCTTTCTCACGGGGTATATTTTCGCCTGGTTTGTAAGGAGGCAGTGGAATGATTGAGACGTTTTTCAGCGCAGGAACAATCGGTACGGTTTCGGCTCTTCTTGCGAGCTTTGTTATTGGCGCGTTGTTTGGTGTGGTTTTGGAAAACGCCGGTTTTGGTAGTTCGAAACGTTTGGCCGGCGTGTTTTATTTTCGCGATATGGCTGTCATCAAGGTGATGTTCACCGCCTTGCTGGTATGCCTCATCGGTATGACATACGCGACGCGGCTTGGACTTGTCGGAGCTGGTGATATCTATCTTTTACCAACGCTTTATGGTGCACAGATTGTCGGCGGGATACTGTTCGGGGTGGCCTTTGTCATGTCGGGTTGGTGTCCGGGGACGGCCGCAGTTGGCTTTGCTTCGGGGCGCATCGATGCCATTGTGTTTTTAGTGGGCGGACTAATCGGATCTATTGTTTATAATGAAACATATCCGTTAGTGTCCGGACTCGATGCCATCGGTAAAGTCGGAGTGTCGTTCTTCTATGACGTGTTAAAGCTCCCGCAAAGTGTCTTCATTCTCGGGTTCACGGCCGTGGCTGTCGTGCTGTTCATGCTCTGCGAGCTTATTGAGCGGCGTCGTGGATCGCAAACGGCAACCCCGGCATCCTTTGGTTTTGTCTTTTTCTTTGCTGTGGTGCTGCTTGGTGCCGCAGCAGGGTTAGAATTTGTTCCTGAAGGCCTGCTGAACCAAACCGCTTTAGCGACCATCGGCAGCCAGCAGGAACAGGCGGCTTTGTCGTCCACAAACGAGCAGATTCCCGCCGGAGGGGTCGCCGTTTCGCCACAACAACTGTTGGTTGATATCGAAGCCGCTCGGGATCATATCGCTCCCGAAGACTTAGCTCAGCGACTGATGACAGGCCAGGCCGGCCTGGTCGTTGTCGATGTGCGACCGGCATCGGAATATCAACGCTTTCATATTCGTGGCGCGCTCAATATTCAACTGGCCGATTTACCTGCCAAGCTTGCTCTTTATAAAGGAAAGGCTTTTATCGTTTTATATTCCAACGGCGTCGTGCATCCGGCACAGGCTCGTGATGCTCTGATTCAGCTCGGTTTTTCCCACGTTTACGTGTTGACGGGGGGCTTGCATGCCTTTGTTGAGGATTTGCTCAAACCCGTATCGTTGCGTGAAGAAAGCGTCTCTTCCGAGCGAGCCGGACAGATTCGGTTATACCAGAGTTATTTTGGATCGCCTGTCGATGTGGGAAATGCCGGAAGTCTGCATCCTGCCTTGGGATTGGCTCCATCTGATTTACCAGGATTGGTCGATGCGGATTGGCTGAAACAGCATCTTGACGAAGTTCGTGTTATCGATGTTCGCGGGCAGCCAGCATATAATAGAGGGCATATCCCTGGCGCCTTGATGCTCGACCCCGAACAGGTGCGCGGCGTTGTCGGTGACATGTCGTCCATGTTGTTGCCTGCCTATGTGCTGGCTGACAATTTCGGCCGCATGGGTATTACACCGAACGACGTTGTTGTTCTCGTCACGACAGACCGATATCGCGATGCGACATTGGTCGGCTTGGCGTTGTCCCGAATCGGGCATACGCGCTACGCTCTCCTGTCTGGAGGGATTGATGCCTGGACACGCGCTGGCGGAGCGATGACCACATTGCTTCCTCCCGTTTCGGCGACGGTGTATGCCTTGCAGCATGGTGCCGATGACTTCACGGTCAATGCCGAATACGTCAAAAAGGCGATGGAGAAGAAAAGCGCTGTCATCCTCGATGTTCGCCCGCATGACTATTATATTGGAGAAAAATCAGATGAAGCACGTGCGGGGCATATTCCTGGCGCGGTGAATCGGCCATTCTCCGAAGACCTGATGAAGACACCGGAAGGGTTGATGTTCAAGCCGACTGACGAGTTGGCAAAAGCATATGCCGCTCTTATTCCGAACAAGCAGACCGAGGTCATTATTCACTGTCGTACGGGACACCAAGCAAGCCAAACGGTGTTCGTTTTGAAGTATCTTCTCGGCTACGAAAACGTGAAGTGGTACGATGGAAGTTGGTCAGAGTGGGCAAGTCGCCCGGAATTGCCTGTGGAAATAGGCGAAGGGAGCAATTGATATTCTCTCAGTCTGAAGTCTGGGAATTTCGAAGAAAGCTGGTAAACGATTTTTTCGAAAGTTCCTGTTCCACTGCCGAGGCGGTCAGATCTGCCTTTCCAACGGCTGGAATACTTATCTAAGCCGTCTCATAGTAACAAAGCGCCCATACGGCCAGCATGGCTGTGTGGGCGCTTATCTGATACGGCAAACGTTCGTTCTTCCATTTCTCCTTACCTATATATCTGTATTCCTGTTACGCCTGTAATATGTTCTGAAGGGGATGACCAACGCGTCAGGTGTATTCGTACTCCTGCATGAACCGGTAATCATACCTCATCGATCAATAATAATCTTGTTTCAGCTAAATTGGGACGGGGCGTTTCTCCTTGGCCTCTCTTTGATTTCTTAAAGTCGATGTATATGGAATTTCATTCGGCATGTGACTTTGAATAAGCATTAGGTTTAATCTTCTATCGAAAGCAAAGAATATGACATCCGTTATCATTCCACAAAAGATAAAAAGAATACTTGGATATACTGTGACAGCAGTCGGTCTCAAAATTCTTTTATAGATTACATTTAAATAGCTTGATAGAATGATTTCTTGATGTATATATTGAGTACAAATAACTTTTCTTCGGCTCTTTACTTGATAACAGAGGGATCAACATGCTCAAATTTAATGATATGAAGATGAAGCCTAAACTTATGATCTCTTTTCTTCTCGTGGGGCTGATCCCGCTTACCATTGCCGGGATTTGGGCAAGCAAATTGGCCACCGAAGCACTTATGCAAAAGGCTTACGATCAGCTTCAATCTGTTGAAACGATTAAGCTTGAGCAAATAAAACGTTTTTTTGCTGAACGTGAAGGTGATATGGGAGTTCTTGTCGAAATGACCGGTGTGCTCAAGACAGAAGCGATAAACAAGCTTACCGCCGTTCAGAATATCAAGACCCAGCAAGTTGAGGCGTATTTCAAAGCACGTTTAAACGACGCGTCGGTTCTTTCAAAAAGTCTAGATGTCATAGTAGCTTACGATAGATTGTCTCAATATCAAGACGGCCGGTTGGTGGCAAACGATGAGCCATACGACGTCTCCACCGACGCGTATAAAACCATGTGGGAAGACATCTCCGCTTATTTTAAATGGTATCAAGAGGAATATAGTTACTACGATATATTTATCATCTCCGCCAAGCATGGTCATGTCATGTTTTCTGTTGAGAAAGAGCCCGATCTAGGTGCGAATCTTTCTGTTGCTCCCCTCAAAGGGAGCGGTTTGGCTACGTTGTGGAAAAAAGTGATCGAAACAGGAAAGCCCGCTTTGGTAGATTTCGCACCATACGCTCCAAGTAATGGCGAGCCGGCAAGCTTTGTCGGCGCACCTGTTGTAAAGAATGGACAAATCGTCGCAGTGGTGGCCATGCAAATTTCCGACAAGGCTATCACTACGATCATGCACGAGAGGGAAGGGCTGGGAAAAACGGGGGAAACCTACCTCGTAGGCCCGGATAAATTAATGCGTTCGGATTCCATTCTTGACCCCGAGTACCATTCCCTGCGCGCTTCCTTCAAGGGGACCGTGGAGAGAAACGGAGTTGATACTGAGGCTGCTAGGGAAGCCTTGGCTGGCAACAAAGGTGATGCGATTATTATCGATTATAACGGAAATCCCGTGCTTTCAAGCTACGGTCCTGTCAATGTTGGCGGGTTGACATGGGCTCTCATGGCAGAAATTGATGTTGCTGAGGCATTCAATCCCATGGATCAGAATGGAGAGCCTTTCTATAATGAGTATACCAAGCAATATGGATACTATGACCTTTTTTTGATTAACCCCGACGGATATTGCTTTTTCTCCGTGGCAAAGGAGGCTGACTATCAAAGCAACCTTCTTGACGGAAAATTCTCTAATTCCAATCTCGGTAAACTCGTTCGCCAAGTGCTGGATACCAAACAATTTGGCTTGGCCGATTTCGAGCCCTACGCCCCAAGCAATGGCGAACCTGCCGCATTTGTTGCCCAACCCGTCATTCACAACGGCAAGGCAGAAATGGTGGTAGCTCTCCAGCTTTCTCTTGATGCCATTAATGCTATCATGCAGCAGCGTGACGGTATGGGGGAAACTGGCGAGACGTATTTAGTTGGTTCAGACAAGCTCATGCGCTCTGATTCATTTTTAGACAAGGAAAACCATTCTGTTTTGGCCTCGTTTAAAAATCCCGAAAAAGGCAAAGTCGATACCGAGGCTTCACGCGCAGCTCTCGCCGGGAAATCCGGCACGAATGTAATCATCGACTATAACGGTAATCCGGTGCTTTCGGCGTATTCACCGCTAACGATCGGCGGATTAAATTGGGCTCTTTTGGCCGAAATTGATGAGGCGGAGGTCAAGGCGCCGATTAATGATTTGCTTCAGTCTCTTCTCATTATGTCCGCTATTATCGCTGTTATGATTGCCGTTGTCGCGTTTTTCATTGCGGTAAATATCGCCAGACCTTTGGTTAAAGGGGTGTCTTTTGCCCAATCTCTGGCACGAGGCGATCTTTCCGCCACCTTGGACGTGCATCAGAAAGATGAAGTCGGGATGCTGGCTCAAGCCATGCATGAACTGGCCGGAGCCGAAAAGGACGCTGCGGAATTGACCGTAAAGTTGGCTGAAGGTGACCTGGACGTGGCCGTAGAAGAGCGTTCGGAACAAGACGTTCTTATGCAGGCTCTGAAAAAGTTGGTGAACGCTGAAACTGCTGTCTGTTCGGCGGCTCAGAAAATAGCCGAGGGCGACTTGGACGTGTCACTTTCTTCCCGTTCGGACAAAGATAGCCTTATCCAGTCCCTCCAAACCTTGATTGCCGCAGAGAAGCATATTGCTCATACAGTGCAGAGCCTCGCTAAGGGTGATCTCAATGTTGAAGTACGTGAACGTTCAAGTAAAGATAATTTGATGAATTCTCTGCAAGAGCTAGTCACGGCCGAACGCACTGTGGCCGATGCCGTTGAACGCATGGCCGAAGGTGATCTGGAGGTCGATGTGCAGGAACGTTCGGGACAGGATGTTCTGATACGAGCCTTGCAAAAACTCGTGACTGCCGAAACATCCGTTTGCGTGGCGGTCCAGAAAATATCAGAGGGCGACTTGGACGTGAGCATTTGTGAACGCTCCGAGAAGGACAGCCTTATGCAAGCCCTGGCGGCTCTGGTCGCAGCAGAGAAGAATATTACTGCAAGCGTGCGGAATCTGGCCATTGGTGATTTGGATGTCGAGGTTGTTGAACGTTCTGAGAAAGATTCACTCATGCATTCTTTGGGCACTCTTATCAAGGCGGAAAAGTCCATCGCGGAAATGGCTCTGAAATTGTCCCTTGGGAATCTCGACTTGGAAATCACTGAGCGATCGGACAAGGACGAACTTATCATGGCTATCCAAAAATTGATCGCAGCAGAGAAAAACGTGGCTTGGATCGCCGAGGAACTGGCGTCAGGCAATTTGAACCTGCAAGTGACAAGGCGATCTGATCAAGATGTCCTGATGACGGCTATCGGTGATATGATCGAGCGTTTAGGCACGATAGTGAGTGAGGTGCAAGACGGGGCGACCAATGTCGCTTCGGGGAGCGAAGAGATGAGCGCTTCTTCGGAAACTCTTTCGCAAGGAGCCAGTGAACAAGCTGCGGCTGTAGAGGAGAGTTCTTCATCAATGGAAGAGATGACCTCAAGCATCAACCAAAACGCCGATAACGCCAAGCAAACCGAAATGATAGCTACCAAAGCTGCTGAAGACGCCAAGGAGACGAGTGAGGCTGTGCTCCAGACCATAGAAGCCATGAAAAATATTGCCGACAAGATATCCATTATTGAAGAAATAGCCCGGCAGACAGATCTTCTTGCTTTGAATGCAGCCATTGAAGCGGCTAGAGCTGGAGAGCATGGCAAGGGATTTGCGGTTGTCGCTTCCGAGGTGCGTAAGCTCGCCGAGCGCAGCCAGACCGCTGCTGCGGAAATTAATAAACTTTCTTTTTCCAGTACCGCTGTGGCTGAAAAAGCGGGAATTCTTCTTAACAAACTGGTGCCGGATATTTTGAGAACGGCAGATCTTGTTCAAGAAATTGCGGCGTCCAGTGTTGAACAGAGTACGGGGGCGGGACATGTTAACTCTGCCTTGCAACAGCTTGATCAGGTTATTCAGCAAAACGCTGCCGCAGCCGAAGAGTTGGCGTCGACCGCGGAGGAGCTTTCTGCCCAAGCTGAATATCTCCAATCAACCATCTCGTATTTCAGACTTCGAGAAGTACACAGCAAGCCGAAGGTTATGTCTGGTCGTAAACCTCCTCGTCTGCGTGACGAGAAACAACACTCCGAAGAGATGGAGTCGCCAAAAGAAGTAAAGAAAATTGCCCTTGATATGAGAGCTGAGAGCGAGGATCAGGAGTTTGAACGATTCTAAGCTGTAAGAAAAATGATCCGTGCTGATGCTTTAAGGTTCGTTATTCACGACCCCAAGAAGGCCCGAATCGTGCGATACGGGCCTTCGGTTTATTATACACGATGCGCAGTAAAGAATATGTCTTAGTCATGAAACATCCCTCTGTGCATGAGTTGAGGAGAAGAAGGACGTGTCGTCGGGGAAAAGCGCTTCGAACATAATAAATAGAAATAACATATTAATTTTTCAAGCTAATTTGGATTGGTTGAAAAAAAGATCGTTTTTTCAAAAAAAAGTGATTGACGTTGGCGCGTCATTCCCATAGACATCCACCTCCCGACGCGAACGGGGGCCGGTTTTACCGGCTTCGCCAAGCGGCTGAAAAAAAGTTTTCAGAAAGTGCTTGACGAAGGGGAGACGAAGACGTAGACACTCCCTCCGCCGCGACGAACCGGCACAGCCGGATCGGTCAAAAACGTTTCGAAAATAAATCGAAAAAAGTTATTGACACCGCGGACGGGATTCACTAGCTTCTCCAACTCGGCGACGACAAATACGCCGGCACCGCAAAGGCGGTGGGAGAAGAAGACGAAGGTCTTTGACAATTAAATAGCGAGTCGAGTGATAAGAAAGTCAACCTCGTTTTAGACGAGAGTTTTGGCAAACTCAAAAGTTTTGAACTGGAGAGTTTGATCCTGGCTCAGATTGAACGCTGGCGACGTGCTTAACACATGCAAGTCGTGCGAGAAAGTTTCCTTCGGGAGATGAGTAGAGCGGCGCACGGGTGAGTAACGCGTGGATTATCTGCCCAGAAGTTCGGGATAACAGAGGGAAACTCCTGCTAATACCGGATGTGACCTACGGGTGAAAGGTGGCCTCTATTTATAAGCTACCGCTTTTGGATGAGTCCGCGTCTCATTAGCTTGATGGTGGGGTAACGGCCTACCATGGCGACGATGAGTAGCTGGTCT
>NZ_AUBP01000039.1 GCF_000429305.1 Desulfovibrio inopinatus DSM 10711
AACCGCTGAAAGCATCTAAGCGGGAAGCCTGCTTCAAGATAAGATCTCCCTGAAGACTCCGAGAAGATGACTCGGTTGATAGGCCGCATGTGTACGTGCAGCAATGTACTTAGCAAAGCGGTACTAATAAGTCGTTCGACTTATTTTCCTTCAAACTATCCTGTTTCTTATTTTACTTATATATCACCAATATTTCCTGGTGACCAAGGAGGAGGGGGTACACCCGATCCCATTCCGAACTCGGAAGTTAAGCCCTCCATCGTCGATGATACTGCGGTTATAACCGTGGGAAAGTAGATCGTCGCCAGGATCCTTTTCAAATGCCACACACGGCAACACGAAAGCCCGCACTCGATGAGAGTGCGGGCTTTCGTGTGTTCTGGGGGATCGGAAATTGCCTTCGGCTGCTGAAGAGAGAGGAGGTGCGTTCAGAACATTGTCACGTCATGCCCCCCTCGACTCAGCTATCATTCCGCTTAAATTCCGCATCATATTTTCCATGAGAGCTGTTCATGCACATCTTCGGCTGTTGGTCAGGATCACTTCACAATTCATGGAAATAGATGTGATGTCGCTCTCCACATTTGTTTGACGCCTTCATATCCACTTCGCGCAAAAGATTCGCCAAATGGCCTGTGCTGGATTTGGCTTGCTCACGTCTGGTCGGTGGGTATGGCTCGAAACTATTTTTTTCACATAAAATGGAGAAGTTGCTTATCATTTACGGTATGACCTGAGTTCTATTTCCAGCCAACCATACATGTATATACGTATTGTAGACGCTAAAAAGAGTGTTCGACAGTATGTAAAAATATTGGTCCATCTTGTGAAGTATATAACGTATAGATTAACTAAGATGCATTGCGTTGATATGCTTTACTGTGCTTGCTTTATTGTATATTATGTACTAATTTTTTTACAAATTAGTTATGTAAACTTACTGAATGCTATCTAAACTTTTGTTGAATGGTGGATAATCTATGGTTAACCCTCCAGAGATTAAAAGATTATCAACTTGGAATAGGCTCCTGGAACGAATACCCCAAGAATTTATCGTACTCCATGGGCCAAGTATGTGGGGGAAAAGTTGGTTTTTAAAGCGACAATTACCTCAGCTGGTTTTAGACGCAGATATTTTTGATGAGGTCTTTTATTTTGATTTATTCAGTAAGCGTATCCACGAAGGGAAAAAATTAGAGAGGGAATTACTATATTCAAAGTTTAGAAATGAAGAAAATTTATTGGGAAACTTTATTATCTCATTAGATGAATATTATAAAGCATACTTCATAAAAGAATATCTTGATTGGCAGTATAAACATAAATCTGTGTTGATCATTTTTGATAATGTAAATGTATTTAATTTAAAAAAAAATGAAAGCTTGTCCTGGCTCAATTTGTTTACAGAGTATTCCCGCAAAAGGGGACATGGAATTATTTTTGCGACGCAGCCAGTGTGGTTAAATGAATTGAAGGAGCGTGATAAGAAGGTATTGAGTAAATTTAACGAGTTTAAAATGGATCCCCTCACTGATGCAGAGATCGATGCTTGGTTGCAAGAAGATTTTTTTACTCATTATTATCCGTCAATCACTCGACAAACAGTCATAGATGCATCAGCGAGGTTAGTTTCATTTGCTAGAGATTTTAGTTTTTTCATTCGGTCACTTAAATTTGTCGATAAGGAGGTGTCGCATGTTTTTAATAAATATCATTCTGATAAATATATTCGGCAATGTCATAACCTTTTGAATACAAGGCGATCTATTTTTAAAGGGGCGGTCACTTTTACTACTGAAGAATACAATAGCGGATGTTTTGTTAATAATGAATGTAAACTGGCTTGTCCTGCATGTGTCGCTGCACGTATGGAAATATTGAATAGTGAAGAAAATAGAATGTATTTGATGTGTTTGGGAAGTCAAGATGTAAGTAATATTCCAAAAAATATTCCTTTAGAGATAGTTACTGAAATACTAAAGGAAACATTACTATTTTATGACAATTATCAAATTCTTTTTTCAAAATTTCAAGAATTGCTTCGACATTTGTTTGGAGTGAACTGCCTTTTATATGTACGTGATAGTTCACAAACACAAATATGGTATGAATTGCTTAATGATTTTTCATACAAGAAAATTTTGTTGAATCACAAAAATTCTGATTTTGTAGAGATCGCTCACCAAGGATACTGGAAAACTAAGCAGTCTGGTGAAGTACTGTTCTCTGTTGTTGGTGGAACAGGTAAAGTAGATCTTATTCTTCAAGGTAAGATTCCCACCAGAAAAAATCGTAATATTTATGAAAAGCGCATCCATATTCGGTCTATATGGAATGTAATAAATCAATTGCAATGTGTATTGATTCACGGGATTTCTGATTTTAATAGAAGAATAGAGAAGAAAGAAAATTTAAATCTTGAAAAGAGGACGAAAGAGCTTACAAGCGCTGGAAAGGATAGCTTTGAGCATCTCCTTAAAGAGGTTGATGGTGATGCACTTATTATCCTTCGATGTTCAGATATTAAACCAGATGGTCGATGGACAACAGATACATTTTATTCTTTACAGGATGACTGTTTTGTAGAGAGCCAATTCTCAACTGCATTAAATGAAGAGGCTTTAAGCCGAGTGTTTCGACATCCTCGGAGGCGCAGTGTAATTTTAAAAAAACAATTTGCAATAGAACTTTTTGCAAAAATTAAGTATATTGAACGTGATTTTAGTATACATGTTGAAAGTGTAAAAGTATCAAAGGGAATAGACTCTAAAACGAATTATATGATCATGGTTGTATTCTTAGCAGATGGTTCTGGTAAGGAGATTATTTCTGGAGCTAAAAGTAGTTTGTTGTCTTTAATATCTCACAGAATGCTACAACTATCTTTTTTTAAGAGTGCTTTGCAAATAGAACATGAAAAAGAGTTAAATTTTTTTTATGAGTTGTCTGAGATGATGCCACAATTTATGTTTCACCCCTCTGCCGTGGAATCAAATTTAATATCTCTTGTGTCACAATATTTTAATGCTAGAGCCGTAGCTATCTATGACATTATTGAAAATGATAAAAAAGAAAAGAAATGTATATGGAGATGTGGAGGTGGGTATGATTTATCATATCATAGTAAAGTCTATGGTATGAATGAAGGAAAGACTGGATATATTGCATCGCAAGGAAAAATTTTAGTATCAACGAAGAGTGCTGGTGAGCTGGAAGCAGTAAAGTACTATAATGAAAATACGCATACACTTGAACTTTGTCCTGGATTTGAAAAATATGAAGCTCAATGTGTGCAATATTTAACGAATGCTAGTGATATTAAGAATTTCATTGGGGCACCCATAGCGATAAATGACAGGTCTGATCAAAAAGTTTCATTGGGCCTTATTAAATTCTCAAATAGCAATAGAAATTTTACTCTTAATGATGTGGAATTGGCAAAGCGCATTTCAAACTTTTTAGCTCCATTTATGAATAGTAGAATGCGTATTCGTATGCAAGTACATCAAGATGGAACAACTACTGAGTCACTTATATCCCAGATTCGACATGAGATGCTTCATAGTCTCAGATCTCTAAAGTTGGCAATTCCTGAGTGTGTTGATCCTAGCGATGGCAATTATGCCGATTGCATGTCACACATAGAATCTCTTGAAAAAATTGTTGATGCTTGCAAGGGATGCGTCATTCAAAGCAAGGGTGAACAAATTCTTATTGGTATTAAGAAAGAACTTGAGTCAATTTTTTCTACCTATAAATTCGATTTTGAAAATAAGCATGTCGATATTAAAATGGATGTTGATGCTACGTTGCAATGTCATATGGATGTTAATTACTTTAGGTCTGTTTTTAAAAATCTCATTATGAATTCAATGGAATCTTTTACCGATGGTACTGTTAAACGTATTCTTGTTTATCAAAAGCGATCAGATAAAAAGTCTCACCAGATTGTCTTTGAAGATTATGGTTGTGGTGTTCCAATGAATCTCAGAAATAAAATCTTTCAGTTGCTTATTACGACAAAGCAAAGCGATACAAGTCGTGAAAAAAGAGGGCAAGGATTATCATATGTGAAGGGCGTGTTGGAAATTTCAGGTGGTGAAATTAATCTTGACAATTGTAAGAATCCAACGCGTTTTGTTATTAAACTTCCAAAATTTGTATAGGAGGGGTTATGTTCGATGACTCTTCACGTAAGTACAGTATTTTGTGCATAGAGGATCTTGATGATGATTATTCTCTTGTCAAAAGAAGTTTCAACGGAGCAAATTATAAAGGCATATTAGATCGGTCAAAAAGTTATGACGATGCACGGATAAAAATTAAAAATGATTATAATTTGATTATACTTGATTTACAGATTGGAACTGTTGAGCGGGGACGAGATCTTTTTGAAACGATAATTAAAACTGCACTTACTCAATCAAAAATTCCAAGTATCATTGTGTACTCATTTTACAATGGATTTGAGTTAGATTTTCTTCGGGATGGAGTTTGGGACTATGTCGATAAACATATATCATTACAACGTTTTGTTCGACTTGTTCACCACCATCTGTCATTGAGAGAAAACCATAATCTTTTGAGAACTTCCGCAAAAGAACTACTTTTTGAAATGATGGAAGACAAAATAAAAATTATATCAAAAGAGAGTAGTAGTAACTTTAAACATTTCTTTCTAATAAAGTCTCACTCGGATGTTTTATTTTTTGATAACCAGCTCAATCCCATGCGTGTTTCTATTCCACAAGAGCAGTTGCTACGGAATGATCGATTGCCGGATTATGGTGTGCCAACAGTAATTCATCGACCATTAAGCCGGCTTTTTGATGGAATTGGAGAGTATTTTTCTAATGTTGATTTGTATTCAGCTCTCATTACAAGAATTCGATCATCGTTTTCTGTACCTTTTTATTATTGCTGCTGTTTTACTAATGGAGAAGAAGCACTAAGTCGATTAGAAAATATAATTTTGTTGACCTACACCACATCCGTAATCTCAAAATATCTCCAAGGAATTGAACAAAAACTTCTTTCTTTAAAAGAGTACGAAGATGGATGCACAGGTTTCAGAGAAAGCTAAGGAATTTGCCGATAAAAAAGTACGTCAAGAACTCGCTTCACGCAATTTAGATTATTCAGATCTTCAAGCTCGTGATTATTCAGCTTTGACAGAATTATTAAAGCGAACCAAAGAGGCTCTCAATGTTGGCGATCAACACATAATAGTGAGAATTACGAAAGAGAATTTACCTTCTTTGGACTCTGATTTGGTTCTTCAGGTGAGTATCAAATCATATCTTCTTGAGGGAATGAAAGATGTCGTGATGGCTTTACGTGCTAAAAAGGAGGATGATTGCGATCATGATCTTTCTGAACAAGTTGGAAGCGCATTGATAGATGTACTGGACAAAGAATCGAGAAGTTCGAAAGAAATTGATGTCGTAGCTGATGTAGAAAAAAGAAAAGTGACTCTTGATTTTCTTCGGAGCATGCTTGAACGGGAATCGATGGCGTCGATTGCTGTTTTCATGACAATGCCCTTGGCTTTATTTGCTTTGATATATTTCACTGCACAAAACGTTATTGGACCAGAGGTTTTTACCTCTTTCATTTCTTCAATTGCCGGATACATTTTTGGAAGCTCTAAAAAAATATAATGAGCAGATTAATTCGTCCGTATCAAAGGTTTAAACCCTCGGCTTCAGCCGGGTAGCTTTCAGCTAGCCGTTTTTTAGGTGTGCCAGGCATGGCGTGACTCTCGGAGGTGAAAGTCCTCTCCAGGCCCTGATGATGGGAACTGGTAGCTGAAGGCAACTGCGTCGTCGTGAGGCGGGGTGGGGAGGAAGCTGGAGGCAAAAGTCGGACTCGACGAACAGAAATCGGATAGAAGGCCGGCGCTGTCGGGTAATTCGGCCTTGGACGAAGACGCCCAATAATCATCCGGAGACAGTGCAGGTAAATCCGGCGAGGCCCGGCGGAAAGAATCGCGTCTTACCCTGGGAGATCTCTTCACCTGTCGGGACGATCCCGACTACGCAAACGGCAACGTTTGGGGATGGGCGATGAGAAGTCAGCAGAGGCCATAGTAGTTCACTCCCTTGGTGGGCGAAGGGTGATCCTGCTACAAGAAAGTGGACGGTCAGTTAAGCTACTTTTGAAATAACCTGACATTGTTCAAAGTTGGCAGGCGACATCCAGCCGTTTGTTGAATGTCGTCTTCTCCGGTTGTAGTAAACTTCGATATATCGAAAGAGAGCCAATTCAGCTTCATACGTGCGGGAAAATCTTTGGTGTCGAACAAATTGTGTCTTCAATGTATGGAAGAACGATTCCGCAACGGCATTATCCCAGTAGTTTCCCTTTCGGCTCATGCTTTGAACGCAACCATGTCGGATGAGAACAGCTCTGAAATCTCGGCTCGCATACTGGATGCCTCGATCGCTGTGGACAAGCAGTCCTGGTGCTGGTCTTCGGCGAAGAATCGCTTTTTGAAATGCTTTGATAACCGAATGCCTTTCAAGGGAATCACTGATATTCCAGCCGACGATCATGCGTGAGAATAAATCAATAAATACTGTCTGATAATGCCATTTCCTTCCGACTTTAAGGTACGTGATATCACCACCCAAGCCGCACCTTTGCACCGAGCAAATTCAGTGGTATTGTCCCGGACAAATCTGAACTCGCATCTCCGAGGAGGCTGTCATGACCAAGTCATATCTGCTTTACCGATGCGGCGGCGAAGGTGCCCTGACGCCTGTCATGATTTTTTCGGCTGATTCTGAGGAGGAGGCCAGGGAAGCACCGACGTGGCTCCGAAAGCACCATCCCAAAAACGAACTTCTGCACCTGGGGCCGGGCGAATTCTTCGAGATCATCGAGCAGGACAAGTGCTCTCAAGAGGAATGGGATGAGGCGCAAATGAAGCTCAAGGCAGGCAATGCCCAAGGAAGCAAAACCTGACAATTTTGGACACGAATATTCTCTTGCGTTCGCTTTGATGGAGCGCTTTTTTGCCATGTGTAGACATGGAGGGCGTGGCACATCTTCTTCACCGGAAAGCGGAAGCGTTTTTTGTGAACGAGACGATTCTTTATTTCGATGCTTTGCTGAAGATGGCCAATTTTTTTAGATCTCTCGCTCCATTTCTGCATCTTTCAATTGCCTTTCAATGTCCTTTATTCTCCTTCGATCATCGGTCAGAGCTTGGTTCCCGTGACCAGGAAAAGCAATTTGCCCTTGTTTGCGCATTTGAAGACGCCAGCGAAGAAGCATATTCGCCGCAATTCCCAGCCTATCAGCGACTTCAGACATACTCCGTCCTGACTCAACCAACATCACGGCATTCCGTTTAAATTCCGCATCATATTTCCTACGAGAATTACTCCTCCACATCTCCTGTTTGATTGTCAGGATAGTGGCTTAACTTCGTGGCCACAACTCTGTAGCAGGATCAATTGCTGAAAATTTTAGGATGAGGTGTTACTTCTTAGCTTCTTTTCAGCTTCCTTGGCGAGATGTTCCTTGATGAGTTCGTTGATTTGTTTTAATAATTCAGATACTTCGTCTTCAATCTTGGCAACTTCTTTCTGAGCCGTATTGATTTGCTTTTGTGAAGCAAGTTTTTCCGTGCTATCCAAATTTGGATTCTTAGCTTTGGCCAGAGCCTCATTCATTACTACATTTAGTCTTTCTTGTGCCTCTTGTAAGCGTTCCCGTGCCTCTTTTAGTTTCTCTCTGAGCTCCTCAAGCCGTTTCGCATAATCGTCCTTTGTCGTACTTCCCCCCATGAGTGGGATCTTTTCGGCGGATTTTTCTGTCGCCGTTTTAGATGTTTCATCTGGATCGTCCTTTTCGCTTTCTGCCTTTTGTTCCGCTGAGTCTTGCTTGGTGCTTCGGTCTTCTTGTTTTTCATCATTTTCAGATTCAGTGAGCAAATCTTGCGCCTCATCTGAAATAGTTACACTGTCAGTCGCTTTTGTTGCCAATTCGTTATTCGCATTTTCTTCCTGGTCATAACTTTCGTCGTCAGCTTTGATGATTTTCATTTTTGATTCAGATTGAGTATTTGGGTGAGCATAATACGTAAGCGGCGTTATCGCTCCGGTATCCATTTTAAGCTCCTGTGGGAACGTCGTTTTGTGAGTATAAATAATACTAATGATAATATTGAATATCGTCCATGAGATGGTAAAGCTTTAGAGTGTTGTGTTTATAAAACAGTAAAATCTATTGTAGCGAACTAAGTTTGGTCTTGCTATAAAAAATTCAGCCTGGATTATTGAAATAGTCTGGTGGGTTAATTTCGTGTCCGTTGCTCTGAAGCAGGATTATTCCGACTATATTGTATAAAGTCCCCTGGTTTTGCCAGGGGACACGATAGCTTGAGACAATATGGGAATTTTTCTTTAGTACTTTGGAGTGTCTGATAGAGATTCTTTTGAAATAACGAATATCCAGGATTAACGAATAGAATGCTCACGCCGTGTGTTTGCACCGATTATCGCCAAGGCGAGCGTTATGGAAGCTGAACACGTAAGTATAATACCCGCCCAGCCGTATTTCTCCCATATTCCTCCTAAAATGAGCGATGCCACGCTTCCTCCCCCAATGCAGAATAGAATGTATAATGAGGATGCACATCCCATGATTTGAGGACGAATTCGACGTCCAATAAGTAAAAACAGCAAAGGCTGACATGCGTATACTCCGAGGAAGAGCAGTACTATAGCGAGGGTCATGGAGAATACATTTTGACTCCAATAGAGTAATTGCATGGCTGTAAGACAGATTATCAGGCTGGGGATGATTATTTTGTAGGGGCCAAATCGCTTGGATAGGCCTCCGGAAAACGGTGCAATGATCGCCGCAAGTCCTGCAAAACTTATGTAACCCACTTGTGCTGAGTTAAAGAAGAATGGAGACGCGGCTAATCGATACGTCAAAAATGTGATTGTTCCAAGAAATCCAAAGAAGAGAAAGAATCCTGTAAGCAGCAATGAAATCGTTGCTGGGGTGATGACCATTTGAGCCATTTCAATATATAATTGTTTCATTTTGCGTGTGCTTCTTTCACCTTTTGGGGGTGTTCCAAGAATATAGAGAGAGAAGAGGGAGAGGAATGCGAATGTCAGCGAAAAAATGCGGTATGAATCTCTCCAGCCGAGAACGTCGGTGAATGCACCAAGAGCCACACGACCCACGACAATTCCCAGTGTTGCTGATGCAACGATAGCTCCAATATATACCTCTGTTTGTTGCGTTGAAGCGAGACGAGATACATAGGGAAACATGGATGCTGGAACCGTTGCTGCCGCAATGCCTATCAATCCCATACATCCAAGAAACCAAGAATAACCGTGGAGTCCTGCAACGATCATAAGTACAATAGAAATGACGGCATGACCGAGAGCGGTAATTTTTCTACAATCAAATGTATCTGCAATAGGTCCTATGAAGAGAAACGTTACGGAATAGCATAGGGAAATAATACTGAAAGCAAACCGCGCATGCTGAGTATTTATGCTGAAAGACTCGGCAATATCCAAAAAGATGGATTGATTCATGAAAACAGTCGCTACGGCAAGCATGGTGACGACGCAGGCCGTGATTAATCGCAATATTGAAAGGGCGGGAGAAGTTGAGGGATCTAAAGGGGATGTTCGAAAACGTCTTGGGGTAATAGAGTTTATTATTGATCTGTGAATTGACGAATTATTGGTGCTGCGTTGTGACATCATGAGTATGATCTCCTTGGCTATTGATGTGAAGCGGGACGGGGCATTTGACCCAAATCACATCGCTAGCACTTCGAGTTCACTCGAAGTCAAGCGCAAAGGAGAATTATTTACAGATTATTCCATTCTTTATACATATCGATTTCTTCGTTTATCATTTCAATATGTTCCAGTATCTCTGCATGCAATTCTTCCAGTCGAGCTTTATGAGCATTGAGAATCTTTAACCGTTGACAGTCTGGCCCCCCACAGTGGTGACGGAGTGATGCGAATTGTTGGATATCCTTAAGCGGCATATTCGCTTCTTTCAGTCGCCTGATACAACGAGCCCATTTGACATCTTGAGACGAGTATGCGCGGTGCCCGCTGGCATCACGTTCAATTTGAAGTAAATTGAGTTGTTCATAATACCGCAACGTATGGGTACTGAGGCCGGTTCGTTGAGAGAATTCTCGGATTTTCATTTATCACCTATTGGTTAGATGCTTTTTTAAAATATAACTGCACGTTATCGTTGGTATTAGGCAAGGAATGATGGAGCCCTTGGTAAGCATGGGTTGACCTGGGGATCGTTCAGCGCCTCGACATTTATTATAACTGGAGAAAACAGCACTTATCAAACGTATTTAATGATGAATGATAGTAGAAGAGTTTTTCAACGCTTGTAACAATTTGTTCACAAAGGTGAGATGCAATTGACGCCTTGCTTCAGTACTAATGACGTAAAAATTGGAAAGCTGCGACATCCATCAAGGGGGTGTCGCAGCTTTGTTTGAAAAACATTTGATTCTACAGGATTGTTTGAAGTGGATGTATTCGGACGTATTGGGGGTTCTTTTCGCTAACTCAGTGCCAACCTTTTTGAACCTTTTGGTAGAGCGCGAGATGTGTTGCCCGGGATATTTGAGTTTTCAGCCTGCATTTCTTGCACAAGGGTGCTCAGCTCTTGAGCTTGGCGAGCAAGTTCCACCACGGCTTGGGCGGATTGATTCATGGCATCAGATGTTTCTGAAGAAATTCGGCTCACATCTTCGATTGCACGATTAATTTCTTCAGATGAAGAGGCTTGTTCTTCCGAGGCTGTTGCCATGGAACGGACCTGATCTGAAACTTGCCCGACGAGATAAACAATTTCACGTAAGGCTTGGCCAGACTCTCCGGCAAGTGCTGTTGCTTCTTCAACCTTGCTGACGGCTCGGTCCACATTGGATATGTTTTTGCGCGTACCCTGCTGGACAGAATCAATGGCTTGTCCAACCTCGGACGTTGCGGTCATGGTTTTTTCTGCAAGCTTTCTGACTTCATCAGCAACAACGGCAAATCCTCTTCCTGCTTCTCCGGCGCGGGCAGCTTCGATGGCCGCATTCAATGCCAACAAGTTGGTTTGGTCTGCAATATCGGAGATAACATTTAATATCCGTCCAATCCCTTCGGCTTGCTCTCCCAGTGTGGTCATGTCTTGTTTGAGGATATCCGAGAGTTTTTGTACCTCTTTAATGCTCTTTACAACCTGATCGACAACACCTGAGCCTTGTTTGGCTTTGTCGCCGGTCTGTTCACAGGCATTAGCTGCGTCCGAAGCATTGCGAGCCACTTCAAGTACAGAATTATTCATTTCTTCCATGCTGGAAACGGTCTCGGATACTCTCTGCGCCTGTTGGTCTGCACCGCGGCTTGATTGTTCTACTTGAGCGGACAATTCTTCGGAGGCCGACGTGATGACTTCAACGACGCCTTCGATTTTTGAAGCAGCAGCGAGGATACCTTCTGCTTTTGCCTGTTCAGCCTGTGCTCGGGCTTCTTCGGCTTCGTCCATGGCGAGCTTGGCATGTTCTGTTTCGCGGAGAGCTTCTTCTCCTTTTTGCTCTGCTTCCATAATTTTGGCTTCAAGGCTACTCACCATGCTTCGCAGTGCATCGGCCAATGTACCGACTTCGTCTTTTTGTTGGACATCAAGATGTTTGCTGAAATCGCCTCCAGCCACAGTCTCTGCGTATTCAGCCGCCTTGCGAAGGGGTTTGACTATACCACCGGCAAGAAGCCACATAATACCCATTGCAATGATACTCACGATGATGCCGACGACAATTTGCCACGTCGCGCTTTGATGTGCCTGACTGGAGAGTGCTTCTTCCAGGTTTGTTACGTCGGTCATGGCAATCGCTTCGGGAACACGAATAAGCACAGACCACGGTTTTCCTGTACGGCCTAGTTGGATAGGGGCATATGCCAGAAGCATGTTTGATGCTTTGTCTTCCCCTGTGAGAGCTTTTCCGTCTTGGACGTGTGAAATGATTTCTTGAGAATTGTCAAATATGGCTTTTATGGGGTCACCAATTGCTTTGGGGTCTTTACTGTTGGCCACCACCAATCCGTCATAACTGATGATCGTGACATCGCCTTGGCCTTCGTACAACTTGCTGTTCACATTTTTTGCAAGTTCTTGCAAAAAGTTAAGGCGCAGGTCTGTTCCAGCCACTCCTAAGAATGTACCATTTTTCTTGATGGGGACGGACAGCGTCGTGAGCCAATCGCGTTTGCCTTGGACAATATATGGAAACGGATCCAGAACACTTTCCTTTCCTGTTTCTCGTGGTCCCAGGTACCATCCACCCTTGCGTACTCCATTGGCATGATGTTCGTGGCTTTCGTATTCTACGAGTGCTTGACGAGCAATTTTCCCATTGGGATCGCGGTTCCAATATGGGATGAATCGACCTGTATCATCGTACCCATTTTGATAGTCGCCTGCGTACTTGGCATCCTGTCCATCTAATGCATTGGGTTCCCATGCACTGTATGCTCCCAAGAAGTCTGGGTTGTTCTCGAGAATAGCATAGAGAATGGAGTTAAATGTGTCCCGAAGTGATGATGCATTCTGGTCGTTTTCTCTTTGTAGCACTTCAAAGACTTTCGCTATGGTCCTTGCTGTATCAAGGTTTTCTTGAAGTGAGCTTTGAACAACAGCTGCTTGGCTTTCTGCAAGCGCTTCAAGATTGCTGAAGATTCTCTTTTCTAATATCTCGTAAACATGACTAGATACATATTGGTGTGTCTGTTGGGATGTTACAAGTCCAAATGAAACCAAAACGATGGCAGACATAAGGAGACAGACGGCAGCCATAAAGGCAATTTTGGATTTGATCGATCGAAACTGCATGATTTTCTCTCACTTCTCCATAGCAATAGAACTAGCATCAAAATGATTGTTGCATACGGCATATGGAACAATCTTTTGTAATACGATTCTATGCGTTGCAGAAATATCTTGTGTTACACAAATTAGATGACCTGAGCCTATAATCACTATTTTGATGGAAATAGTGATTTTTGTAGGTTTCGTCAAATAATTATATTGTAGTGTTTATTTATGAGGTGATAGATGCGATGATTTAATTGATTCGTATACTGTTAACCATTTGTAGTAAAAGATTTCAAAATGTTTCATGGGGATCTTTCTCCCGTAGCAATCAAGTCATGACAGTATGCTCGCATTGCCAGAAAAACTTGTTTCTTATAGAATTCATTGCAAAAGAGAAGTGAGATTCCATTTTGAAATGATAGATAGATTAAATAGGCAGAATCGAATTTGAGAATACAATATCTGTCACAGGACTTAGGAATATTTCAGTGATATGAGTACAGTAGGGTGTTTTCATCTTCTTAGAGGCAGCGAGAGAGGCTTATTTTCCTGGAGGTTTAGGAAGCTCATTTTCTTGGAAGAGGTGCAGTCAGCACGAAATTGGTGTTATACGTGCAGCATCATACCTCATGAGAATTGATACATACATTGCCAGTCTGTTGTATTATCCGCAATGCTTATCGTATTAACATGATATTGTGAGAAGAACATGGATTTCGCATGGTTTGTATGATGGGGAGTGGACTATTTGAAAAGGGATGGATGAGACTTTCACCAGAGAGGATTTCATGGGAGGATACGGCAAAGAAAGGGCTCGTGTCCGGCCATGGAGAGCAAGGCCGGACACGAGCCCATGATGTAATGCTGCGATCTTTCTTTATGAAGAGAACGATTTACTCACAACCAAGACGCTGGGCGATTTCTTTGGCCGCTTTACGGCCGGCACCAGCGGCAAGGATGACGGTGGCCGCACCGGTTACAATATCTCCACCGGCGAAGACATTGGGCATGGTTGTTTCGCAGGTGTCGTCGTTCACCACGACATAGCCCCATTTATTGGTTTCGAGCTGCGGTTCGTTTTCGAGCAGCAAGGGATTGGAGCGTGTGCCCACGGCAACAATAGCCAGATCGGTTTCCAATTCATATGTGCTATCGTGAATCGGCTTGGGAGAGCGTCTCCCCGATTCGTCGGGATCGCCGAGCTGCATACGTTGCAGTTTCACTGCACACAGTTTGCCTTCTTCGTCGGAAATGAATTTGAGAGGAGCTGCCAAGCATTCCATCTGCACACCTTCTTCAATGGCGTGTTCGATTTCTTCATGGCGAGCAGGCATATCTTCAACCAATCGTCGGTAGACGATAGAAACTCGTTCGGCTCCCAGTCGAAGCGCCGTACGCGCTGCGTCCATAGCCACGTTCCCACCGCCATATACTGTGACGTTACGGCCGCAATAGGTCGGGGTGGCGTAATTGGGGAAGTCGTATGCACGGCCGAGATTGGCGCGTGTCAGGTATTCGTTTGCAGAGAAGACACCGATGGAGTTTTCCCCTGGGATATTGAGAAAACGTGGCAGTCCCGCTCCGACGCCGAGAAATACAGCCTTGTATCCTTGGTCGAACAGTTCCTGGATAGAGAATGTCTTACCGGCAACGGCATTGAGTTCGAAGTCGACTTGCATCTGTTTTAAGGCGTGGATTTCTTTGTGCACAATGGCCGTCTTGGGAAGGCGAAATTCCGGAATACCGTAAATAAGTACGCCACCTGGTTCGTGCAGTGCCTCGAAAACAGTCACTTTGCATCCACGTGTTGCCAGATAGCCGGCAACGGTCAATGAAGACGGTCCAGAGCCAATACAGGCCACTTTTTTGTCTGTATTGATAAGTGGACAAGCCTGACGGTCTGAGTCGCCGAGCAGATCGCAGGCATCGCGGTGTAAGAATTCATCGGCAACAAATCGTTCCAAGCGGCCAATCGCAATGGGTTGACCTTTCTTCACCAGAATACAGGAGCCTTCACATTGAATTTCCTGCGGACACACGCGTCCACAAATTGCAGGCAAACTGTTCGTGCTCTTGATGACTTTATACGCTTCTTCAATACGGCCTTCAGCAACATGCGCGATAAATTGCGGAATGGGAACTTCAACGGGACAACCGGCGACACATCCTGGCTTTTTGCACTGTAAGCACCGTCGGGCTTCTTCCGTTGCAAGGGTACTGGTGTATCCGAGCGCGACTTCCTTGAAGTTTTTGACACGTTCCGATGGAGCCTGAAACGGCATGGGCGTGCGCGGCGCAAGCGTTTTCTTTGTTTTTTTCTTGTCGGAATCGCTGCCGTTGCAGGTACACTCATGGTGGGCCAGAGATTCTTTTTCCATTTCGGAGAACGCCTTGAGGCGTTTGCTGAGTTCGGCGAAATCAACTTGATGGCCATCGAATTCCGGACCGTCCACGCATGCGAATTTAGTTGCTCCAGCAACGCTGACACGGCAGGCTCCACACATGCCGATGCCATCGACCATAATGGAGTTGAGGGAGACTGTTGTCTTAACGCCAAAAGGCCTGGTGGTTTCAGAAACGGCCGCCATCATAGGGACCGGGCCGACAGCGACGACTTCAGCAATAGGATCAGCGTCTTGTTGTTCCAGGCGGTTCTTCACCAGGTCGGTTACAAGCCCTTTATAGCCGGCGCTGCCGTCATTAGTGCAGACGAGGACTTCATCGGCAAATTTTTTGAGTTCGCGTTCAAAGAGTAGGAGATCTTTGGTGCGTGCGCCAATAACCGCAATGACTTTATTGCCTGCCTGGTGGTGACCTTTGGCAATGTGGTGCATTGCCGCAATGCCGGTGCCACCGCCGACACAAATGATTGTCCCTTTCTTTTCAATATGCGTGGCCTTGCCCAAGGGACCACAGAGATCGAGAATATCCTGACCCTGTTGCAGTTTTTCCAGCGTTGAAGTGGTTGTCCCCAAAACCAGGTACACGATGGTAATTGTTCCGTTTTCCGGGTCGGCGTCCGCAATGGTCAGTGGAACACGTTCTCCTTTTTCATCCACACGCAAGATGATGAAGTTTCCAGGCTGAGCTTTTGCGGCTACAGACGGGGCGTGAATGACGAGTTTGCTGGTCTGGCCCGGGATAAGGGCTTCCTTGAGAATGATCGTATTGGCCATGGACTGCTTACTCCTTAAAACGCCGCGTGTGAGAGTCACGGGCGTAATGTTGGGGTGGGGGAGACCATGCTCTCTTCATGGTTTCATTGGTTTCACGTATGTATACAGTGTGCAGATCCACGGTGAAGATATCGTGGATCGACACGTTTTCCTTGACTTCAACGATGCAAAGTTGAGTGAACTGCCTTCCATGCAGGCAAGAAAGGAGCCCCTTCCTGAAAGAGCAAGACCAAGGAAGGGAAAGAAACGTGGAGTCTCCCTCTGACATATCTGTACGACAGGTTGCGACTTCAGGAAATAAAGTCGAAATCGATGAGGGAGCATCTTCGGAAATACTACCCCGAGCGTACCTAACACAGCTCGAGGAGTTTCATATTGTTGCGAGTGTTATTGTTGTACAAATGAAAATTTGACATTGTGTAGTTCTTTTATAGTCAATAGATTGTTCTGTCTGTTTACCAAAGAACATAGGATCCAACAGCATGATGTTGACATACATTCCTGTTGATGCTTTTTAAAAGTGTTGCCTCAACAGTGCTCTTGAGTGATATGGACAACGATATATGGTTGTATTCCATGCAAGCCTCACGAGAGAAACGGTTGGAACGCGTATCTTCTCGTTACGATGCATGCCTCTTCACTCTATGACATAATTATTGCAACAGATTTTCTTTGACGTGCGTTGTTCTTATGGCATGTATATAGTCAAAGACCCCCTTCGATTCGGATGTTGCATATTTCCCCCGTGTGCAATATCCTGGGACCGTATAGCCTATTTCTGTTGATCCAGTAAAGGCTAGTTTGCTGAAGGTTCGAGCTGCAAAGCCAGGAAACAATATGTTTTAATGAAGGCGATAGATCTTTTACATGGATAGAATTGTGAAGTGTACGCGGCTCTCGTATGGAGCTTCGTTGTATTTTCGAGATACGACGGTTTTGTTTGAGACTTCCCATGGTTGGCCCTGTTTCGGAAATACGGTATGTAAAATCATGTTGTAATGGTTCTCCCGATCCGAGCGCGGTTTGTCGATGTTCGGTAGGGTGGTTTCAGTATGCACAGAGGGTGCGCACACTGAAACCTGTGTGAGAAGTGGTGTACCGAGGGGGAAATTTTTTCGACAAGTGAGGAAAGCGTGGACAGCGGGGCGATGGCGGATAATGCGGCGTCTGGGGGACTGGGCGTACGCAAGAAAAAGGATATGGCTGAATATCCTCCTTTATCTAAAGATTGCATAACCAGGATTACGGCGCAATGGGGACGATTTCATTCCGGCCAATCCGTTGACGAAGAAACGATTCGTCCCATGATTTTATCGTCTTGGGAGCGGTGTCGTCGAGCTGGTCTCCCAAGCGATACACTCGAACTCTGTCCTATCGACAAGCCGGCGTTGCAGCAGGCGATTTCGCGCTATTCCGACTTGGTGGAAAGCGCCAAGTTATTGATGGATAAACTTGTTCTCTCTATTCATTTATCGAAAAGCGTTGTGACTCTTGTCGATACGACGGGATTGGTGCTTCATGCATCAGCGACAAGCCAAGATCTCGATAATGTTCCGTATGGCGTTCCGGGACGGCGATGCGACGAATTCACCATCGGGACCAATGGCATGGGCTTGTGTATTATTGAGAAGCGGCCGGTCCATGTCATCGCATCGGAGCATTACAACTCATCACTGCATTATCTGAGCTGCTCGGCCGCGCCTATTCGTAACATGGCCGGTCAGGTTATCGGGGCACTCAACCTGGCCATCAACACGGAAAATTTTCATCAACATACGCTTGGATTGGTGGAGGCAGCCGCTCACGCTATTGAAGAGCATTTGCGCTTACGGCGACTTGTTCGTGAGCAAAAAGTCATTCTCGAAATGCTCGACGACGGGGTCATCGTTGTAGGACACGACGGAATTATTGCCAGCATCAATCGTCAGGCCGCGGATATGCTTGGTTTGGAGAATGACGTCACCGGCGAGACCATTCAGACATATATCCGCGAACATACCATTCTTCCCATGTTGACCGATCGGAAAACTTTTCATGATCGCGAGATGTCGTTCCAATTGCAAAATGGAAGATTGTCCTGTGCCTTGTCTTGTGCTCCGTTCGGGGAAGGCGGCGTTATTCTGACATTGCGTGAAGTTCGGCGCATGCGCAAATATGCTGCGCGCGTCGCTGGCGCCAAGGCCGTCTACACGTTCGAGAACATAATTGGTGAGTCTACGGCGTTGCGAGAAGCTATTCGGTTGGCTCGGGTCGCCTCGCAGAGTGATGCCACGACGTTACTTCTCGGGGAGTCCGGTACGGGGAAAGAGTTGTTTGCCCAGGCGATTCATAATGCGAGTAATCGCCGAAAGGGACCGTTTGTTGTTGTCAACTGTGGCGCTCTGCCTCGTAATCTTGTCCAGAGCGAACTCTTTGGATATGTGGCCGGTGCATTTTCCGGAGCCCTCAAAGAGGGGAGTCCGGGCAAATTCGAGTTGGCCGACGGCGGGACGTTGTTTCTTGATGAAATCGGTGAAATGCCGCTGGAAGCACAAGTGAGTTTGTTGCGTTTACTTCAGGAAAGTGAAGTCACGCGTCTGGGCGGCAAACAGGCCAAGCGTATCAATGTACGTATTATTGCGGCGACCAACACGAACTTACAGAGTGCCATTCAGAACAACGCTTTTCGAGAAGATTTGTATTATCGTCTGAATGTGCTGACAATTAATATTCCGCCATTGCGACATCGAAAGGGAGATGTCACGTTATTAGCGCAAGGTTTTTTGGAAAAGTTTCGTGCTTCTCTGAAAAAAGATCCTCTTCCCGTGACGAATGATGCACGAATGGCTTTGGAAATCTATCACTGGCCTGGCAATGTTCGGGAATTGGAAAACTGCATGGAGCGTTTGGCAAATGTTGTGACAGGCGACAGCATTGACCTCGGCGAACTCCCATCAAATGTAGTAACCGGATCGAAGCCGAATAAAGGACAACCGAGCGAAACACCAATGTCACTCAATCGCGTTCAGAAAACGCTTATTCTTGAAACTCTTCGTGAAACTGGGGGCAATTTCCGTCGCGCGTCCTCCATTCTCAATATCTCCCGCACAACTTTATACGCCCGGTTGAAACAGTACGGAATTTCCGTCGACGCCTTTCGAAGCAATTAATTCCTGAATATATTTCTATATTGAAAACACCACCTTGGCGCTCAATGTGCCTGAGGTGGTGTTACATTTGTACTGATGTCCGTGTGCTGGACATGTCCAGTGGACATGTCCAGATTTTGGACAATCATTGTCGTGGCATTGTGATATCTATTTCTTGTATCAGTTTGAATTTTTTCATGAAATATATCGTTGTTGATTGGTGAGTCATGTTGGTCTGATCTTTGCTCATATAGAACTGAGCACACAGTCAGATGAAGGTTTATGTTGGCGAGATAACTCATTTCAGCATAAAGGTATATCCCATGTGTCATGGTTATATTTTTATGTTGAAATGAGAATATTGAAGATACGAATCATGACAATGCATCGTACTAAAGCCTCATGGACTTTATATCTCTCCCTATCGTTTCGTTTCTCTGTGCTCAGTGTGGTTATGGTGTGTTTGTTGAAAAATGAGTCGTCTTATGGAGGATGCAATGGCTGTACGAGAAGAAGTATACGGTTTTTTTATTCCGAGCATGACACTGATAGGTATAGGTGCTTCCAAGGAGATTCCTGCTAAAATTAAAGCGCTTGGTGGAAGTAAGCCATTGCTTGTTACCGACCGCGGCGTTGTTGCAGCCGGTATATGCAAACAAGTTACTGATCTTTTGGATCAGGCATCTATGCCGTATGTCATTTATGATGAAACGGTACCCAACCCTACGGACAAAAACGTTCATGACGGTGTTGAAATTTTCAAAAGCAATGGTTGCGATAGCCTGATTACCTTGGGCGGCGGCTCTTCCCATGACTGCGGGAAAGGTATTGCTTTGATCGTTTCCAATGGCGGGAAAATTCATGACTATGAAGGCGTTGATAAAGCGACCAAGCCGCTCATGCCGTATTTGGCCGTCAATACCACCGCCGGAACGGCTTCTGAGATGACCCGCTTTGCCGTTATCACCGATACTTCGCGTCATGTGAAAATGGCTATTGCCGACTGGCGTGTGACACCGGGGATCGCCATCGATGACCCGTTGCTTATGGTCGGAATGCCTCCTGCATTGACGGCTGCGACGGGCATGGATGCTTTGACCCACGCTGTAGAAGCCTACGTGTCTACTATTGCCACGCCTATGACAGACGCCTGTGCCGAAAAATCGATTGCGTTGGTTTTTCAGTACTTGAGAAAAGCCGTTGCCAATGGACAGGATATTGAAGCTCGGGAAGGCATGTGCTTTGCTCAATACCTGGGAGGCATGGCCTTTAATAATGCCAGCCTTGGCTACGTGCATTCCATGGCCCACCAGCTTGGTGGTTTCTATAATTTGCCACATGGTGAATGTAACGCGCTGTTGTTACCCCATGTTGAACAATTCAACTTGATTGCCAATGTTGATAAGTTTGCTAAAATGGCGGAAATCATGGGCGAAAACACAGACGGATTATCGCGCCGCGATGCAGCCGAACTTGCTATCAAAGCCATTCGTCAGTTGTCCGCCGATGTTGGTATTCCGGCAACGCTGGTTGAACTTGGCAAACGGTACAATACGAACGTGTCGGCCGATGACATCCCGACAATGACGGCAAATGCTCAAAAAGACATCTGCCGATTTACCAATCCTCGTGGTGCCACGGATAAAAATATCGCTGATATTTACGCTGGCGCAATGTAAAAGGATTCACTGTATACCGCTTTCCCGGAAAGGCCCCCCCTTTCGGGAAAGCGGTATATTTTTGTCTTCAAGAAATCTCTCGGTGTGTATTCGTTTAATTTGAAGGATGGTTAGTTTCGACCTCCACCATTTCCCCCGCCGTTACCTCCTCCGCCGCTACCACCGTTACCTCCACCGTTGCCACCACTGCCGCCGCCGTTACCTCCGCTGCCACCACTACTTCCGCCATTGCCACCGCTGTTTCCGCTCGAACCGTTTCCGTTACCGGAGTTTCGTGAGGAGCTTGATGACGAGTTCGTTGTGCTTTTTTGTGAAGATTGTTGATAAGTAATGCCGTTTTGCTTCGCGACGGCTTGCAGGGGGGCTTTTTTCGTGACGGCCTGCATGGCAGCTGTTTCGATGCGCTGCATTGTAAGGCCTTGTTCTTTCGCGCTTTTCGCGAAACGCACGAGTTCCCAATCCGGTGATTCACGAAAATCGCCATGGGCTAACCCCGAGTTGAGCACATCTTCGGCTGCTTGCGAATTGAAGCCGAGGCGAAGGAGTGCCGCTTTTGTGTCCAGTCCATTGAGGATGGTTTCTACTTCGGTGTCGTCTGCCGTCGCAATACGGCTTTCAATCTCTTCTTCGCTAATCCCCATGGCATAAACATCTCCCATGCGTTCGAGGAGGCGTTCTCTCTTCTCGAAGGATTGTTGCGCATGTTGACCAAGCATTTCGGAAAACGTTTCATAGTTCCGTGTCATGGTTTCCAGCGCTGTGGCGATACGTGCCGGTGCGACGTTTTTCGCCAATCCTTCTTCGATTTTTTGAACAAGCGGCTCCACGGGAAAGTCTTCCGCAGCAGCATGCGAGAGAGTGTGCATGAACGCGTTGACCGTTTTTTCGTCAAGCTTGGCCGTATAGGCCATTGCAAACACTCGGTCTGTTATGCGTTCGGGAAGTTCCTGTGATGCAGCATGTCCCGTCTGCACGGCCATGAGCGCGAGGAGGAGTGCACACACCAGACCGCTCACACTGCGGGACAGTCTCAGCCTGACCAATTGAGAGTTACAACGATTGTTCATGGTTCCCCACAATGATAACGGAGTTAAGGTTGCCAAAGCCGTCGTCTTCGTAAACCAAGGCTTTGGGGTCGGGGACGATACGTGTTGTGTCGAGCACAAAAGCATATTCATGACGACCCTGCGAAAGTGGTATGGAAATCGTCCAGATGCCGGGCGTCTTGGTTGGTTTGAGGTTGTACGTGCCAGCCTGCCAGTTGTTGAACGATCCGATGAGCGAAACCTGCTCGGCATTGTTTGCGTGGAGCGTGAACACGACATGGGCCAAGCCGGTCTCGTGCGCGGCAATCGATACGGGAGCATTGCCGATTGGTTTCGATGGGATCAACCCGACAACAAGCAGTATAGCGAGAGCAAAACCGGAAGCAGTGAGAGGTATCCAAGGTGCTATACGTATCGGTCGTGGGGTGAGAAGCCAGGTTTTGAGGCGTTGCCATCTTGATGGTGTCGCCTGCGTAGCCTGGATTCTATGCATTACACCGGCGACAAGGTTCTCGGGTGCAGGAGCATAGCGCATGTTCGCGATACGTTCGGCCGTTTCTCGGTCTTCGGAAGGTAAAGAATCATGTATAGTCATGGAGAAACCTCCGTGGTCAGTATGGAACGTAGTCGTGCAAGTCCACGATGAATTTTCATTTTGGCGCTACTGAGGCCAATATCGAGGACGTTCGCGATCTCCTGGTAGGAGAATTCTTCCCGATAGCGCATAATCAACGCCTCACGCATGTCTTCAGGCAAACTGGCCAACGCGTTTTCCAGTGTATGTCGGTCTGTTGCCCGGTCGTAGTCATTTTCCGGATGTCGCGGATCTTCATGCTCATACTGGATCTCGTCGAAACAATGTGTTTGGGTGTTTTCCACCCGGTATTTTCGCAAATGCCCACGGCCGACATTCAATGCAAGCGTGTACAACCAAGGAAAAAACGCTTTGCTCACATCGTAAGCGTTTATTTTTTCAAACGCGCGGACAAACGTTTCCTGAGCAAGATCGTACGCTGTGTCGTTGGACCTGGTCATACGCACCATCAGGTTATAAATCGGGGTCTGGTATCGCTGAACGAGATGAGAGAACGCTTGTGTATCACCAGAGCGTACACGACTGATGATGATTTTCTCCTCGTCCTCGGTCAATTGTGCCTGCGTGTTCATACCATGATATATGCCCGACAACGTCTTTTGGTCACATCTTCATGCCGTTAAGGGACAATAAGAACCGAATTGGTGTTACCAAATCCATCGTCCTCGAAAAGAAGGGCTTGCGGATCAGGAATACATTGATTGTCATTGAGGGATAAAACATACGCATAGCGTCCTGCTGGAATCTGCAAAGAAAGTGTCCATGTGTTGCCCTCTCGTTTCAGGCAGTCAGCATCCCCCGACCATCCATTGAAATCTCCACGTACACAGACTCGGTGAGCCTGTCCTTCATAGACGAACACTGTTTGGTTTGTATGCGAGCCAAGCCCCCGCACACCGGCGCAGCCTGAGAGAAAAAGGATACTTGAAAGAAAGAGGATAAGGGCATTGAGGCCAGTGCGACCTCGAAATAAAAATTTTTTTGTCATAGGTGTGACCTTTTGCTTGTGTCATGCATAGACTGTGTTGAAGCCACATAAAACAATCCATCCATGAAGTACATGTTTCTTTTCATGTTGTATGTTGGAATATGTCTTTTTTAGGTTTGGATTGTGACGGAGATGTTCTGTGGTATTTAGTGGATTCATTTCATGTGTTGGCTGTGTATGGACTATTTCATTGTGTTGTTTGTTTTTTTAACAATTATGGAGAGTGTGATGAAGAAGATGATTGCATGCGCAACGCTTTGTACTATGGTCGGCCTGATGGCGCTTCCGTTGAATTGCATGGCTGGAAATACTTCGGTCATGAACGGTCAAACACAAATCTCGGTATACAGTGATGCAATGCCGTCTTTCCTGTTGATACGGGGAGGCAATGGCGGTGGTGGTCACGGCGGTGGTGGAAATGGTGGCGGGAATGGCGGCGGCGGTAACGGCGGCGGTTCCGGTGGTGGCTCGGGCTCGGGCTCGGGCGGTGGAAGTGGTTCCGGTTCGGGTGGTGGAGGCTATGGTCCTGGTGATGGAACGGGGACCGGGGATGCTCCTCAAGATGGAACCGGCTATGGTCCTGGCGATTGCACGACGAGTTAGATTTATTCCATAGTTTTCAAGATACATCGTAATTGCGTCGGTTCCCCCCTTAACGGGTGAACCGACGCTGTCGTGTATACGTGATTTTTCAAAGGGATCGTTAGTTTTTATCTCCGCTTAAGAGGCCGCCGAGGAGTCCTCCTCCAAATCCGGCGACGCCATCTTGCTGTCCTTTCTGTTCGAATTTTGCAGCGGCAAAAATGCGGTCGGCAAGACGAGAGAACGGCAGGCTTTGTAAGAAGACTGTTCCCGGTCCAGTTAATGTTGCTAAAAACAGCCCCTCCCCGCCAAACAAGGCGTTCTTGAACCCGCCAACAAATTCAATATCATAATCGACACGGTCTTCGAGTCCGGCCAGACATCCCGTATCAACGCGTAGCACTTCCCCAGGACCGAGTGTTTTTTCAACGATACTTCCCCCGGCATGGATGAAGGCAAGCCCGTCTCCGGTCAGACGTTGAAGTATGAAGCCTTCCCCACCAAACAAGCCAGCTCCAAGTTTTTTGGTAAACGCGACTTCGATGTCGATGCCTTGTGCTGAACATAAGTAGGCATCTTTTTGACAAAGGAAGTGTCCGCCGAATCGGGCGAGGTCGAGCGGAATGATTTTCCCAGGGTAAGGCGCTCCAAAGGCAACCATGGCCTTGCTGTTGCCCGCGTTGAGAAAAGTCGTGATAAAAAAGGATTCTCCCGTGAGCATGCGTTTGAATCCTTTGAATAAGCCGCCTCCAGTTGAGGTCTGCATAGCAATATCGCGGGTCATATACATCATGGCGCCCGTTTCGGCGCGCACGGCTTCACCCGGGTCGAGTTCGATTTCTACAAGTTGCATATCGTCGCCAAGAATCTGGTAATCAATGACGTCGGCCACGGCCTTCTCCTTGGTTGGTGTTGGCGGGAAAAGAATGCGAGACTGTTGTCCTACAAAAGCGTTTCGCCCGAAGCAAGAAGAGCCAATCCGTTTTTGTCGAGCACATTGACGGTTTTTCCTTTGGCAACGATATACCCGTTTTCCGTCATTTTTTTAATAATACGTGACAAGGTCTCTGGGTTGGCACCAAGGTATCCTGCCAAATGCGTTCGCGACAAATCGAGCTGAACAACATTATGGTTGGCTTCATCGAGCAGTAAGAGCAGGTGAGCGGCAAATCGTGCAGGTGCTTCCTTCAGACTCAAGGCTTCGATTTTTGCTGTGAGCTGACGAAGTCGTACCGACATAAGGCCGAGCATAGCGAGAGCAAGGTCCGGATGTTCGGCAAGAAGCTGGCGGAAGGCGTCTCGGGGAAAAAAGAGACATGTCGAATCTTCTAAAGCTTGGGCTGTCGCCGGATATTTCTGGTCGGTGAACATGGCGACTTCTGCGAATATTTCACCGGGACCAAAAACATGAATGATGTGTTCTTTTCCGGTGAAAGACGTTTTGAAGATGCGAATTTTGCCGGTTACGACGCCATAGAAGCCTCGGCCAGGGGTATCTTCTTCGAAAATGATATCCGAGCGTTGGCATTTCATAGATTCGGCAATGGATGCAAGTTGGCGTAAACCGTTTTGGGGAATGCCATGAAAGAGTGTGAGGGTGGAGAGCGCGGTCAACGTGTCCATGAACGTATCCTTTTTCTAATAAAAGTATGTATATGGTCGTACGTCCCAAAGAGGTTGGCTTGACGACTTGCAGGGAATCCGACATGACGAAAGCGATAGCATCATGATTTGCTATCGGGCATAATGGCGACTGTTAAGAGTTTTTCATATCGAGCGATATAATTCCATTGTTTTCTGAGGCTGCTTCGTTTTTCGAAATGTCGTACTCGATGCACGAGCAACCATGAGGTAACCCATGTCATGGATACGAAAGAGGTCGATTTTTGTGATCGTCCTCGTACTGTTAGGCTGTATCTGTATGTTGCCTTGCAACAACGCGCAAGCGCAGACAACTGCGGAGAATATGCATATCAAGGCAGACAATACAAAAGCCGCGGCATTGATGCGGGAAGGGAATTTGGGCGAAGCGCGTGACATCTTGTTCTCACGATATGAAGACGACTCTTTTGACAATCAGTCGCTTTTCTTGCTCGGTATGGTGTCCGGCAAAATGGGGAATCTCGATCAGAGCGAAAAGTACTATCGCGAATTGCTCGAGCGCGACCCCAAAGCACAACGTGTTCGCCTTGAACTGGCCAGTGTGCTTTATGCCATGGGGCAGTATGAGAAAGCGCAAGCTGAACTCCTCCGGGTCAAAGAAGCCAACCCTCCGGAGAATGTTGGGCTGAATATCGACAAGTTTTTGGAAGCCATTGATAAGTCCAAGCCAAAGGCATGGCGGGTTCGTCCGTCAATTGGTTTTATGTATGATTCCAATGTGACCCGCTCGACGTTCGATGACACGGTTCAACTCATGGACCAACAATTTCATTTGTCCGACCGGGCGCGCGCGCAGGCAGACTGGGCCATGGTGTATGGTCTGGAAGCAGATTACTTTCATTTTTTTACCCCGCAAAGTGCATTGCAATTTCAATTTCGCGGGTCGTACACCGATTATTCCTATGTGGATTGGTTTGATACGGCGGACTTGAGCGCTTCTCTTGGTCCCACGTTCCAAGTTGGACGTTGGATCGTTTCACTCCCTGCTGTGGGAACGTATCTCAAATATGGATCGGAAGATGGAGATTTTGCAAAATACTATACGGTAAGTGTCGGGTTCGCTCCACAGGTCCGGTATCAGTTGACGGACTCCTGGGAAGTCGGGATGAATCTCGCGTATTTTTTCAAGAATTATTATGATGACGATCGATACTCTAATTTGTTTATTGTGAATCCCTATCTTCGCTTTTATCCGAACGCTGTGTCGTATGCTCAGCTCGGCGGGTACTTCATGCGTGAGGATCAAAATTGGGATATTTACAGTAACGATGCATACGGCATTCAGGCGACGTACTTTCGCAGCTTTTTTAATGATTTTAATATATTTTGTACGGGAATATTGGGGCAGACCTTTTACAGCGGATATCGTACTCTCTATGGTGAAACACAGCAGGATACCTTGCTTATGGGGCGCGCGTCATTGAGTTATAATATCGACGCATTGTGGGGGCTTACTCCGGAACTGAGTTATATCTATACAAAGAACTGGAGCAACATCGATATGTTTTCCTACGACCGTCATCAAGTCATGTTTAGCCTGTCAAAAACGTTCTGATTTCTTTTTCTTGGCGCATAATTTGCTTGATGACAAACATGATCAAATGGCGTGTCCTCCACATCGTTTTTTCGGCAAATCAATGACCTTTTTGCCGCGCTCATGGAGACGGACGACATACAACGGGCGCGAGACGTGACTGACAGGTGGAGTATGAACAGAATCACAATGACGTTTTTTCTGGCTGTTCTGGGGTGGATGCTGTGTGCAGGTCTCCCCATGGCATTGGCTGCAAATTCCCCTGTACCAATCGGATTTGCCATTGAGGTTCGTGGGACGGTGAATGCCGTTCTGGATGGACAACAACGAACAGTTGAAAGTGGTGGTCCTATATATCGGAAAGATACGGTGCGAACCGGAGCGCAGAGCGCGGCGACGATCACATTGACCGATCAGACTCAGTTCACGATGGGGCCGGAAAGTGAGATCGTTTTGGCAGAGTATGTCTTTGACGATTATGATGAGGCCTCGAACAATTCTATTGCCATGACTGCCGCCAAGGGAGTTTTTCGGTTTCTGACCGGTCAAATTGTTAAAAAGGACCCCAAAGCATTTGAAATCAATACTCCGCTCGGGACCATGGGAACCCGCGGTACCATTTTTGATGTGCTCTCGGAAAAAGAGCGGGTCGTCTTGCGATTGCTGAAAGGTGGCCCTGTCTTCTTCCTCGACCTTTTCGGGAATTTTCGACTTATCATCAATTCCGGCAGCGGTATTGTTGCATTAGCTGGTCAACCGGTTTCCAAAGTAAAGTCTATCCCTGCAAATATTTATCGTGAGACCGGGGAAGGCGGGCATTCAAAGGGGAACGGTGACGCGGACAAAAAAACGGGAGACGGGGAA
This sequence comes from Desulfovibrio inopinatus DSM 10711, assembly GCF_000429305.1. Classification (NCBI taxonomy): domain Bacteria; kingdom Pseudomonadati; phylum Thermodesulfobacteriota; class Desulfovibrionia; order Desulfovibrionales; family Desulfovibrionaceae; genus Desulfovibrio; species Desulfovibrio inopinatus. The sequence goes on from NZ_AUBP01000039.1 coordinate 28,137, forward strand.
GGCGGACCGGGTGAGCGTGACCAGGATGTCCCGCACGACCGAATGGATGAGATGAAGAACGGCGGGGAAAGTTCTTCTGATCAAGAGAATGGAGACCAATTTTTCGGTTTTGACCCTGGAGCGCCATTGGGACAAGCCCAAACGGGAACACAACCCTTGGCTTTTGTACAGAATCTTCAAAATGTAACCCAGGATACGACGGACAATCCTTCGGATAGCCCGAGCAACTTGCAACAAACCACGAATATCAGCGAGACTATTGCTGAAGTCATAGCTTCGCAGACTTCTACCCCAACTCCAACTCCAACCCCAACACCAACCGTGACGCCGACCGTGACGCCAACCGTCACACCGACGCCGACACCGACGCCGACACCAACGCCGACACCAACGCCGACGCCGACACCAACGCCGACGCCGACACCAACGCCGACACCAACGCCGACACCAACGCCGACACCGACTCCAACTCCGACGCCAACGACCTATAAGGTTTTCGGAAGCCATGAGTATGTGAAGAATGCCGAAGAAGGTGTCACTCCCGAAGTTGTCTGGTTTAACTCAAATGGAGAAGCGGTCAAAGATGGCGTAGCACTTGGTCAATTGGAGCAGGGCGCCACGTATTATGGGATGACATTTGACCAGGAACCCTCCGCCTATGTGCCGGACGGGTATCAATATGTTTCCTGGGGGATGTGGAACGATAATGCCAACTTGGACTATGCGAGTATGGACTCGTTACCACAAGACGTCTTGGATGAACTCAACAAGGGCGGCTTCAATGCCTCGCATACGTGCTTTGTGGCTGGAAACGTCACGCCTGGCAACGACATTCCTCGTGAAGGGTCTGCAACGTATAATGGTCAGATTATGGGCCGATACTATGATACAGCAGAAGGTACGTCCGCTACACTGTCCGGTGATGTCAAAATGACATTTTGTTTCACAACCGACACCATCAATCAAGCCAGCTTTAATTTCTTAAAGAATGGAGATCCTTGGGAGAATTACAGCTTAGCAAACAGCCAATGGTTCAATCGTTTCAGTTTGCCGCAATTCGGCGGAAATCTCGCGGGTTCGCTCGGTGGTACCGGTCAATTTAAAGGAAGCTTCTTTGGCCCGTTTGGGCAGGAAGTCGGTGGCGTGTTTTTCGTAGAAAGTGGGAGTAATGCTTCCGGCTCCGGTGTGTTTATTGCGAAATAGACCAGCAAGGATTGTTCTGTGAATGATGAGAGAGACGACCGGGGCAGGTGCGAAGAAAATGCACTTGACCCGGTCGACAATGTGCGGTTTTGGGATCGTCGCTTACGTTTCGAAGTTGGAACCGAGCATATCGTCTGGGCTGCTCTTGTCGGGGCGGCTCTTTTTTTTCGTCTTTGGGGACTCGGCATTCGGGCTATGAGCCATGATGAGAGTTTGCACGCCCATTTCTCCCGATTACTCTTTGAAGCCGGTACGTATAGCCATGATCCCATGATGCATGGTCCGTTTCTCTTTTACGTCAATGCACTTGTGTACGGTCTCTTCGGAGTGAGCGATTTTACAGCCCGTTTGGGGCCGGCTTTGGCCGGAACCGCGCTTGTTGCGTGCCTGTTTTCTTTGCGAAAAGAGCTTGGTCGGATTGGGGCTTTTCTCGCGGCGCTTATGGTCACGATTTCTCCCAGTTTGCTCATGTATAGTCGGTATATACGAAATGATGCCTACATTGCGCTTTTTTCCTTGCTGTGGATGATGGCCTACCATCGATATAGCCGGAGTGGGAGTGAACGCTGGTTATGGCTTATGACTTCGGCAATGAGTATGGCGTTTATTACAAAAGAAAACGCCTTTCTCTTCGGGGCAATACTTGGTGGTCATGCCGTCTTTGAGGCCGTTCGTGCTGCGTGGAACAAACACGAGACGTTGTTTCACCGCTATGCCGGATTGGCTGTGATCATGTTGAGTTTTGTCTTACCTTTCATCGCCCCTCTGGGACTTGCGGCTCTGGGGCTTAACCCCCTGGCGCCAATGCAAGGTGCGCATATCCAGACAACGTGGAGTATTTTAGCAGGGTTTGTTTTGATGGCTGTGGTGTTGGCAGCGGGCGAGGCATCTTTGGGGCTTTTGCGCTTCCGGTTGTGGTGTGGACTCTTCATGTTCTTTTGGATTGTTCAGGTGGTGTTTTTTTCCTCGTTTTTAGCCAACATCCCGCAAGGCGTGTTTTCTGGCGTCGTCGGGAGTGTCGGATATTGGATGGCCCAGCACGAAGTGGCACGAGGCAGTCAACCGTGGTTCTATTATCTTTTTTTGACCGCACTCTATGAGTTTTTTCCTTTCGTAGCGGCCTGGCTTGGGGTCGTGGGGTTAGTACGGAGCCGCCATGCTCCTGCCACATATATTCTTGGGGACGATCCTCATGAAAACGATGATGCCTATGCGTTTGGATGGTTGCTCGTATGGCTCATTGCTGGATCGTATGTTTTGTATACTGTGGCCGGTGAGAAGATGCCTTGGCTTTTCGTGCACATAACGCTTCCTCTGTGTCTCCTCGCCGGACAGGGAGTGGATTGGTTAATTCATGTTCGATGCCAACGGTTCGTCCGGGGAATAGCATTGGGCATAGGTATTCTCATGGCATGCGTGTGGATACGGTTCTCTTTTCTCGCCAATATTACCCATCTTCGCGCTGTCAATGAGCCGCTTGTTTATGCACATGGAGCTGAAGGGGTGAAAGAATCACTTGCTATGCTATCCCTTATCAAACAAAATTGTCGGGACGTCGAAGCCCATGGTATTGCCTTTGATGAAGAAACAGCTTGGCCTATGACGTGGTATCGTCACGATATCGAAGGGAGTTTTTATTTTGGAAAAATTTTGAATGATAAAGCCCGTTCAGCATGTGCTCTTGTTGTTGGAGCCGATACGGCACGAGAGCTTTCTGAAGTACTCGGCAATGTATATGATCAATATCAGTTCAGTATGATTGGCTGGCCATCTGAGTTTTATAAAAATTGGACCTGGTCCAATATCAAAGAATTATTTTCCGATTCCCAATATAGGCAAGATTTATTAAATTGGTACTGGTTTCGGGACAGTGAGAAACCGGAAGCCTATCGTCCCATGGTACACTCTTTCTCGCTTTTTGTGCGCAAGAAACAGTACGACGAATCCACACCATAGTCGTATTGTATTTTTCCCCCTGTTATCCTGTATTGTTGAGTGGCACTGGATTCATTATGCATAGACTCAAGACGCTTTTTATCGATAACGGACTCTTTGTTTTATCCGCTTTCGTTATAATTCTTTTTCCAGTTATAACCTATCAGGTTATTTTTCCCATGTTTGAAGGAGTTGTTTTTCAATCTTCGCGTGAACGGGCGGAGTTGTTCAGCAGACATCTACTCGAAATATTTGGAAATACCGATACGGCTTTGGATGAGCATTTTTTCGAAAAGGAAGATTTTTCTTCCTATGTTTTCAGTCATATGACTGATTTTAAAGTGGAAAAAGTTCGCATTTTTTCCAAAGACGGCATGATACGCTATTCAACGGAGCCAGATGAAGTCGGACAAACGAACGAAGAATCATATTTTTACGATGTAATTAAAAACGGGAAGGCTTACTCGCAGCTTGTCAAGAAATACAAACAGATGGGCGATGGTTCACTGCGCTCTGTCGAAATGTATGAGACGTACGTGCCGCTTGGCGAGGACACAAAATTTCTCGGGGCGGCAGAAGTCTACTTCAATGTCACACCACAAATGGATGCTTTGCGGCATGTTCTGAAAAAAAGTGGTGTGATTTATGGCATTCTTGCGGTGTTCGTGTTGGCAATCACGGCTTTTTTAAATGCCCTCAATGCGCAAAGCAAACGGCGTACGGCTGAAAGTGAACGAAAATACCGAGCGCTTATGGAGCAAGCCTCAGACGCGATTGTTGTTTTCGATTCAACTGGCAAGGTTATCGAAACCAATTCCATGGCATGCCGTATGTTCTCTTTGGCGGAGGATGCCTGTCTCGGGAAACATTTCGAAGAAATGTTTCCTCATCCGGACATAAAGCTTGGCGTTACCATGCAAGATATCGTTGAGTTGGATCGCATGTGGGAATTTTATTTTCGTGATCGAGCAGAGGCCATGATTGCTGAAGCAACTTTTAAGCGAATTGATGATGGACGTATATTGGCAACGGTGCGTGATGTCACGAAGCGGAAAGCCGATGAATATGCCCTACAAAGCAAGACGATTCTTCTTGAAACGATCATTGATACGATTCCTCACCCCATTTATTACAAAGGCAACGATGGACGCTACCAGACCGTGAATGCACCCTTTGCAAAGATGCTTGGCAAGTCTCGAGAAAAGATTCTTGGCAAAACGGCAAAAGAGATTCTGTCTCGAGAATTTTCTGAGATATATATGCAGAAGGATGCGGAGTTGCTTCAGGCTGGAGGACGCCAGACATATGAAGCGAAGACTCCATGGGCTGATGGCGTTCTGCATGATATCTTGTTTAGCAAATCCATTCTCTACGATGCGAACAGCATACAATCCGGCATTGTCGGCGTGATGCTTGACATTACGGAACGTAAGCAAGCGGAGAGTCGGCTTCAGGACGCGAATGAGAAATTGGAAAAACGTGTTCGACAGCGTACATCGGAAATTGAATCTGCTCTGGAAAAACTCCGTCATGAAACCGAAGAGCGAAAATTAGCGCAGCAGGATCTGACGCTGATGGCTCGCGTGTTTGAAGATTCCATTGAAGGGGTAACGATTACGGATTCCAGAGGCACGATTCTTTCAGTCAACCCGGCGTTTACGATGATCACCGGGTATGATTCCGAAGAAGCTTTGGGGAAAAATCCGCGTATTCTCAAGTCGGACCGCCACGATGACTCCTTTTATAAAACCATGTGGCAAACACTGATTACAAAAGGGGCGTGGTCCGGCGAGATTTGGAATCGTCGAAAAACTGGAGAAGTGTATCCGGAATGGTTGTCGATCAGTACCATTCGTGAAGAGAGCGGACGAGTTCGAAATTACGTCGCAGTCTTTCATGATATGACCGATATCAAGCGCTCGGAAGAAACGATTCATTTTCAAGCGTACCATGATGCGCTTACAGGCTTACCAAATCGACTGTTGCTGCTTGACCGCCTGAAAGTGGCTTTGCAACACGCCGGCCGACGTAACAAAAAAGTGGCTGTCATGTTTCTTGATCTCGACAACTTCAAAACGATCAATGAAAGTCTGGGGCATCCCATGGGGGACCAATTACTCACATTGGTCGCCAGTCGATTGCGAGAGGCTGTCCATCCGGAAGATACGGTTGCTCGATTTGGTGGGGACGAGTTCGTTATTTTGCTTGAAGATGTCTCTTCAGCTGAAGACGCGGTCCATCAGGCTGAAGATATTGTTGAACGCTTCAAGATTCCGTATTATGTGGTCGACAATGAGATTCATATAAGTGCGAGTATCGGCATAACGCTGTTTCCCGATGATGGTAACACGCCCGAAGTGCTCGTGAAAAACGCCGATATGGCCATGTATATGGCCAAGGACCGCGGTCGTAACGACTTTCATCTTTTTACAGAAGCCGCAAACCGTCGTGTTTTACGTCGTCTGGCCATTGAACAGGATTTGCGTGCTGCTCTCGATAAAGGAGAGTTTGCCGCGTATTACCAGCCACAAGTCGATGCTGCTGCCCAATGTGTCTATGGGTTGGAAGCGCTCATCCGTTGGGTTCGTTCGGACGGTATCCCTGTATCTCCTGCGGAATTTATTCCCATTGCCGAGGAAATTGGCATTATTCGCGAAATCGGTGTCTGGATGCTTGACCAGGCATGTTCTCTTATTCGCCGGTTGCGCGAAAACGGATATCCCGACCTACGCGTTTCCGTAAACTTGTCGGCACGCCAGCTTCGTGACGATGCTCTTCCCGGTTTTATTCAGGATGCACTTGACCGAAGCGGTATTCCTGCTCATGCGCTGGAGCTTGAGATCACAGAAACATCCGTTATGAATGACGTCGATGCAGCGATCGCTCTGCTGCACCGTATCGCCAGCCTTGGGGTGAGTATGTCGATCGATGACTTCGGGACAGGCTATTCGTCGCTGTATTATCTCAAGCAGTTTCCGATCCAGGAACTGAAAATCGACCGCAGCTTTGTGATGGATCTAAGCGATAACCCCGATGATGCAGCTATCGTTAAGGCGGTCATTTCACTGGCCCACAGCTTGGGGCTCAAAGTCGTAGCAGAAGGGGTTGAAACAAAACTCCAACTCAAAATGCTCGCGAATATGGGATGCCAGCGCATCCAGGGCTATTTTTTCTCCAAACCGCTTCCCGAACTGGAGCTTCTCGCATTTCTTCATAATGCTGACTATGCTGTGGCGAAAGCATGTTCGATGGATATGTGAAGAGTGATGAAGATACTTAGGCTGTTTGGGCCTTTCTATAACTGTACCAGTTGTCGTGGTATATTCTCTTTCTCTCTGTTTATTTCAACCGCAGGTCAGTTATGGATCGAATGCTTCACTGGATGGGTTATGGTGAGAACGAAATTTACGGGCGAGCCACTTAGAGCCACTAACAAAACCTCAAAGTAATGACCGAGCAAGCCAAGGAGCACAGAGCCAGATAGGCGTCAGCACTTCGTTCATAGCGAATGCGTAGCTTTCGAAAGCGATTGAGCCAAGACAACGTTCGCTCCACAACCCAGCGGTGACGACCAAGGCGTTCAGAGGATTCGATTCCTCGCCTTGCAATCCGTGGAACGATTCCCTTCTTCCGGCAATATTCTCTACAGGCAGAATAATCGTACCCTTTGTCTGCGTGGAGTTTGTACGGACGTTTCCGAGGTCGTCCTGGGGCACCTCCAAGGGAAGGAAGTGCATTCAACACGGAGGAAAACATTTTTGAGTCGTGACGATTCGCGCCACTGAGTTGGCAAACCAGGGGAATACCGTCGCTATTCACGACAATATGCCGTTTCGTTCCCGATTTGCCTCGATCTGTTGGGTTCGGGCCTGTCTCTTGGCCCCCCGGGGGGAGGGAACAGAGCCGGCATCTATGGAGAAACGCTCCCATTTAAAAGCATTGGCCCGGTTGACTTCTGTGAGGAGGCTTGTGTGGAGCTTGTCCCAGACTCCTGCAGCTTGCCATTGCCTCAAGCGACGCCAACAGGTCATACCTGAACCGCACCCCATTCACGAGGAAGTTTCTCCCACGGAGTGCCCGTTTCCAGGATGAACAAAATACCGCGTAGGGCCTCTTTATCACTGCATCGAGGCCTTCCCCCTTTCGGTTTTGGGGGCTCTGGGGGAAGAATGGGTTCAATAATCGTCCAAAATCGTTCAAATTCAGCAGGCTTCATAAACACCTCCCACTGAAAATAAGAATCATTAAGAAGATTGGCTAGGTTTTGTTAGTCGCTCTTATAGCAGAGGTGTATTGATCGATTCGCGAAGTCGATTGCAATTGACGCTGCCGTGGTGAACAGAACCTACTCAATGTGTTGTGCCGTCTTCGATGATAACCTTTGTTTATAGATGTCTCCTCTGTAGTTCTTGTTGTTGCTTGCTGAAATAGTGACTTTTAATCGATGTATTGTCTGGCCTGATAAGTATTCATTCTGTTAACGCCATTGTTCAGCTCGTTTGACTCATCCTTTTCATGGATGATGTGAAATAGAATTTTTTTCCTTTACTCTTCTTTCATCAAATCAACACTCATTTGGTATTCTTTCGAGGGAAACAATATTTTACCGTTGACTATGCTGCGTTTATTTCACTTCGAATAATGGCAAGTTCATTTATGATGTTTTTCTTATTGCGCTAGTTTGTTGATGTGTCCATAACACTTTGTAATGTATTGCATTTTTTGTTTGTCGTTGCTTGCTCTGTTATGTGTTGATTTGATATCTTTTCGTGTTTTCAGCAGGTTAATTTGTTGACTATATTTATTCTTGATAGTTCTGTGTCGAATATGTATTTCTAGATTGGCTGCATGTGTCTCTCGTTGTTGGAGGTATATGTATGTAGAATGTAGTTTTGTGCGTTTTATGTTGTGATGATTTAACATCTGCATAATATCCATTATGAATGGATGCTGAGCTGATGAGAGTTGATTTAAATCGACTGTACTTGTCGAGCAGTTCTTTTACGTTCTTTGCTATGGGAGTGGTTGGGGGACGATTGGCGAATATCTATTGGTGTGTGGAGGGGACGAGTGGTGCAAAAAAAATAGTATTACGTTCATTGTGTTCAGTCTCGTTTGTTATGTTGTTTGGTGAGTTGGTTTATGTGTTCGCTGTTATGGTAAAAACGTACCCCATAATGCAAATAATCTAAAAAGGAGAAGCTGTATGTTGGCAACAAAAAAAGTACGTCTGCTTTTTATTGCTCTTATTTTGTGCCTTGTGCCATGCCGAAATGTTATGGCTGACGGCAATTCTGAAATCATATCAATTTTATCAATTGCGCTTAGTGACTCCGTTGTATCGCCTTCTGTTCCTGTTCCCGATACCGGTGCTTCAGTATGCTACGGTGAGATCGGAGAAATCGTTTGTCCAGACCCAGGTGCACCTTTTTATGGCCAAGATGCGCAGTATATTTCGAATCCTCTCTCCTATATCGATAATGGCGATGGCACTGTTACAGATACTGTTACCGGCTTGATGTGGATGCAATCGGATGACGGGAATCTGTATAATTGGGACAATGCCGTGGCATACTGCAGTCAGTTGGTATTGGCCGGTTACACGGATTGGCATTTACCAAATCGGCGAGAGTTGTTTCAGCTTGTTGATTTTGGACGAGAATCCCCCGCAATTGATCCTGTTTTTTCAGCTCAACCTAATTGGCATTGGACAAGTACTTCCTATGCAGGTGACTCCAACTGCGCGTGGTATCTGAATTTTAATAACGGCTATCTATTTAACGGGGAACCGGTTTGTATTGAGAAGTCTGTGTCGTTATATGTTCGTTGCGTTCGTTCCGGACAATGATGTTTTGATCTCTTTAAAAAGTGTATAGTCGTTGTTGACTGGAGAGAGATTGACGTTGCTTTGATAATATATTGTGAATTGTTTGTGTAATTGTTGATTTTCAACATGTGTATGGTGGCCTTACTCTCTGGCTCATATGGGGAACTTCATTTTCTCGATATCAAATCAATGTCGTTAACGAGAGAGTATGTTGGGTACACATGTTTAATTTCTTTGGAATGGGAATTTTTTTATTTATATCAATAATCCTAACAAGGTAGCGTGTTATGATATTATTCTTCCGTATTCTTGGAATGCAAATGTTTTGTGTTCTTTCAAGTGTTTTGGTTCTGGCATTGCCTGTCCGAGCAGAATACTTGGTTCAAGGTGAAACGATTGTAGATACATCGACAAATTTGATATGGATGCAAGCAGACGGTGGGGTTCAGCTTGATTGGCAAGGTGCGTTGGCTTATTGTGAAAATTTGAGTCTGGCAGGGGAAGACGACTGGAGATTACCTAATGTCAAGGAGCTAGAATCAATAGTTGATTGGAATAGGCTGGATCCTTCGATTGATCCCGTCTTTTCAAGTCCGTCGTCCTTCTTTTGGTCAAGCACTCGCTCGGATAGGTATCATGTCTGGCTTCTAGATTTTTATTACGGCTACGTGTGTGAAGGAGGAATAAAGGGGGCATATAAGACTTATGTTCGTTGTGTTCGATCCGATTCATAAATAAATATGCGATCTAGTGTATTGGGGGAGCAAGCAATGCAGAAGAAATTCGCATCTTGTTCTCCCGTACTGATTCTGTGTGCTGGGTTTTGTCAAGGATGATGTTTTATATATTTTGTATTAATGTGGAGAGTATCGTTCGGTTTATATGATTTTTTGTGTCTAATGCTTCTTAAGTAACATGCTTCCCTGTGTATCCTTTCTCCATGGTTAATGGATCTATTGCTGTAATGTGTCTATATAATTATGATTAATATTGTAATAACTGTGTTATTGTAGTCGTTTTGATTGATGTAGTCATGTTGTTTGGCGTATGAACTATTCATCGATTTGTAATTTAAAACAGCCGTAATCTTCTAGTCGTTTGCTGAATTTATTATCTTGATAGATGGTTTGGAGCAACGAGCTGTGTCTCATGATTGGATCAGAACATGAATGGCGCGTTGTGTTTATTTATTTTTTCATATTTATATTCTCAACTCTGTTGTTCCGGTGTGTATGGTGCAGTGTTTCTGTTGTGCTGTGAGGATGCGTCTGTTTACTGTGATATTGATATGATATTTGTTCACTTAATTCTAATATAGATCATTGCCTTGATATCTTCTAGGAGAACGAAGAAAAATGCTTGAATACGGTCTGCTGGAGCCTCTGGATACAGAAGACGATAGTTATGCCTGAAGCGTGTTTTCGATTTTGGTGCCTCAAATTACAGCCTGAAATCGAATACGAATACGAATCCGGTTCGGTGTGTTCGTTCTGGGGCATAGTGCTTGCGGATTGATCTTGAGTTGCGTTCAGTCGCAATGAAGAAAGAGATGTGGCATCTATGCGTTTATTACTTCCTGCTTTGATAGCGTGGGGGTGTAAAGAACTCGAAACGATCGTAGATTTGACACGTACGATTCTCTTCATCGATTCGGTCTTTTTTTGCTTAACGTCTTTCTCCTGGTTGATCAGCTCCAATACCGCCAATCCCCACTACGCTAGGGTGTCTCCTTCGATAACGGCTCCGTGCTGTACTTGACGAAACAGGCAGAAACATACGTTGGCTGTGTTCGTGGGGGATTCTAAACGATGATGAAGTGATCAAATGATAAAAGGCTTTCCCGTATTGTTTGAACAAGCGGCTCCAATTCGCATGAGTGGAGCCGTTTTTTGGGTTGTTATATATGTATTGTGTAGTTTGTATTGCTGGTTTCCTTTGTGTGTATTGATTTTCTTTTTTTGTTTATTTGGTTTTGTTTGGATGGATATTTGTTTCTTTGTGTATTGTGCACGAGTTGGATGATTATAAAAATGTATCAAAATTCAGGTTTTTCCTGAGAGATGAAATGATAAATTTATACTATTTATCTAAAAATCAAATAATATTTTTTTCAATAGAAGCAAGTTGTCTTTTGTTTTGAGATGATACAATAGCGCGATGGGTGTTCTATAGTGAGATGAGATTCTTGTAGGTGTTGTTGGCGCGATAATGATATTTGCTAAAGTGCTGTTTGGGGATGTGGGGTAACGTTCGGTGTTGCAGAATTGAAAATCTATTGTGTGAAAAGTCCAAGAAGGAGAAAAATAGTGGGGCTTTATAAGTCTTTTATCATTTTGTTATGCGGAGTACTTTGGGTGTTCGCAGCTTCTTCTTTTGCGGCTGACGATGATGACGATATTTTGCTCTATTTAGTCGAGCCTGAAAAAACCGTTTTAGCGCCTATGTGATGCTTGCCGCCGGTCTCTGGTTCGCGCCTCCTCCGAGGAGCAGAAACGCCAGGAGCGCAAAAAGACTTCCCAGCTTCCGCATCAGCTTTCTGAGATTGAACGCCGCACATGCCATGAACAGATTGATGGTGTCCCCGACCGCGCCCTTGAGGTAGCTCCGCGCCATGCGGTGGTCGTGCTTGAGATGGCCGATCACCGGCTCGATGCCTGCTCGACGGCGGAAGCGTTGCCGGGCCTTCTGGCGCTGATGTCGCGAGTCTTTCTTCTTCGGCGGCTTCGGGATGAGGATTTGTGTATCTCCAACCTGTTTTA
>NZ_AUBP01000040.1 GCF_000429305.1 Desulfovibrio inopinatus DSM 10711
GCTCATTCAAGGAATAAACGCTTTATTTCTTATTGCGGACAAGGGATACGACACGCAAAAAATTGTTGATGAAGCATTAAGAAGAAATATGACACCTGTTATTCCTCCGAGGAGAAACCGTAAAGAACAGCGAAAGTATGATAAGTATATTTATAAGTTACGTCATCTTGTTGAAAACGCATTTTTATACATCAAGCAATGGAGAGGGATAGCTACACGTTACGCAAAAATGACAACTTCATTTCTCGCGGCTGTTCAGATTCGCTGTCTCTTTTGGTGGCTAACAATCTCGTGACGACACTGCCTAATGCAAATTCGTTTTGTTGGCACTTACCATGGTCTTTAAAAAAGGCTCTGTTCCCAATAAGTGTTGAACTTGGTAAAAAAGGCATTACCTCTTTACAAGGAGGCTGCCATGGATACTGAAAAATTCAAGACCATTCTTGCCGACTTTGCTGAGCTAACCCTAAGTCAGCGCGGTTTGCGATTCAGACCCTGCAAGATGCAAGTGCTTCTGATGGCGTTCTTGATGTGGATAACGATCATGGCAGACGCTTTACTATCTGCCCATATTGTCAATCCATGGATATTTGGCGTTGGGGGTTTAAAGAAGGGGTGCAGCGTTTTCGTTGTAAAAAATGCAAGCATACTTTCAACGCTCTTACTGGGACGCCATTGGCTCACCTCAAACGGCGTGACGCCTGGTTGCCTTATTGCGAAGCCATGATACAGGGGCTGAGTGTGCGTAAAGCAGCTGAACGAGCTAATATCCATAAAAATACTTCTTTCCGTTGGCGACATCGTCTACTTACGGCCCCACGAAATGTATGTGATGTCGAGATGCAAGGAATAGTTGAAGCGGACGAGACCTATTTTCTCAAGTCGTTTAAGGGGAGCAGGCAAATACCGCGTAAAGCTCGCAAACGAGGCAGCAAAGCCAAGAAACGCGGACTCTCCAAAGAACAAATTCCTGTACTGGTTGTCGAGGACAGACGCGGAAACCACTTTGATCAAATGATTGAAAGCGTAGACAGCTCTACCATTGGCGTCATTTTACCGCAGCTACTTTCTGATGAAAGCCTCTTGTGCACAGATGGTGCTCATGTCTACAGCTCGGTCGCAAAAGATTACAAAATTCCGCATGAGTCAGTGCGTTTCGCCAAGTATGGCTATGTCAAAGAACGAGTCTTTCATGTCCAGCATGTCAACGCCTACGATAGCCGACTCAAGAGCTGGATGACTCGATTTAAGGGCGTTGCGACCAAGTATTTACCGAACTACCTTGGCTGGAGACGAATGTTTGAGCGAGTTGGAGACCAGTTGTCTCCACTCAAGGTTTTCACAATGGCTCTGGGGTAAATTCAACACAAACAGGGGACAGAGCCTTAAAAAAATACTTGCAAATATGCCTGGGTGGATACTGTTTGGGGCCTAATTGACATTGGTGGTGTTTTTTGTCTTTTGCTTATGGCCTGTTCCACAGTGTAATCAATGTGGCTTTCGGAGTTTATGGTATAGTCACATAATCGAAGACGTCTCTGTATATATAAATAGAAAAAGCGTGTTCTGTGGTTAAAGGGGGATGGGGGGGGCGTCTTGTCGAAGGATGTTTCCCTTGAATTATACGGTTTTTCGGCCTAAACTCTAAAAAAGTATGCTTTGTTTTGGTGAACAGCAAGCCGAATTTGCTGTGTTTTCACTCTAGCTTTTCGTGTGGTTTTCAAAGAAAATGTTGGCATATGCGCAGAACGTAGAAATAAGGCTGATGAATTGAAGATCTCGTATCACGTGCATTGTTGAATTAGAGATGCGTCAGTTTTGTCTTCAATACGTTGTTCTTCGGACAATGAATACTTCCACCACATCCCTGAGGTGTATATGATTTCCTGTGATATTTATAAAGACAATCGGTCAAAATTTTTATTGGACCAAGCATATATGCTTGTCGCGTTTCATCAACAGAAATATGTTGATTTTGCGCTTCATTCAGCTCGCTCGATAAAGTTGTGGGACAAAAGACGGCCTATACACCTCGTTGTTAATAATGCTGACCTCATCCAAAATATAGATCAGTCTCCTTTTGATTGCATCACTCTTGTACGGGGAGCTGAAGATTTTCCTGGCTGTCTTTCCAAGCTCTTGTCTTTTCAATGCGCCTTGTTCCCCGAGAATCTGTTCGTCGATGCGGATTGTGTTATGGTGAAGTCGGACATTGATTATTATTGGGAAAGGCTGGCTGCATTCGATTTCACCATCCCGGGAGATAAAAAAACGAAAGGGGAATGGAACTCCACGCGAATTGAGGATATTATTGCCAAGGCTGGAGTTGACTACATGGTAAAGATGAACAGTGGGGTTATTTACTTCAAAAAGAATGCAAAAGCTGAACAAGTGTTTGCGCGAGCCTTTGAATTTCTTGAGCTTTTTAAGCAAGGCTCGACATTTTCTGAAACCGGAGAGAACCCGTTTTTACACCATGGGGTTATTGCCGATGAACCGCTGTTTGGTTTGTCCATGGCAAAAGAACATTGTGAGCCGTTCCCTGTTGTCTCAGAGCGTATGAAAAGCTTGATGATTTCCACTCTCGGTGGGTCAAGCTACCACGTCGATCTCGCCAAAGGTGAGTTTCAATTTAAGAAGGGCACTGTTGACGTTTCTCCCACCTTGGCCCACTTTGTAGGTATCGAGCCGAAAGATCTTTATGATGAATTATGCCAAGCCGTTGAGCGTGCTTACTCTGCTCTGATGATGTCATAATACTTCGGGAAATGATCTCTCTTTGCAATTTCAAAGAAGTTGAAAACGGAATTCTATGCAAAGGATAATAAAACCATCCGATGCACGAGACTTATCCTCGCCGCAACACAGACGTCGGTGAGAGTTTCTGGGATGGAAGAGAACTTGGTATAGTTTTGTATCCTTATTGCTTATGATGTGAACTCTTTGACGATGGATCCGCAAGGAGTTCGCGATGCATTTTTGTATTGCATGTATTGAGAAGTGAGATCTTTTAGAGCGGTAATCCTCTGAACGCCTTGACCGCCATCGCTGGTGGGGTATGGAGCGAGCGTTGTCCAGGCTGAATCGCTTTCGAAATTTACGCACTCGCCATGAACAAAGTGCTGACGCGTATCTTGCGCAGTGCTCTTTGGCTTGCTCTGTCGATACTTTGAGATTTTATTATTCGCTCTTATTACAATCAATTTCTCATTTCATCTGGTTTGAATCAAAAAAAGATTCTACAAAGAGTGATATGTATTGAACTCGTTTTTTAGAAACAATAATATTTCTTCTGTATAGAAGATTTTGGCTTATTGGTATTGGATCAATGGGTTCCTTCTGAAGTACGTGCAGTTCGGAAAAATGGTTTTAAGGTTTTCCGGCAAGAGGACAATTCGGTTTTTGATAATCGCGAGTCCGTGCTGTAAGGGGCATTATGGGGAACCCCGTAGGGTCTTCATAGTAAAACTTTGGGAGTTTTTTGTACGCGTCCCGGGCCATGGAACAAATGGATGGATCATCGGCAAAGGCATCAAAAAGAAGCTCTGCACTCAGCCAATAATAGATGGAAACTTTTTCGGGAAGCATTGCTTTGGCCTTATTATCCCATGCAACTTCGCCGTACGCACTTCGAGTTTTTTCCACATAGTTTTTTTGTTCGAACATAAGGTGTCGATTTTCAACATTGAAATAGTATTTTTCGTTCGGAATAGTTGTATTTTCAGTGAGCCGTTGCCCTGGCTTATACGCGGCGAGATAGTGTCCATAATAGCTTAAAGCCGTTTTGAGGCTTTGCCCTCCTGAACCGCGACGTTGAAAAAGGTCTATACCGGCATTTCTCGCCATGTCCGCGTGCAAACTCATAGCAGCCAAAGAAAACCACGGGTAGAATAGACCCTTTTGTTGGACTCTTCGGAAGCGATCAATAATTTCTCCAGTATGCGGTATCGTATGATTGAAGACGGCGATGGCTTTCTCCAAATGAGGGGAATCTTCAGGTAATGCGGTTACTTTTCCAGCCTCGTTTCGGGCAAGATAAAATCGGACGGAGCGGTCTGTAGGAGGGTTGAAGTCAGGGTTAAAATTCACTTCGCGTCCGCTAAGATTTTTCCCTGTATAAATGGAGCCTGCCATATTATTGAGGAAATTGGACTGGTTTTGAGGATCGTCCGTCGCAAATCGGCACAACGCTGTATCGTTGCTGAGAATGCCAATCGCAAATATTGCAGCATTCGTGAAGGAGGCGTGGTTGTTGGCAAGAGGAAGGCCCTCTTCCTTGTTGCGCTCGATAACCATCATATGACTATGCTTTATTGTTGATCCCATCGCTTTAAACCACGAAAGCATGATTTTCTTCTCTTTAGACGAGAAAGGCGACACTCGTTCAATAAGATCATAGGCATTGGCAAATCCCAAACTGATCAGTGCAAACTGAAGCCCTTCGTCCAGAGTCGAATGGTATTTATACGGAATATGCCTCTGCCCGTGTACGATTGGTTTTTTATTGCGTACATCAACATCGGGAAAGCGTGTCGGGGCGTGCTGAGCCCAGAACAATAGCAGCTGGCGCGCTTTTGCTGCGGCTTGCTGTGCATCGGGTTCGAGCCCAATGGCTGCGTAGAGTGCGAGGTGTTGACTTCGTAGCAAGTCCCCTTCTCGCTCTCCCGCATTGCCCGTTCGGGCTATACGAAAGAGGTCTTTGCTTGTTTGGGGTTTGGCGTATTGAACTCCACGCTTCGTCGCGAGGCCGTTTTTGACCTGCTTTTTAATATATTGCCAGTTGGATACCCACGGTTCCTCGTTGCTTTTAATGCGATCGCGAATAAATTCCAGGTCGGACTCTGTAATCACCAGGCCTGCGGAAGACCCACGCGTAAAGCTCCATCCGGGACGTGACGGAACAAGGAGCAAAACGAACAGTATGCTGGCGAAAAGGACTGAAAAAATAGATCGTAAACGGGGAACAACGGGGAAGACTCCGTGTCGCATAGCTGTATCCTTATAAATTTGAATCGAATTCAGCTTCTATCGTATAATTTTCTCTGGGTGTAAGCAACGTGCATTCCAAAGTTTATGGAGAAAGTGTGAATAGAGAAGTGGTCCCTCAAATTCAGACAGTGTGCGAAGGTGTATTCCTCCATCAAAGAGGACCACAATTATGACGAAGAGAAAGAAATACTCCGCGGAGTTCAAAGTCAAAGTCGGTCTTGGAAGCGTTGGCCGGAAAACTTACCATGGCCCAGCTTTCGGCCAAGTATGGCGTACATGCCAACCTGATTGCCAGTGGACGGCGAAAATCCGCAAGGGAGCGATTGAAGTTATTGCCACAGGTCATGCCCGCAAGGCGAGACAGCACGAGGACGAAATCCTGGATCTCCACGCCAAGATAGGCCAACTTACCGTGGAACGGGATTTTTTAGCCAAGGCCTTCGGTCGCTGAGCCACGCCCGGAGGAAAATATGATCAAGTCCGACAACCGGCTTTCCATTACTCGTCAATGCCAGCTGCTCTCTATCGCCCGAGCGACATATTATTACAAAAGCAAAGGCGAATCGCCCTTCAACCTCAGGCTCATGCGTCTGATTGACGAGCAATTTTTGAAAAGACCGAGTTATGGCTCTCGCCAAATGGCGCGCTGGCTGTGTCGCCAAGGTTACTGTGTTGGTCGCAAGCGGGTGCGCCGTCTAATGCGTCTCATGGGTCTTGTTGCAATTTATCCCAAACCGCGAACCACAACTCCAAACCAGGCTCATCGAGTTTATCCTTACTTATTGAGAAACCTGCTGATCGACAGACCGAACCAAGTCTGGTGCACTGACATCACCTATATCCCGATGCGACACGGCTTTCTCTACCTCGTGGCTGTGATGGACTGGTTCAGCCGCCGCGTGCTGAGCTGGCGGCTTTCCAACACACTGGACTCGGACTTCTGTGTCGCCGCGTTGGAGGATGCCTTGACGAGGTTTGGACCACCCGAAATCTTCAACACCGACCAGGGCTGCCAGTTTACGAGCCTGGATTTCACGTAAACACTCAAGGACGCTGGTGTGAGCATCTCCATGGACGGCAAGGGGCGATGGATGGATAATGTCTTTATCGAACGACTTTGGCGGACGGTGAAGTATGAGTGCGTGTATCTACACGAGCTGGAAAGTGGTAGCCAGACCCGCACCGTACTTGGAGATTGGTTCAAAAGCTACAACAGTAATCGGCCGCATTCGAGTCTGGACGGCCGTACGCCGGAAGAGGTACACATGGACTATTGTCTGAAGAAGGCTGTCTAAAGAAGACGTTACTGGCTATAGCTGATTTGGCCTGTACCGGAATAGGATTTAGCGGCAGATCCATGAACGAATCCACCTTGCCAAAGTCGCTGAACTGTCTAACAAATAGGAGCCACTTTTCAATGAACTGGCCTGTATTTTCCTCTCTGATAATAAAAAAGACTCCACCCTCTTTGAAGTAAGGTGTTCCTCATGATCACAGCATGCACACAGCATTGTAGCAATGGGTGCTCCCTCGTTGTCGATCAACATGACGAGAAGGTTCGTATTCGGGGCAACTCCGAGCATCCTTTTACGCGTGGGCTTATTTGTCGAAGGACAGCCGCATATCAGGCACATCGTACGCGGGGTGATCGTCTCACCACAGCGATATTCCACGACAAAGTTACGGGGCGGCGCGTTCCCATTTCTCTTGATGAAGCATACGACCGCATCGCGCAAAAAATCATTTCGTTGCAAGCAACTCCTGAGGCAATCTTACCCATGTATGGAAATGCCTCGTTCGGTGTTTTGGCAACGCCATCGAAGTATCTTTTCGATCGACTCGGGACCTCGGCCGCGACCGGATCGTTGTGTCTTGGCGCGGGAATCGCGGCAATGAAAACAGATTTTGGTGCCGTGCGCGCCCCGTCTTTGAACGACCTGCAAGCAAGTCGTGGAATTATTAATTTCGGTCACAATACCCGTTCTCAGGGAATCCATGTAGGACGTGAAGTCTCCCTCGCAATCGCCCGAGGGGCAACCGTATTGACGGTGTCTCCCGGTGATTTCGATGGCGGTAAAGCTATGGGAACACATTGTGTCATCCGGCCGGGGACGGATCGGTTCTTCGTGGCTGCGGTGTTGCGGCTTCTCTACGATGAAGATCGATTTGATCAGGCTGCGCTTGACCGAACCGTCAATGCCGATGCGTTTGTCGAATGTGTGCAGTCCATTGATATTGCCGATTGTCTGGCACGATGCGATCTTGATATGGCAAGTGTTCGTTTGGCGGCCGATATCTATACCAACGGCCCCACGGCGACAATTTTAGGGAGAGGTCTTCAGCGGTATGTCCGCGGTGGTGAAACCATTCGTTTCATTGATGCGCTGTCCATGGTTACGGGCAATATCGGTTGTCGTGGTGGTGGCATGCATTATGTGCAGCCGTTGGCCGGTCAATTGGGACCAGGCTTTCCTCGAGTGGAAAAGCAATCGGCCAGACGTATCCGTAAAGCGCTCCTCACGGAGGACCTCACTACGGCTGATCCACCCGTGAAAATGGTTTGGGTGGAGGGAACAAATCCCGTGACACAGGGGCAGGACAGTCAAGCCGTTGCTCAGGCGCTCACCGAGCGATTTACCGTGGTTGTGGATGCATTTATGACCGATACGGCACAATGCGCCGATATTGTTCTTCCCTGTGCGCTCATGTTGGAAGTCGAGGACATTGTTAAAAGTTCCAATCATGAATGTGTGAACTATGCGGCCAAAGTCTTCGACCCGCCGGGCGATGCGCGCAGCAATTATGATATTGGCCGCAGACTTTTTGAGCGTGTTTTTCCTGAAGAGGCATTCCCCGAAGCAGAAACGATTTTGGATACGGCGTTGGCAAGAGGGAAAACCGGGTGCCGTCTCGCGGAACTCAAATGCAAAGGATTTGCCGCTATACCACCTTTGGACCCGCCGTTCGCCGAGCGTTTTGACCATTCCGATGGATTGGCGCGATTGCCGGATGTGCTGCATAAAGATGCGCATGACATTCAAGCACAGGACGGTATGCTTGGCTTGGCAAGCTATATCCAGACTCGCTACATGTTGTCGCAAATTCCGCCAGAAGCCCAGGTTGGCCTTCCTGACGTGTTTGTATCGCCGGAGAACCCGATACTTGAATGCATTGATGTGGATAAACCCGTCGAACTCGTGACGGATACAGGGTGTGTTCACGCCCGCTTGCGTCCTCGAGCAGGGTTACATCGAGATATTGTCTGGTTTCCGCGAGGGGGCTGGGTACAGTTTGACCGCTGTGTCAATGCATTGGTGAGTGAACGATTGACGGATATAGGGGATCAGGCGGCATTCTATGAGCAGCGGGTTGTGGTGCGTCAAAGTACGGTGGATTAGCACCTGAAAAAAGGATTACAGCGTACAACGAACAAGGCCGCGGCGAGGATGTTTTCTTCTCGCTGCGGCCTTGTTCGTTGTACAAATGTATGTGTCTATTGTTCTTCTTCTTTTAAACGCTTGATGGTCTGTGAATAGGCATTGAAGACGTTTTCACGATTGAGCATGCCGAGTACTTTATTAGAGTCTTCCGGGTCAACAACCGGAATTTGGGAGAGATCGGCTTCCACGAATTTAAGAAGAGCGAGATAGAGATCGGTATCCGGCGTAATGCGAACGAGCGGATTGACGAGGTCTCGCACCACAACAAGTTCGAAAAGGTGGTTTTCAAACAGCCATTTACGCACGTTTTGCACGGTGAGGATACCGGTAAGCTCGCCCATATGGTTTTTGACCGGGAAGCAAAGCTCGTTGGTATCGGCAATGATGTGCGTCAATGCTTTCAAAGTGATGCTTTCTTCAAGAAGCGTCACCTTGCCGGGTTTATAGACATCTTCGACCTTGAGTTGTTCCAGAATGTTAATCGTCGCGTCATCGATATGAGCCGGTGAATCAAACTTGTTGTCCACTTGGTTCTCATAGAGCGAAACGTTTCCACAAAGCACGAGGCAGAGCGCGCTACAGAGCATCAGTGGCGCAAGAAGTCCGTAACCTTGTGTGATTTCGCACACCATGATGAGTGGTCCGATGGGGGCATTGGCCGCACCGGCAAAAAAAGCGGCCATACCGATCAGGGTATAGCTTCCAGGCTGCGTCACGATATCAGGGCGCCACATGTTGCCGAGCTGTCCAACAATACCGCCAGCGGCTCCACCGACAAATAGTGCCGGGGCGAACATACCACCGCTCATGCCCGACCCCATCGTCAGGCCGGTGGCGATGGTTTTCCCAACGACAAGAAAGACGAGAAATCCGATGGTAAGCTGTCCTTCGATGGACATTTCAAGCCAGCCGTAGCCCCCGGAAAGCAATTGGGGAAAGAAGTAGCCGGTAATGCCCATCAGGAGTCCACCCAGGCCGGTGGTCCACATGATGCCGATTTTTTTCTTGATGCGAGCAAAGACGGAATATTTGATGAAGTAGAATGTGCGGACATAAAACCAAGCCGCGGCCGAGCAGACCAGTGCGAGCAAGAGATAGAATGGAATTTCTCGTATTTCTCGGAATTCGAAATGAGGAATACCGAAAATAGGGTCAGTGCCAAAAAAGAAGGTGAAGATGGTATACGCGACAACGGAAGACAAGACCGCCGGCAAGATAGCTTCGGCCTCGAAGTCTTCACGATATATAACCTCAATGGCCGTCAATGCGCCGCCGAGCGGAGCCCGAAAAATAGCGCCGAGTCCTCCAGCCGCGCCGGCAAGAAGCAGGATGCGTCGTTCTTTGGCCGTCAGTTTGAGCCACATGGCGAAGTAGGAACCAAGGCCGGCACCAAGCAACGAGACCGGGCCTTCGCGACCGGCCGACCCGCCCGTGGCAATGGTCAAGATGGCTGTGGAAGAGCGAATGAGCGGCACAAGAGGTCGAATGATGCCGCTATTCTGGTGAAAAGCCTTAATCATGGAGTCGGTGCCATCCGTGCCCGAGGTATCGGCTTCCGGCACAAATCGTTGGACAAGGTACCCCATGAACAAAGCCGCGGCTGTAATCATAACCGGAATAAGCCAGGGGCGTGACGCACCAAGCGGACCGTGAAATAATTCTTCTCCAGCCGGGGCTGGCGTCGCGACACCAGCAAAATGGTGAAGTAAAAGGAACTGACAGCCTTCAAGCCCAACATAAAATGCCGAGGCAAGCAGACCAGAGAAAACGCCGGCTACTGAACCGAGCAGGAGCCAGCGTACGGACGAAATGTTTTTGTAGGCAAGTTTGAAACTGCGCCATGCTCGAAGTGGTGCAAGTTTGGCTCTGGAACGAATAATTTTGGCAGCCATATAAGAACTTTACGGTCAGACGGTTCGGGCCATACAGCCCAGGGGGCGAGCATTCATGGAGGCGTCATAGCCTTGCTTCGGGCATGGATAAAATGCGCCGTGCCAGGGCCGCGTCTTCGCGGATGCGGGCAGTCAACTCTTCAACACCGGAAAATTTGCGTTCGTCGCGAATGCGTTGAACAAAATGGACCCGGATGGTTTTTCCATACAGGTCGCCCTTGAAATCGAAAATATGGGCTTCCACTCCGGCAACAGCATTACCGAAGGTTGGATTGTGCCCGATATTGGCCACGCCGCTATAGGTCTGGCCATCGGCCTGAACCCAGACGGCATAGACGCCATGTTTGGGAACAAGTTCATCGACAAGATGCAGGTTGGCTGTCGGGAAACCGACAAGCTTGCTACCGCGGCCAAATCCGCGCACAACCTCGCCACGAACTTGATAAAAACGATTGAGCAGTGGTCTGGCGTCCCACACGTTTCCGGCTTCCACCAAGTCTCGAATACGTGTGGAACTCACCACGGCACCATCAAGAATCACCGGGTCGAGTCGTTCCACGACATAGCCGTATTGAGCACCAAGAGCGGATAACAGTTCATAATTGCCCTTGCGACCACGACCAAAAGCATAATCATAACCGATAACAAGGTCTTTGACTTTGAAGCCGTCCACCAGGAACTTTTTGACAAAAGCTTCGGGTGTATGCGCCGCAATCTCTTTGGTGAAGGGAAGCACAACCGTAATATTGATGCCGAGAGCTTCAATAAGCTCCAGTTTTTGTGGGGTAGGCGTGATAAGCGGAGGGTCGTTTTTTCCCAGAATCACTCGGCGCGGGTGTGGTTCGAACGTCAGCGCGACACTGATTCGATTATTGATTTCAGCTTTGAGGCGCGTGCGAGAAAGCAATTTGGCGTGGCCCATATGGACCCCGTCGAAATTTCCTATCGTCAGACTGGTTTCGCACAGCGCTTCTGAGATTTCATCTATGGAAGAAGCCACGATCATGGAGGACAGATTCCTTGGCAGTATTAAGGTGCAATTGTCGCATCGGCGACGGAGTCTGTAGCTAGCGCAAATTCGTGGCGCCTTCAAGGCGAAAAAATAAAAAAAAGACTTGCCAAGGTGGCGGCGTTTGTATAGACATCTCTTCCACGACGCACGCCGAAGTGGTGGAATTGGTAGACACGCTAGGTTCAGGGTCTAGTGCGGGTTTCCGCGTGGAGGTTCGAGTCCTCTCTTCGGCACCACGAAAATTCAAGGGTTACAGCGAATTGCTGTAACCCTTTTTCGTTGTGGGTGGTGTCGTTTTCTTTGAGACGTTATGGGTTCTCCATCTGGATGAACTCAGAGTTTAGAAATCACTTTTCCGACATGATTGTCTCCACGCTCTCCACACAGCATTTTAATTCTTTAGTTTGTGATTCCCGAAATTCCGAAGCCCGTATACTCGATGTTGAATGAGTTCTCTTTTCGCTAAAAGCATTGAGTGATGCTGCGACTTTTCAGTATGCCAACTCTTTCGACATCGTTTTTTCTGTAGAACATTTGTGTAATATAGATTGGGATTGTTGAGATCTATTGTACTTCGCTATTTCGTGCCTTTGTGTAGAAGTGGTAATGCGTTGGCGACGTTCTTAGCATTTCTTGCTGTGCAAAGCATACATCTGAAAGTCTGAATAATATTGGTTATTATGCCACAAAAAAGGATGAATGTGTATACAATCATTTTTTTAATGTGAGTATTGAGGCGGATCTTACTTTTAATACGATGATACCCCTTGAACTTGCGTCCAGCGAGTGCTACGAGGGATAGAATGCAAATACTCTCCCTCACAGGTTCCATGGGAGATCGTTCCATGTTCATGGGGATTGCAACGTTCGCTTTGTGTTCTTGATGTGCGCGCTTGGCTTCAACATGTTGATGGAGGTCTTTGGGAGAAGAACGTCGCGACCAGGAGCATTGAGGAAATTGAAAGAAATATCCTCTTTGAAATGGTGGCCTTCGTTGTCATTGAGGGGGATGAGTTGAAATCGAGCCGTTACAATAGTCTTCATTGAGGAGAATAGTCCTTGAAATGTCGGAATAGAATATTTTGTCAGCGAACGTTGTCGTTTGAGCTGCTTGTGAAAATGATTGTGCATTCGCTTAAAATAGCAAGCAATCTTATCGCGATAACATTGTTTTTAAGTTTGTTCTCAAATCATAGCGTCCACGCTGGAGAAGACACTTTTTTTGAACATCTTTCTGTAAGCCAAGGGCTCTCGCATTCCGGCGTGTATTGTTTCCTCCAGGACAGTAAAGGTTTTATGTGGATTGGGACTGAAGATGGTCTCAATCGATATGACGGAACGGATTTCAAGATTTTCAGGCATGATCCAGAAAATGAAAAGAGTATAAGTCACAACGAAGTTTGGTCTATTCAGGAAGATAGCCAGGGGAATTTATGGATAGGGACATGGGGAGGCGGCCTGAATAGATTTAATTGGGATACGGAAACATTTACTCGCTACATGCATAATGAAGAAGATACAACGAGCATAAGTCACAATCTTGTTGGGATTGTTCAAATTGATAAGAATGACACCGTTTGGGCAAGCACATTTGGAGGGGGGCTTAATCGCTTCGATATAAAAAAACATACATTTACCCGTTATACACACGATAAGAATAATCCAAACAGTTTGAGTAGCAATACGTTATGGCCTGTTTATGTTGATCGAAAGGGTATTGTGTGGATTGGAACAATTGGTGCCGGCTTAGATAGATTTGATCCACAGACGGAAACGTTTGTGCATTATCGACATGATACAAATTCATCACAGAGTTTAGACAGTGATGAGATCTGGTCAATTTATGAGGACAGACACGGTGTGTTATGGGTTGGCACCGATCGTGGCCTGAATGCATTTGATCCTGAAACAGAAACATTCACTCACTACCAGCACAACGAGGAAGATGATACCAGTATTAGCAAGTCCAATATCTGGTCTATCGTGGAAGACAAAGAAGGGAATTTTTGGGTTGGTTCCTGGGGCGATGGTTTGAATCGGTTTGATCGCGAAACAGAAACGTTCATCCACTATCGACAGAATAAGAATATTGCTCACAGCTTGAGTAGTGACGTTGTCTCCATGCTCTACGAAGACAGAACAGGTGGACTCTGGATCGGAACATACCAAAACGGCATAAACCAAGTCTTGCCCTATTTTAAGAAATTCAATCATTACCAAGTGGTAACAGAACATTCCACGTGCCCGAAAAGTATGATGGTTTCCACGTTTTATGAGGATAAAGCTGGAGATGTTTGGATCGGAACCGACCAGGGCTTAAGCCTGTTCCACACCGAAACGAAAACGTTCTTGCATGGTCACAATATATACGGTCTCAACGCACTCAGTGGGAAAAATATTACCGAAATTTTTGAAGATACAAAGGGAGATATCTGGATAGGGACCTACCTGGATGGATTGAGCAGGTACGATCTCAAGACCGGGACGGTTGTTACGTATCCCATAGATAAGACGGGAAAGAATCCGAATGCGTTGAACAGTCAGACTGTTATGGCCATTGAGCAGGGACAGGATGGAAATATATGGTTAGGCACGATTATTGGTGGATTGAATGAGTTTAATCCCCATACGGGAATCTTCACGCGGTATATGCATGATGACAACAACCCCAAGAGCCTCAGTCATAATTTCATATATGATATTTATGAAGACGCAGCAGGCCTCCTCTGGATAGGGACATCCGGTGGCGGTCTCAACACGTTTGATCCCGAGACGCACAAGGTTGTTCAGTTCCTTCATGATTCGAACAATCCAAAGAGCATAAGCAATAACAATGTGAACACGATATTTCAGGATCACGCAGGTGTTTTGTGGGTCGGCACGGCGAGCGGTCTCAACAAATTTCATGCTGAGACGAAAATATTTACTCGGTATTATCAGCAGGATGGCTTGCCGGACAGTGCTATCAACGGCATATTGGAAGACGATCAACAGTGTCTCTGGATAAGTACAAATCAAGGACTGACGAAATTCAATCCCGAAAAAGAAACATTTAAAAATTATTATGTTGATGATGGCTTACAATCGAGTGAATTCAATATTGGAGCAGCGCTCAAGGCAAGAAGTGGACTCTTGTTTTTTGGTGGACCAAATGGATTTAATGCCTTTTATCCTGGTGACATCATTGACAACCCCCATAAGCCGAATGTTGTTATTACGAACTTCAAAATCTTTAATAAGTCTGTTCCCATCGCTCCTGATTCACCTCTGAAAAAGACTATCAGCGAAACGAAAGAACTGCTCTTATCCTATAAAGACTCTATGTTTACATTTGAATTTGTTGCTTTAAATTTTTTGAATCCAAAAAGAGATCAATACGCCTATAGAATGGATGGTTTTGATAAAGACTGGAATTTTGTCGATACGAGTCGTCGATTTGCTACGTATACAAATCTTGACCCCGGAACCTATACCTTCCGTGTCAAGGCCTCGAATAGTGATAGTGTCTGGAATGAAAGCGGAACCTCGCTCAAAATTACAATCAGTCCACCGTGGTGGGAACGGTGGTGGTTTCGGTTGCTTGTGGCACTGTTTGTATGCGGTAGTGTGTATGGGGTGTTCAGCTGGCGAGTCCGGACAATGAAAGCCCAAAGAAAAAGATTGAAAATACTGGTCGCTAAAAAAACCAAGGAGCTTGAGAAGAAAAGCAAAAAACTCGAAGAACTTGCAACACATGATACATTGACGCGACTGTATAATCGTACAAAACTTGATGAAGTGTTTCGGACTGAATTGCTCCGATCCGCTCGAAGTAACTCTCAATTTGGCTTGATTCTGCTTGATATTGACTACTTCAAAAGCGTCAACGACAACTATGGTCACCAAGTGGGTGATCAGATTCTTCAGGAGTTTGCAGATCGACTCCGAAGAAACGTTCGACAAACAGATACAATAGGTCGGTGGGGAGGAGAAGAGTTTTTGATTCTGTGCCCGGATACAGGAGTCAACGGTATTCAGGCGCTTGCAGAAAAGCTCAGGATTGCCATTGGACACAATACATTCTCTGTTGTCGGTAAAAAGACGGCAAGTTTCGGTGTCACCGTGTATGAGAAAGGCGACACGATTGAATCCATGGTTGCCAAGGCCGATGCTGCACTCTATCGTGCAAAGAGTAGTGGAAGAAATAGAGTAGAACTTCAAACACAAGTGGTCTCACCACAGCATCTCTCGTCATAGCACCTCCTGTCCACGGTACGTTTCCTTTTAAACTAGCCGTTTTATCTGAGGAGAAAGCAATTCTCCTGATCCAACCTCATGCTTGTTCCATTCGCGAGGCTCTTCTTGCCGGCATGAAGCCCGTGTTGTCTGACGTGGGGAAAAGATGTGTTCCATCTCGGAAGCGTATTGCAATTATTCATGACGTATATCCCAATATATCTTCATGCGGTTGCGCACAGTTTTCTTCAAACACAGTAGGTTTATATGTTGTGCGATCAGTATTGAGCTTCATTTGTGGTCTTTTTCTCTTCAATACAATGTCTTGTTTTCGTGTGATTATTTCTATTGTGTTGTTAGAATGGGCGTTTATATTTTTGTTATGCATCAGTTGGTGGTGTATTATTCATCTGTTCTCAATTTAATTGAATGCGCTGTATGTATAATGATTGTACTTGTATTCTATAAGTTTATAGAACGTCAGTCGTGAATACACGAAATGTATTGTATTCGTGATGATTGACATGAAATCAATTTAGTGAAACACGATTAACAAATTGCATTCTTCATATTTTGATGAATTATACCGTATGAGTGCAGTTTAATTGTGTGAATTATAATTCTTGGAATGGTATAGAATGCAAAAAATAATTTATGCTGAAAATAATTCATATTTTGATCGTGTGGTTCTCTTTTTTCAGAGGCGTCATTGTGCGTTGTCGTTTGTTGTTCTCACTGTTTTTCTCTTTTTCGTGTTTTGTATATCATTCTGTGTCGGTCGGTATGATATTTCTATTGTACAAGTTGTCAAAGTTCTTGCCTCAAAAGTTTTTCCCATACAGCAGGATTGGCCGTCTACTTTGGACACCGTCGTCTTTCAGGTGCGCATGCCTCGCATTATGGGGGCGGCTCTTGTTGGCGCGGGGTTGGCCATGGCTGGTGCAGCGTATCAGGGGATGTTCAAAAATCCGCTGGTTTCTCCCGATATTCTGGGAGCGTCCTCTGGCGCGGGCTTGGGTGCGGCTTTAGCTATTTTTTGTTCGTTCGGCGTATTGGGTATCCAGTGCATGTCCTTCGCTTTCGGTATCACGGCCGTGCTCATTGCCTACGTCATCAGCTTTCACGTGCCTCGTGATCAGTCGCTTGCTTTGGTGCTCACCGGCATTTTGGTCGGCACGCTGTTCTCGTCCGGCACTGCTTTACTTAAATATCTTGCCGATCCTTACGATACCTTGCCCGCGATTACCTTTTGGTTGATGGGCAGTCTTGCCACGGCCTCGGCTGACGAAGTGCTTGTTTCGTTTTTTCCCATTGCCTTTGGAGCCATAGTGCTCTTCGGCTTTCGCTGGCGACTGAATGTTCTCTCGTTGAGCGAAGAGGAAGCGCAATCTCTTGGTGTAGAGACGGGAAGACTCCGGCTCATCGCCATCATTGCCTCCACGATGATGACTTCGGCTTCTGTATCTATCAGTGGCCTCGTTGGTTGGGTCGGCCTGCTTATCCCTCACCTTGCCCGCATGATCGTTGGTCCAGACTTTCGCACGCTGCTTCCAGCTTCGGGCATGCTTGGCGCGGCCTATCTCATTTTGGTCGACAATATCGCTCGAAGTGCTTCATCCGTGGAAATTCCTCTCGGTGTGTTGACGTCCATTATTGGGGCACCTTTTTTTCTTGTCTTGCTCAGTCGTCAAAAAGGAGGGTGGCAATGACCCTGGAACTGCAAAATATTCATGGTGGATATGGGCGTAGCGGCGTTCTGGAGAAGATTTCCTTTTCTCTCGAAAGCGGACAGATCCTGTGTATTCTCGGTCCCAATGGGGCCGGGAAGAGTACCCTTTTCAAAGGAATTTTGGGACTTTTGCCTTTTTCACGTGGCCGAGTGCTATGTGACGGTGAGGATATTTCGACATGGTCGCGTCAACGCATGGCGCAAACCATTGGCTACATCCCTCAAAGTCACATCCCCGTCTTTCAATTCACGGCAATACAGATTGTTCTCATGGGGAGAACCGCCCACCTTGGCCGTTTTGCCACCCCATCGAAGAAAGACGTGGACATCGCCGAACATGGCTTGGACCTCGTCAATCTCTCGCATCGTAAGAACACATTGTTCACGGAAATGAGCGGAGGCGAACGGCAACTTGTCCTCATCGCCAGGAGCCTGGCGCAACGTCCGCGGTTTCTTATCATGGACGAACCCACGAACAATCTCGATTTCGGCAATCAAGTCAGAGTGTTGCATCATGTAAAAAAGCTGGCTCACGAGGGCATCGGTGTCATTATGGCATCGCATTACCCCGATCATGCCATGCTGTATGCGTCTCAGGTCCTGCTCATCAAAAAGGGGCAAATTCATGGCTCCGGAACCCCGGCCGACATTGTCACTGAAACGCGACTCCATGATTTATATGGTGTGAAGGTGAACATCGCCAACGCGCTGATCGATAACGGACGGCGTGCTATCAAAGTTTGTGTCCCCTCGGTCCAGGAGCTTCAGACAGCCTGATTTCCCCGCATTCCCATGTGTATGGCACAGGAGTATTTTGCAATGAAATTTATGCAGTGGATTCTTTTGTTATGCTGTATAGCGATGGTCGCTACCCCTTCGCAGTTGTTTGCGAAGACAGGGGAGGATACTCTCACCGTCGTCGACGCCACGCGACGCACGGTTCACGTTCCGGCTCATGCCGAGAAAATTCTCATCACGTGTTATGGCGGCGTTACCCACCAGGTCGTTGTGCTGGGCGCACAAGACAAGATCGTCGGGCAACCTTCCATGAGCAGATTTGCTCAGCTTTTGAAGATGAAACCGGAACTCGCCTCCATTCCCGATGCCGGCTCCTTCGACAACATCAATATTGAAGAAATTATCACGCTGAATCCGGATATCGTGTTTGCCGGCATCATTTCCAAGAAAGGTAACGCGAAGATTGAGGACGTGGGATTTCCGCTTGTGACCATGTATATCGGCAAAGCGCATATCGATCTCATGATGGATGAATTTTTACGTACGGGACGTGTCGTGGGCAATGAACAACGCGCTCAAGCGCTGGTGGAATACTGGAAAGACAAACTCGATCTGGTCCAGGACCGTGTCTCCACTATCCCCAAGGAGAAGCGTCTTCGTGTCTACTATATGTCTACCGACATTTTGAAGACCGAAGGCAAAGCATGGTGGACGCAAGACCTTCTCGATACATGCGGCGCCGTGAACGTGGCAGCGGATATCGGTCCGGCTCGGGAAACAACGATTGAAAAACTTCTTGAGTGGAACCCGGAAGTCATTGTGGCTCAAGGCGTCAAAGGCAAAGACCGGGTGCACGACATTCTGAACGATCCCCGATTGCGCGATCTTCAAGCGGTCAAAACGGGGCGTGTGTACGAATTTCCCATCGGTGCATTCTGGTGGAATCGACCGTCTCCGGAGGCTCCTTTAGGATTTCTTTGGCTCACCCAGACTCTGTACCCCGAGGCCATGAATGACATCGATATGAAGCGGGAAACAAAAGACTTTTTCAAAACTTTTTTTGAATACGACTTGAGTGACGAGGAATACGCATCGTTTCTCAAAGCCCAAATGTAAGAGCACCAATGAAGAAGGAGATTGCATCATGAATACAGCGCCCCCCATATTGAAAGATCTTCACGTTCCGCAAGTCGTTTCCTATCTGGAGGGATTACAAAATGGCTTTCGCGCCTATAAAGTCATGGAAGCGGCATTGGACCTTGAACTCTTCGAATTGCTCGACGCCGAACCTGGTTTGGATCGAGAAACCATTGCTAAACGCCTGGGGATCAACGGCATGTTCATTCGAAGTTTTCTCCTGTCCCTTGTCGGCGTTGGTCTTCTGAACGAGGAAGATGAAAAGTATTTCAACAGCGACGCGGTTCAGGCCTTTCTTGTCCGAAAAAGCCCTCTGTATCAGGGGGAGTGGATGAGCAAAGATACAGGGAAAACGTCGAGTTGGAGCGACTTGGTGACGCAATTACGAAAGACCGAACCCGCACAATATGCCTTTGACCAAGCTCCGAAGACCGACTTCATTCGAGCCCTCGGCCAGCGTTCTTTGCGAGGTGAACTCCAGGCTGTCATGAAAGCCGTAGCCTCTTGGGGCGGGTTTGACGATGCGCGTCTTCTGTTGGACCTCGGCGGGGGACACGGACTCTATGCCATTGGCCTGTGTCAGCTCAATCCCGAGTTACGCGGCGTTATTCTCGACAAGCCCCATGTTGTTACGGAAACAAACCGTATCGTGAATGATTATGCCATGGCACATCGTCTTCACGTTGCTGGAGTTGATTTAGATACCGATGATTTCGGCGAAGGCTTCGACATTATCCTCATCTCGCACCTTCTTTATAAATTTCGAACTGACCTTCGTGGTTTTTTGACACGCGTTCGTCGTTCGCTCAAACGGGGTGGATTGCTCGTTTCGAATCATTGGTTCTGCGCCCCCGGCTGTATACCGACAAACGGTCTCATGGAGATGGAGAAGGCGTTCATGAGTTTCGGGCATCCCTTGTGCCACATCGAAACGTTTCAAACCCTCTTGGCGGAATGCGGTTTTGAGTTGCAATGCCAAAAAGACATCGCCAGCACTTTCGGGACGTCCAATCTCCATGTGGCCGTGGCCACCGAAGACATTCCGGTTGAAGGTTGCTGTGGACACGCTCGTTCGTGCTGCTCTTGTTAATTACCTTGCATCTGGAAGGAATATGTCATGCATGCTAGTCTCGATAATGGTCAATCGATTTTACGTGAAACTATCGCTTCATTGCACAACGCGCTCGGGTCAGACCTTGATGGGCTGACTCTGGAGCGTGTTGTCATCGGTATTTTTTTTACTGGAGTGAAACTGAGTAACGGTCATGGGGGAATCTGTTTTACTCCCGTCAAAACGATTCCGGAGGCCGTGTGTTGTCCGTCGTCGGCGAAAGCCATGCCTCATTCCGGTAAACTCAAAGGCACCAAAGCTTCTACCATTCTGGAACGAATGTTCAATGGCAATGCCATGCGGCGAGCCATCGGCATTGCCGTCATGAATGCGCTTTCCAATACGCTCTGGCAAGAAACCGAATATAACGGTTATACGATTACCACCGATGCCGACCCTCTCGACAACTATGTTTATCCCGAGGGCGGTAAGGCTCTTGTCGTGGGGGCGCTCGTGCCGTACATTCGGATGCTCAAAGCCCACAATCGGGAGTTTTCCATTTTGGAGAAAGATACATCGACGCTCAAGCCGGATGAGCTGGCGCGTCATGTTCCCGATGAGGCTGCCCTTGACGCCGCGGCTCAATCCGATGTGCTTATCATCACGGGAACGACACTGCTCAACGATACATTGGAAGATCTGCTCAAGGTGACGAAACCGAACGCGGACGTTATTGTTGTGGGGCCCACCGCAAGCATGTTGCCGGATGCATTTTTTGAACGTTCGGTGCGCTCCATCGGCGGCATCATGGCCACCAAACCGGACGAACTTCTGGACGTACTGGCTGAGGCTGGGTCGGGATATCACTTCTTTGGAAAGTCCGCGGAACGTGTGGTTATCGCCAAGGCATAACGGCATTTGTTCACGCTTCATGCCGTCCATGAGGCCGCGCAGATGCCGGGAGCGTACCGGTTGGGTGTGCAATGTTTTCCGGCGCGCGATCATTGTGTCATGGTATTCCTCTACGCCATGACACGTATCACCTCATAGCCCGCATGAATTGCGGTCCACTCCACTGGAGAACCATGGAAGAACCTCTTTTTCACATCACCGGACGAGTTGAGCGTGATTGCGGATTTACTCTTTCGCAACTGCAGGCCATGGATATGGTCGAAACGGATGCAATGTTGCTTGCCTGCGGCGACGGACAACCCCTCGGTGCAATTCAAGGTGTTCGGGGCGTGTTGTTGGCAGACATCATCAACGAGACTAAGGTCATCAACAAAGAACATAACGACACCAAAAAAATGTACATCGTTGTCCGTGCCGAGGACGAGTATCGCGTCGTTTTTTCTTGGCAGGAAGTGTTCAACACCGTGGTGGGAGAAGGTGTTATCGTCATTCTAGAACGGGGCGGAGAGCCGGTGTATACCAACACCGGCAAAGTCGATCTGTTCTCCGCACAAGACACCCTGACCGGCCCGCGCTACGTGAAAAGCCTGTCTACCGTCACCATCTGCATATTGGATGAAGATGCCCCATAACACGAAGACGCCGGCCCGGTGAGGTTCTCACTGAGCCGGCGTTCTTTCGGGAGAGGAGGTATTCGGCGCGTAAGACTCCTTTGGGGGACGTGCGTTTGATTGATAATTCCGTTGTGAAAGAGGATGGAGATATTTCTTCAGGCCGTCCCCATCCCCATCCATCAATCCAAATCC
This sequence comes from Desulfovibrio inopinatus DSM 10711, assembly GCF_000429305.1. NCBI lineage: Bacteria > Pseudomonadati > Thermodesulfobacteriota > Desulfovibrionia > Desulfovibrionales > Desulfovibrionaceae > Desulfovibrio > Desulfovibrio inopinatus. The sequence goes on from NZ_AUBP01000040.1 coordinate 21,922, forward strand.
TAGAATTCAGCTACCACCGGTTTCTTTCCTGTTAAGTCAAACAGAATTCCCGAACCGTGATCGACGCTGAAGACGGTGAAGTCGGGATTGTCGGCTTCTCCATAGATTGAGCGCACCAGCGCGTTGTCGGTGATAATGCGTTTCTTTATCTCCATATCATCATCCAGATTGGCTTTGCCTTTGATACGAAGGGTTCTCATGTCTTTGGACGTGCAGGAAAACTCAAGGCGTGGATCGGACTGGAGTTGCGCGTAGACTTCTTTGGATTTCGCGCTGCAGAACCACAGGCGTCCATCGTCTTCGAATTGATATTGGAAGGGGCGAACGCGTGCTTCGCCTTTGTCCGAAGTTGCCAGGAATACGATGGGGTTTTCCGCGAGAAATGTGAGCAGTTCATTCATGGTGTTCTCCTTGGTTATGGTTTTAGTTCGATATCGAACTAATTTTTCAAAAAAATTTACTTCAAATTGTGAAGGATACGTTCCAGTCCAGCAACAAGATGTTCTTTCTGCGCCTGTTCCATGTCTCCCCAAACGGCTGTTAAGAGAAGCTCTGAAATCGCATCAAAATCACTACGAAAAGCCTGGCCTTTCTCCGTCAAACAGATGCGTTGAACACGATTGTCATGAGAGTCGGTATTTCGTTCCACATAGCCCGTGCGTTCCAACTTGCGAATGAGTGTTGTCACCGTATTCTTTTGGCGGCCAATCTTTTTGGCGAGCACGCCCATGGGAAGAGGGCCTTCCTCATAGAGCCATTTCAAAATCGCACCATGCGATGGGGAAAGCTCGGGGTGTCCGCGTCGTTCAAGCTCAACAAGAATTAAGGCATTCGCTTTTTCTCGGATACGGCTGACCAGACCGATAACGTGATCCGTTGTCATGAAAAGAGCAGTTAGTTCTATGTCGAACTATTGTCAAGATTTTCCACGATCAATGGAGCAATAAATTGTCGTTAAAATACAATATCTCATGATTTCGACGCACACTTGAAACACCACTCTGCAAGACTCCTTAAAAAACGGCCTCGATGGAGTCATAAATGTCAAAATTGCAAATAAAGGAATCATTCTTTTTGTACAATGCAAGACAACGTGTTGTCAGAATAAAATGTTGAATTTCATGGCACCTATGATATGACCGTAAATAATTGTCGCGCCTTTGTCTCATATGCATGAAAATTCAACTGAAGAGAATGCATCTATGCCACACAATGTTTGTTACCCCGTTGCTACGTTGACGCTTAACCCGTGTCTGGATGTCGGATACGAACTTGAAGAGCTTATTGAAGACCAAAAGGCAAAAGCGAGCCATGTCCGGTTTGATCCAGGCGGCAATGGGGTCAATGTCGGGCGTGTTCTGAAACGACTTGACATTCCGGCTGTAAACTGCTGCCTCCTAGGCGGTAAGATCGGTGAGTTTGTCGAGTCGTTGTTACAGGGCGAACTTGAGAATCTTCGCGCTGTGCGCATCCGCAATGAAACACGGGTCAATTGCGGAATTGTGACCGAACGCCCGAAGGCGCAGTTTGAAATTGATGCCGTTGGTCCGCTCGTCTCCCCGGAGCGTATCGAAGAAATCAAGACGATGTTTCTTACGGAAGCTGGCTCCGGCATCGGCGTCATCACCGGCTCGGTACCGCCGGGTGTGCCCGATACAATTTACGCTGAACTCACCGATGCGATAAAGCGGCAAGGAGGCAAGGCGGTCGTTGATGCCAAAGGACCGCTTCTGCAAAAAACATTGGAACATGGCCCATTTCTCATCAAACCCAACCGATATGAACTTGAAATGTTATGCGGCAAAAAACTTTCTCAACTGGTGGATGTAGGTCGGGAAGCCATGCGACTTCACCAAACCGGAGTCGAGCACGTTTGTGTCTCGCTGGGGGGAGAGGGCGCGCTCATTGCTGGCGAGACAGGAATTTATCATGCAACTGCACCCTCTGTGCAGGTCCGGTCCACCGTTGGAGCGGGGGATTCTCTGGTTGCCGGCATCGTTGGGGCCCTGGCTTGCGGGAAATCTCCAGAAGATGCCCTGTCGCAGGGCATTGGTTGCGGAACGGCCACGGCGTCCAAACCCGGTACTCAGGTGTTTGAGCCCGATGATGCGAATTTGTTTGCCATGGTAACTCTTACCAAGATTGATATATAACCCAAGGAGGCTCCCTCATGGATTTTGAAATTGTTGATCTGAATGCCATTGAAATTATGGATTCCCGAGGCAATCCCACGGTGGAAGTCGAATGCACACTGTCTTGCGGCATCAAAGCGCGGGCTGGGGTTCCCTCCGGTGCATCCACTGGTGTTCACGAAGCCCTGGAGCTGCGTGACGGCGATAAGAAGCGTTTTGGCGGAAAAGGCGTGTTGAAAGCTGTGAATAACGTCAACGAGATCATTGCACCGGAACTCATCGGTGCCGATTGCCGTGAGCAGGCTGCTATTGATCTGGAAATGCTTGAGCTCGACGGAACGCCCAATAAATCCAAGCTGGGTGCCAACGCTATTCTCGGGGTCTCGTTGGCTGTTGCTCGTGCGGGTTCGCATGTTTGCGACCTGCCCTTATTCGCCTATCTTGGCGGCTCATGCGCGAATAGTTTGCCCGTGCCGAATATGAATATCATGAACGGCGGCTGCCATGCCAACTGGCAGGGCGCTGATTTTCAGGAATTTATGATCGCTCCGTATGGAGCGTCTTCATTTCGTGAATCTTTTGAGTGGGGTTGTGAAGTCTACCACGCACTCAAAGCGTTGCTCAAAGACAAAGGCATGTCCGTCGGTGTCGGCGATGAAGGAGGATTTGCTCCTCAAGTGTCGTCCAACCGCGAACCGCTTGACCTCATCGTTAAAGCGATCGAGCAAGCCGGTCTCAAAGCTGGTCCCGATGTCGGTATTGCTGCCGACCCTGCCTCCACCGAGTTCTATAAGAATGGTAAGTACGTGCTGAACACCGAAAAGCGTGAACTCACCTCTGCTGAGATGGTGGCATATTACAAAGATCTCGTTGCTGATTATCCGTTCTGCTTGCTGGAAGATGGTCTGGCCGAAGACGACTGGGAAGGCTGGAAAATTCTTAATGCCGAGCTTGGTCAAACCATTGAACTGGTCGGTGACGATCTGTTCGTGACCAATGTCGAACGCATTCAACGTGGTATTGACGAAAATTGCGCTAACTCGGCTTTGATCAAACTCAATCAGATCGGTTCGCTCACCGAAACCATTGCCGCCATTCGTTTGGTTATCCGCAAAGGATGGGGAGCGTTTGTTTCCCACCGTAGTGGTGAAACGGTCGACTCCTTTATTGCGGACATGGTTGTCGGTTTCGATTGCGGCAAGATCAAAACCGGTGCTCCCGCTCGTGGCGAGCGCGTTGAAAAATATAACCAGCTTCTGCGTATCGAGAATACGCTTGGTACCGCAGCACGTTACGCAGGGAAAAATGCGTACGTCCGTGGTGTGAGGTTCTAAGAAAGGCGCCTCCGGCGGCCAGGAGGAGCGGGGAGGAGCAGAAGGGAGAAACCTCTTTTAAGGAAAGGGGCTTTCCCCCCTCTGCTCCTCCCCGC